>NZ_CP012371.1:963033-1284045 GCF_000619905.2 Nitrosospira briensis C-128 | reverse complement strand
ACACGGTGGCGAGACCGATATCTTCCCCTTCTCCGATGAGGGTTCTGTAAACATCCTCGGCCGAAAGATGGCGCACCGTGCTGCTTTCGAACAAACTGAGTATTCTAAGGCGCGGCAGCGTGGCTTTCAAGCCCATGGTCTTGAGATTGTTTGGCTTACTCATAGCTCTATATCCATCCATTAGATTATTTGCTGTATCATATAACGTTGAGTTCGCTTTGGAAACCTACGTCGTCGCGATGCGCGCAAGAATACTCACGTTGGTCGGTTTGCTATTGCTCGCCGGATGTTCGTCTGTTCCATCTTTGATCTATAAAATCGAAATCCAGCAGGGGAATGTCATTACCCAGGAAATGGTGAACAAACTAAAGCCCGGCATGACTCGGTCGCAGGTACGCTTTGCGCTGGGCTCTCCCATGATTAGTGACGCTTTCCATGAAAACCGCTGGGATTATGTATATCGCCTCGAGCAGAGGGGGAAGCTGGTCGAGCAAAGACATCTGGCAGTTTTTTTTGAAGGCGATAAACTAGTGAGCACAAATGGCACTTTTACGCCTTCGCTTGCTTTTGTTCAGCCGCCGTCAACCGAGCCTTCCATGCCGGGCGAGTCAACCAGGCCCGTGGTCAAGGAAGAAAGCAGCACTCAAATGACCAGGAAGGAGGATGCTGATCAAGTACCCGGCGATATCCCTGCGTCGAGTAAAGAGGAAGGTTCCCAAGCCGCGACTTACGCAGTGACCGATACTCCCGCTCCCAATAAAGAGGAACCCAGTATTCCGGGTTCCAGCGATATCGCCGCCCAGGGCGAAACGGCGGCTGCTGCCACCAGTATGGCTGCGTCGAGCGGAATTCCCTACGTGAATGAGGCTTCAAGTTTGCCGGAGCCGGAAAAACGCGGTCCCAGGCTGGTGCCGTCGCCAGCAGCGGATATGGGTAATATGGAAGCAGACCTGCCGAAAGAATAGGATCACCTTGGGCGATCCAAAAAAATTCCTGAGATAAATGACGACATTGAAAATTGCCATCGCTGGAAGTTCGGGCCGGATGGGGCGAGCTTTGCTGGAGGCTATCGCCCAGGCCCCGGACATGCAATTGAGTGCCGCGCTGGAGCGTACCGGGAGCCCATTTCTCGGAAGGGATGCGGGGGAATTGGCCGGTGCGCCGTGTGGCATTGCCATTACCGATGATGTTGCTCCCGGGTTGCGGGCAACCGATGTGCTGATTGATTTCACCCGGCCTGAAGGGACGCTTGCGCACCTTTCGGCGTGCCGTGCGGCGGGGGTTAAAATGGTAATCGGCACGACCGGTTTTTCGGCTGAACAAAAAGAAGAACTCAAAGCCGCATCAAAAGACATATCAATTGTATTTGCTCCCAATATGAGCGTGGGTGTGAACGTTACTTTCAAGCTGTTGGAGACAGCGGCCAAGGCATTGAACCTGAACACGGGTTACGACATAGAAATTATCGAGGCCCATCATCGGCACAAGGTTGACGCGCCGTCCGGCACTGCGTTGCAGATGGGCGAGGTGATCGCAGGCGCGCTCGGCAGAGAGCTCTCCGAAATCGCGGTCTACGCACGTGAAGGCAATACCGGCGAGCGGGCGCCTGGCACCATTGGTTTCGCCACCGTGCGCGGCGGAGATATCGTTGGCGATCATATCGTGATGTTTGCAGGGACGGGCGAGCGCATCGAGATTTCACACAAGGCTGGCAGTCGCGCAACTTTCGCCGAAGGCGCGCTGCGTGCTGCGCGATTTCTTGCCGACAGACAGAGCGGATTGTTCGATATGCAGGATGTGCTGGGATTACGCGATTAATCCTGTGCCAAGTATGCTGCGCACGCCTTCGCGGTCACATGATACGGCGGCAGTTTCACTGAAGCCGCTTTTCGAAGTATAATCTCGCACTTATAAAATGGGACAATGACAGCTTGTCCCATTTTCATGTCTTGTCTCATTCGCAGGAGTCTCCCGTGTCACAACGTCCGCATGCCGTTCTCGCACTCGCCGACGGCACAGTTTTCCGCGGCATTTCTATCGGCCTTGAAGGCGTCAGTACGGGGGAAGTGGTATTCAACACTTCCATGACCGGCTACCAGGAAATACTGACTGATCCTTCATATTGCCGGCAGATCATTACGTTGACTTATCCGCACATTGGCAATACGGGTACCAATCCGGATGATGTGGAATCCGGCGACACCGATCGCGTATATGCCGCGGGCCTGGTAATTCGGGATCTTTCCCTCGTCTCAAGTAATTGGAGACAGACCCAGACCTTGCCGGAATACCTCAGGCAACATGGCGTGGTGGCGATTGCAGATATTGATACGCGCAAGCTTACGCGTATCTTGCGCGAAAAAGGTGCGCAGTCAGGCTGTATCATGGCAGGTTTTCTCGATGAAGCTGAAGCGCTGAAACGCGCTCGGGAATTTCCCGGACTGATGGGAATGGATCTGGCTAAAGTCGTGAGTTGCACTCAGCCTTACGAATGGAACGAAGGTGAATGGAGGTTGGGGTGCGATTACCAGGTCGATAAGACCCCTCGCTTCCATGTCGCCGCGGTGGATTTTGGCGTTAAGCGCAACATGCTGCGCAAATTGGCGCAACGCCACTGCAAGGTTACGGTACTTCCTGCTCAAACCACCGCTGACGAGATTCTGGCACTGCGGCCCGACGGTGTATTTCTTTCCAATGGACCTGGCGATCCAGAGCCCTGCGATTACGCAATTTCCACAATCAGAAGATTGCTTGAAGAAGAAGTACCCATCTTTGGTGTTTGCATGGGACACCAACTGCTGGGGTTGGCGAGTGGGGCCAAGACCGTAAAGATGAAATTCGGCCACCACGGCGCCAATCACCCCGTGAAGGATCTGGACAGTGGCACGGTAGCGATTACCAGCCAGAACCACGGCTTTGCGGTGGATATCGACACCCTGCCGAAGAATGCACGCGTTACGCATCTGTCGTTATTTGACGGCAGCTTGCAGGGATTCGAGTTGATCGGCCAGCGTGCATTCTGCTTTCAGGGACATCCTGAGGCAAGTCCTGGGCCTCACGATCTGGATTATTTATTCGATAAATTTATCGGATTGATGGAAAAAAACGGATGAAATACAAATATGAAAGAGACTCCTGAATAGGTCCGGCACGGGCGCTCACTGCATTGTATTCCTTGGCACCACCAGAGGGAGAAATCCGGCTACTGCTCGCAATGCGCCCTGCGATTATTCCGATTTTGCTGAAACGCACTTCTTATGGAATTTAGCCAGCGTTTCCTGAGGCAGCGTATCGACGTCACCCCAAAAATTTCACTGCAGCCATGCCTAAACGTAACGACATAAAATCCATCCTCATTATCGGTGCGGGGCCTATCATTATCGGGCAGGCATGCGAGTTCGATTATTCCGGTACCCAGGCGTGCAAGGCGTTGCGGGAGGAAGGTTATCGCATCATCCTGGTGAATTCCAATCCTGCAACCATCATGACCGATCCGGAAATGGCGGATGCCACCTATATCGAGCCCATTATCTGGCCCATGGTGGAAAAGATTATCGCCATCGAGCGCCCGGATGCGCTATTGCCGACGATGGGCGGACAGACGGCGTTGAATTGTGCTCTCGACCTGGCCAAGAATGGCGTGCTTCAAAAATACGGTGTCGAGCTGATCGGCGCTTCGCGCGACGCTATCGACAAGGCCGAGGATCGCGAGAAATTCAAGCAGGCAATGACCCGTATCGGGTTGAGTTCGGCACGTTCTGCCATTGCCCATAGTTTGGAGGAAGCGCTGCAGGTACAGGCAATGGTGGGTTATCCAGCTATTATCCGTCCGTCATTTACCATGGGTGGTAGCGGCGGCGGTATCGCATACAACCGCGAGGAATTTCTGGATATCTGCGAACGCGGGCTGGAAGCTTCGCCTACGCGGGAATTGTTGATCGAGGAATCGGTCATCGGCTGGAAAGAATTCGAAATGGAGGTAATACGCGATACGAAAGACAATTGCATCGTTATCTGCGCCATTGAAAACCTCGATCCCATGGGGGTGCACACCGGGGACTCCATCACCGTAGCGCCGGCACAGACCCTGACCGACAGGGAATACCAGATCATGCGTAATGCATCGATAGCGGTGTTGCGCGAAATAGGGGTGGAAACAGGTGGTTCCAATGTGCAGTTTGCTATCAGCCCGCAGGACGGACGCATGCTTGTAATCGAGATGAATCCGCGGGTATCGCGCTCCTCCGCGCTGGCTTCGAAGGCGACGGGATTTCCCATCGCCAAGGTGGCGGCCAAGCTCGCAGTGGGTTATACACTGGATGAACTCAGGAACGACATTTCCGGCGGGGCGATGCCGGCATCATTCGAACCCTCCATCGATTATGTCGTCACCAAAATACCGCGTTTCGCTTTTGAGAAATTTCCCCAGGCCAATGATCGCCTCACCACACAGATGAAGTCGGTGGGCGAGGTCATGGCGATTGGGCGAACTTTTCAGGAATCTTTTCAAAAAGCCCTGCGTGGATTGGAGATCGGCGTAGACGGGTTGGATGAGAAAACGGCGGATATTGAAACGATCGCAGCCGAACTGGCTGATCCGGGCCCGGATCGGATCTGGTTTGTTGCCGACGCGTTTCGTTGCGGCATGGCTTTTGATGAAATTCACGAGCATACGCGCATCGATCCCTGGTTCCTGGCCCAGATCGAAGATCTGGTAAGGCAGGAGCAGTCCGTTGCCGGAAAACCTCTGGATACATTTGATCTGCAGGCATTGCGTAAACTGAAACGTAGCGGTTTCTCCGATCAGCGGCTGGCGAAACTGATGAATGTGACACAGGAGGCGGTTCGCGCCCGGCGGCACCAGTTCGGCCTGCGTCCGGTATACAAGCGGGTCGACACCTGCGCCGCCGAGTTTGCCACCCATACTGCTTATATGTACTCCACCTACGAAGAGGAATGTGAAGCGCTGCCGAGTGACAGGAAGAAGATCATGGTACTGGGGGGCGGCCCCAACCGTATCGGTCAGGGTATCGAATTCGATTACTGCTGTGTTCATGCGGCGCTGGCCTTAAGCGAGGATGGGTTCGAGACTATCATGGTCAACTGTAATCCCGAGACGGTTTCGACCGATTACGATACTTCGGATCGGCTTTATTTCGAGCCCCTGACTTTGGAGGACGTACTCGAGATCGTCGCGGTGGAGAAGCCGCTGGGGGTAATCGTGCAATATGGCGGGCAGACGCCGCTGAAGCTTGCACGCGATCTCGAGGCTAACGGGGTCCCTATTATCGGTACCAGCCCGGACATGATCGACTGTGCCGAAGATCGGGAGCGTTTTCAGAAAATGCTGCACCAGCTTGGGCTGAAACAACCACCAAACCGTATCGCGCGAAATGCGGAAGCAGCGATTGCCGCTGCCGGCGAAATCGGTTATCCGCTGGTGGTTCGTCCCAGTTACGTACTGGGAGGGCGAGCCATGGAAATCATCCATGAGCAAGCACATCTTGAACGGTACATGCACCAGGCCGTGAAGGTTTCGCACGATTCGCCGGTGCTGCTGGACCATTTTCTGAACGACGCAGTGGAAGTGGATGTGGATGCGATTTGCGATGGCGAAACCGTGCTGATCGGGGGAATCATGGAACACATCGAGCAGGCCGGTGTGCATTCAGGCGATTCGGCATGTTCGTTGCCGCCTTTCAACCTGTCAGCTTCGATCCAGGATGAGCTACGCCGCCAGACTTCGGCAATGGCGCGCGCGCTCAAGGTCGTAGGATTGATGAATGTACAATTTGCCATTCAGGGTGATACCGTTTACGTACTCGAGGTAAATCCGAGAGCCTCTCGTACCGTGCCTTTCGTATCCAAAGCCACCGGATTGCAATTGGCAAAAATTGCTGCGCGCTGCATGACGGGGATAACGCTTGCACGCCAGGGTGTGATCAAGGAATTCATTCCCTACTATTATTCCGTAAAGGAAGCTGTCTTTCCTTTTATAAAATTTCCGGGTGTAGATACCATACTCGGACCCGAAATGAAGTCTACCGGTGAAGTGATGGGAGTGGGGCAAACGTTTGCCGAAGCGTTTGTGAAGTCGCAACTGGCCGCCGGCGTAAAACTCCCGCTCTCGGGTAAAGTCTTCATCAGCGTCCGCCAAACGGATAAGCCCCGCGTGGTGGAAATTGCGCGCAATCTTGCGCAACTGGGATTCACGCTTTATGCTACCCGTGGTACTGCAACAGTCCTGAGCTCGGCGGGGCTGGCCGTAACGCCGGTAAACAAGATGGCGGAAGGGCGCCCACATATTGTGGACATGATCAAAAACGGTGAGATGGCTTTGATTATCAATACTGTGGAAGACAAGCGGAGCGCGATTCACGACTCTTACTCGATCCGTCATGCCGTGTTGCAGGCAAGGGTAACCTATTACACTACGCTGGCAGGCGCACGCGCTGCCTGCATCGGCATGGCAAGCATGCAGGAGTTGCAAGCCTACAGTTTACAAACACTTCACGGATTGCGAGGAGTGAGGCCAGCCGCATCCTTTCATGCAGATGGAGGTGGGAATGTGCCGTTCAAGGCGCAGGGAACGGACTTGCCGCAAATTTAGCGAAATAGATCGATCAACGAAATCGAATATAAAACAGGTGGTGATAAAAGTCTTATGAGCACAATTCCCTTAACAGTGGTCGGCGCCGGAAAACTGCGCGCTGAATTGCAAGAAATGAAAACCGTGCAGCGTCCGGCCGTTATCGCGGCGATTGCAGAAGCTCGCGCTCACGGTGATCTTTCCGAAAATGCGGAATACGAAGCCGCCAAGGACCGACAGGGTTTTGTCGAGGGACGCATCGCTGAATTGGAGAGCAAGCTTTCCAATGCTCAGGTCATCGATCCCGCTTTGCTCGACGCGGATGGCGCCTGTGTATTCGGCGCAACGATCGATCTGGAGGACATAGCCAACGCGACGACGGTAACTTACCAGATTGTCGGGGACGACGAAGCCGACATCAAGGAGGGAAAAATCTCCATCAGTTCCCCCATTTCTCGTGCGCTGATCGGCAAGTACCCCGGGGATGTGGCCGAAGTCATGGCGCCGGGTGGATTGCGGGAGTATGAGATTCTTGACGTCAGATATGTTTGAGCATTGCCATATCCATTTTCAATGGGCAATGCGCAGTAACGTATCAGTTCGGGATACCACCCGGTAAACCCTGTCTGGTTCGGCGTGACTTCTTCTCATTGCGAAGAGGGGTAGTGTCAGGTGAGCTTATTTTTTCCGGCTTGGGACGATAAATCACCAGTATCTTGCCGATATGCTGTATAGGAGCGGCTCCGAGCCGCTCGCAGATTTCACCCAGCAGGATATTTCTTGCTTCACGCTCATCCCCCGATACCTTGATTTTGATCAGCTCGTGACTTTTGAGGCCCTGATCCAGTTCATGGATAACGCCTTCCGACAGACCGGCTCCGCCTATCCAGACAATTGGCTTGATGGCATGGGCAAGCGCCTTGAGTGCTTGCCGTCTGGCGAGTGCGAGTTCTAACATTAGTTTTCCGAAAATCGTCCATTTTACGCGATGAAATCCTCCAAAACCAGCAAAGCCTGGATGAAAGAGCATGTGAATGATTTTTTTGTAAAGCAGGCAAAAAAAGAAGGTTACCGTTCACGCGCCGCTTACAAACTGATCGAGATTGCCGAGCGTGATCATCTGCTTCGGCCAGGCATGACAGTGGTAGACCTCGGCGCGGCTCCGGGTGGCTGGTCGCAAGTGGCGGCAGAAAAACTGGCTGGAAAAGGCAGGGTGGTTGCGCTGGATCGGCTGGAAATGGCGGCTTTGCCCGGGGTCACCTTCATTCAAGGCGATTTCACTGAAGCGTCCGTTTTAGCGGAACTGAAAATACATCTTGGGAAATATCCCCTTGACCTTGTAATTTCGGATATGTCACCTAATATAACGGGCATAGGAGTAACCGATCAAGCGCGCGGTATGTATCTGGCGGAGCTTGCTTTGGAGTTTTCCGCGGAGCGATTGAACTCTGATGGTAATTTTCTCGTCAAAGTATTTCAAGGTTCCGGTTTTGAGGGGTTTTTACGCGCAATGCGTGCTACATTCAGTCGAGTGATAACACGTAAGCCTGAGGCATCCCGCGGTCGCAGCAGTGAACTCTATTTGCTGGGGATGGGGAAGCGGAGATGAGCATTTGAACCGAAAGCAAATGATATGCAGGCGAGTTTACGAAACACCGGGTTTACGAAATGCTATAAGAGCCATGGCAGGCTGGCTATTATAAATCTCGAAATGGGTTTAGAATGAAGCATTCAAGGATTTTGACGGCGCAAGCCAAGGAGCTATCTTGAACAATCTCATTAAAAACATGGCCATCTGGCTTGTGATTGCTTTGGTGCTGATGACGGTGTTCAATCAGTTCAGCACGCGACAGGCGGCACAGGCGCCGATGGAATATTCGCAGTTCATCGACGAAGTGAAGCAGGGCAGGATTGCCAAGGTGACCATTGAAGGGCGGACGCTGAAAGGTACCAAATCCGATGGCCGGCGGTTTACCACCTACACACCTTCGGATCCCTGGATGGTGAGCGACCTGCTGAAGGCGGGCGTCATCATTGACGCCAAACCGGAAGAAGAGCCATCGCTGCTGATGAACATTTTCGTTTCATGGTTCCCGATGCTTCTACTGATAGGCGTATGGATTTTCTTTATGCGCCAAATGCAGGGAGGCGGCCGGGGTGGTGGTGCGTTCTCGTTCGGAAAGAGCAAGGCGCGCATGCTTGACGAGTCCACCAATCAGGTAACGTTTGCTGACGTGGCGGGTTGCGAGGAGGCCAAAGAAGAGGTTTCGGAACTGGTCGAATTCTTGCGCGATCCCAGCAAGTTCCAGAAGCTGGGGGGACGGATTCCCCGCGGTGTGTTGATGGTGGGAAGCCCGGGCACGGGTAAAACGCTTCTGGCTCGCGCGATTGCGGGCGAGGCCAAAGTTCCGTTTTTCAGTATTTCCGGCTCTGATTTTGTGGAAATGTTTGTCGGTGTCGGTGCGGCGAGAGTGCGTGACATGTTCGAGCAAGCCAAGAAGCACGCACCCTGCATTATTTTTATCGATGAAATCGACGCGGTCGGCCGTCAACGCGGTGCGGGCCTCGGCGGCGGGAATGACGAGCGGGAACAGACATTGAACCAACTGCTGGTCGAGATGGATGGTTTCGAGGGAACCGCCGGCGTGATTGTGATTGCAGCGACCAACCGGCCTGATGTGCTTGACCCGGCGCTATTGCGTCCTGGCCGTTTCGACCGGCAGGTGACGGTGCCGCTACCCGACATTCGTGGGCGCGAGCAAATACTGCACGTACATATGCGCAAGGTACCGATCGCGCCCGATGTGCATGCAGAAATCATTGCGCGAGGTACGCCGGGGATGTCCGGTGCCGACCTGGCCAATCTGGTGAACGAGGCAGCGCTGTTTGCGGCACGCAGCAATAAGCGGCTCGTGGATATGGACGACTTCGAGCGCGCAAAGGACAAGATCTTCATGGGCGCGGAACGTCGCTCCGTGGTGATGCCGGAACGCGAACGGCGCAACACCGCCTATCATGAATCCGGGCATGCGGTAGTGGCGCAGTTGCTGCCCAGGACCGACCCGGTACACAAGGTTTCCATCATTCCGCGAGGACGCGCGCTAGGTGTGACAATGCAGTTGCCGACGGAAGACCGCTTCAGCATGGACCGCGAGGAAATTCTGCAGAATATTGCGGTGCTGTTCGGCGGACGTATCGCCGAGGAAGTGTTCATGGGGCAGATGACGACGGGCGCATCCAATGACTTCGAGCGCGCCACGGAAATGGCAAGGCGTATGGTTACGCAATGGGGCATGTCGGATTCCCTTGGTCCAATGGTATATGGCGAGAATGAGGGAGAAGTTTTTCTCGGTCGTTCCGTTACCACCCACAAGAACGTCAGCGAAGCCACCATGCAGAAGGTGGACGTTGAAATTCGCCGTATCATCGATATGCAGTACACGTTGGCCCGCAAGCTGATAGAGGAAAACCGCG
Organism: Nitrosospira briensis C-128; assembly: GCF_000619905.2. Lineage (NCBI taxonomy): Bacteria > Pseudomonadati > Pseudomonadota > Betaproteobacteria > Nitrosomonadales > Nitrosomonadaceae > Nitrosospira > Nitrosospira briensis. Next base: position 1,273,982 of record NZ_CP012371.1, on the reverse strand, counting down.
ACAAAATCGAGGTGATGACCAAAGCGCTGCTGGAATGGGAAACCATAGACTCTGATCAGATCGGCGATATAATGGAAGGTCGCCCACCGCGGGCTCCGAAGCCCAGCAAGTCCACGCCGACGCCGCCCAGGGACAATACCCCTCCGACAGCGCCAGCGCCAACAGCAACACCTGCTCAGGAAGTTTAAGCGTAAGATATTCCCAAGCTGGGTATCTAAAAGAAAAAGGCGGGCTCGTCCCGCCTTTTTCAATTTCTAATTGACGGCTATATCCCCGGATTTCCGTGCCCCTATTTCCGCAATTTAACGCGCATCATCCTGGCCGAACCCTCGTGATGGGGATCGTCAATGTAACGCCAGACTCCTTTTCCGACGGCGGTTTGTGCGGATCGACAGAACGTGCGCTCCGCCATGCGGTACGCCTGATTGAAGAGGGGGCGGACTGGCTGGATGTCGGCGGCGAATCCACCCGTCCCGGCAGCACCTCCATCAGTGTGGAGGAAGAATTGCGCCGCGTCATCCCGGTAGTGGAAGCTATGGCCAACATGAACGTATCTGTTTCGGTCGATACCTCCAAGCCGGAGGTGATGCGTGCGTCGATAGCGGCTGGCGCAGCCATGATTAACGATGTCAATGCGCTACAGGCAGCGGGTGCGCTGGAGGCGGTTGCGGCCGGCGGCGTGGCAGCATGCCTCATGCACATGCGCGGTGCCCCGCGCAACATGCAAATCGATCCTCGATACGATGATGTGGTGGCGGAAGTGAAAACCTTTCTGCAACAGCGCCTCGATGCGGCGCAAGCCGCAGGTATCTCGCGTGAGCTGTTGGTGATGGATCCCGGTTTTGGCTTTGGTAAAACGCACGACCATAATATCCAGTTGCTGCGCCATCTTGACCGTTTCACCGATCTTGGTGTGCCGATAATGGTGGGGTTGTCGCGTAAGGCAATGCTGGGGAAAATTACCGGTAACGAAGTGGGCGATCGGGTTCACGCCAGTATTGCCGCCGCTCTGGCGGCAGTGGCGAGGGGTGCGGCAATTGTGCGGGTACACGATGTAAAAGCAACCAGGGATGCGCTAGCGGTTTATAATATTATCGAGCAACGACAATAAACTGCAGGGCGCGCTTACGCCGCCGCTGGATTGTAACTATCGACGGAGCCTTCAATTGACAAAAAAATATTTTGGAACTGACGGCATACGCGGGCGTGTAGGAGAGATGCCTATCACGCCCGAATTTGTTATGCATCTTGGTTATTCTGCCGGCCAGGTCCTGGCATCGTCAGAATGGCATTTATCCAAGGGCGAACGTCCGGCGGTACTGATCGGTAAGGACACTCGCATATCAGGGTACATGCTTGAATCAGCGCTACAAGCGGGACTTTCCGCCGCGGGAGTGGATGTGCTGCTTTCGGGGCCTATGCCGACGCCGGCGGTGGCTTACCTCACTCGTGCCCTGCGGCTGCAGGCGGGTATCGTCATTTCCGCTTCACATAATCCGTTCGAAGACAACGGCATCAAGTTTTTTTCCGCAGCGGGCACGAAGTTGCCCGATGTGACCGAGCACGCGATAGAGGCGGGACTGAAGGCGCCCATCAAATCGATGCCGTCAGCGCAGCTCGGGAAAGCGCGCAGAGTCAATGACGCCAGAGGGCGTTACATCGAATTCTGCAAAAGTACCTTTCCGAATCATCTCGATCTGCGCGGTTTGCGGATTGTGGTTGACTGCGCTCATGGTGCGACATATCAAATTGCCGGCCCGGTGCTGCATGAACTGGGTGCGGATGTCGTTGCCATCGGCGCGCAGCCCGACGGCCTCAATATCAATCTCGAATGCGGCGCTACGCATGGTGCCGCTCTGCAGGAAGCGGTCCGGCTGCATCACGCCGATATTGGTATTGCGCTTGATGGTGACGGTGATCGCGTAATCATGGCTGACGAAAAAGGCGTGCTTTACGATGGCGACCGGCTGATCTATATTATTGCCAAGCATCGCCAGCAGAAGGGGTTGCTCAAGGGCGGAGTAGCGGGAACATTAATGACTAATCTCGCGGTGGAAAACGGTTTAAGGAAACTGGATATCCCGTTTGCCCGCGCTAACGTCGGCGATCGCTATGTATTGGAGCTATTGCAGAAAGAAGGCTGGCAACTGGGCGGCGAAGGCTCTGGCCATATTCTTTGCATCGATAAACATACCACTGGCGACGGCATTATTTCCGCGCTGCAAGTGTTATATGCCATGAGAGATTCCGCCAAAACGCTGCCGGAGCTTGCACATGGCGTCACGCTATATCCTCAGCAGTTGATTAACGTCAAGGTCCCCAAGGGGTTCGATTCGCGTGCCAATGTGGCGATCAAAGCGGCCCAGGCAGAAGCCGAGCGCGATCTTGACGATAGCGGCCGCGTGCTATTGCGCCCATCAGGCACAGAACCTCTGATACGAGTGATGGTCGAGGGTGAGTCCAAGCAGAAGGTTAAACATTGGGCGGAAAAAATAGCGGATATCGTGCGAAACGCTGCAGTGGAGTGAAACGTCGATAAAGCAGGTGCCATGGGTGCGAGGTTCCGGTCGTGCCCGCAAGAACCTGTCAGGTTCACAAGGAATGTCACAAGACCGTAATACTAATGACCTAGCATGACTGATGCTCCAAAAATGCGATATCTGATCATCTGACAAGTAAACGGGGGAAATGTTGAAATTACCGAATAGCAATAAAATGAGAATGTCCGTCGTATTTGCCGGACTGATCAGTATCAATGGCATTGCGGCGGCTGATGCAATTGTGAAAATCGACGGTTCCAGTACCGTTTATCCAATTACTGAAGCAGTGGCCGAAGATTTTCAGAAGGACACGAAAGGTGCGGTTAAAGTCACAGTCGGCATTTCAGGGACTGGCGGGGGTTTCAAGAAATTCTGTCGTGGTGAGACAGATATTGTCAACGCTTCGCGCCCTATTCTTAAAAAGGAAATGGACGATTGCAAAAAAACGGGCATTCAATATATCGAAATGCCGATCGCATTTGATGCGCTGACTGTGGTAGTGAATCCGAAGAACGGCTGGAGCAACACGATTACCGTCGCAGAGTTGAAGAAGATATGGGAGCCTGCGGCGCAGGGTAAAATCACCAAATGGAGCCAGGTGAACCCGGCATGGCCCGATGAAACGATCAAGCTCTACGGCGCGGGCGCGGATTCGGGTACTTTCGATTACTTTACGGAAGCCATCGTCGGTAAGGCCAAATCGAGCCGTGGGGATTTTACGGCATCCGAGGATGATAACGTATTAGTGCAGGGAGTGGCCAGCGACAAGAACGGCCTCGGTTTTTTTGGTTTTGCCTACTATGCCGAAAATAAGAAAAAACTGAAGGCTGTTGCCATCGATGCGGGTAAAGGGGCTATCATTCCCTCCGCCAAAACTGTGGAGGAGGGAAGTTACCAGCCTTTGTCCCGCCCTATTTTCATATACGTAAACATCAAGTCGGCAGAGCGACCCGAAGTCAGGCAGCTTATCGAGTTCTACATGAAAAATGCGCCCGCGCTGGTGCAAGAAGTTAAATTCTTTCCATTACCGACTCAGGCCTATACCACCAACCTGGAGCATCTTGACAAAAAGAAGGTGGGAACCGTTTTTGGCGGAAAACCGGAAGTGGATCTCAGGATTGAGGAAGTACTCAAGCGCGAGGCCAGCCTATAAATCCCACCTACGGTGGAGCATCGGATCGGGGATGGCGCTGAAGGAAGGTGCAGCAGGCCATCCCGGCAGGGCAGCTACAATGACAACGGATCTGCTGAACATCTGCGGTTACCCAACGCATACGTCCCTGACAGCCTGTCGGACTTAAAGGAAATCGGCCGCAAAAACGTCTGGCCGGTTCATATTTCGCCGCTTTTTCCGCCAGCAGAATAACTATTGGCCTTCAAAATCCGCAAAATCTGCCCTCACCACTCCCCTTTTCGCTGCAATTCCCCCCAAGTCCGACAAGTTGCTAGCGGTTTCCTTTCTTCCTTTTTCAGTTTTTCCCGGGTTTTCAGGGCCGGAGCAGTTCCCTCTACGGAAACTGCTCCGCATCCAGGACTAAAGCCGCTTATTCTGCTCGTTATGACTCTGTTTTATTGGATGAGGCAGGATTGGGCACGGACGCAAATCTATGGGAAAATAGGTTATTGCAGTCGTGAGTAGTGAATGAACCATGATCACTGTAAAATTTCCGTCGTTTCTTTACTTTCATATCTTTAAAAAAGGAATAAGTCGTGACTGTCATTCGTTTACCGGACGGGTCTGAGCGCAGGTATGAACACCCGGTGACGGTAGGCGACGTCGCAGCGTCGATTGGCGCAGGACTGGCTCGAGCCGCGCTGGCCGGCAAAGTGAATGGCAAGCTGGTGGATATATCCAGCGCCATCGAAACTGACAGCGACTTGACGATCGTTACCGAAAAGGACGCGGAAGGGCTGGAAATCATCCGTCATTCCAGCGCCCATCTGCTGGCACATGCAGTGAAAGAGCTGTTTCCGGAAGCACAGGTAACCATTGGGCCCGTGATAGAGGATGGCTTTTATTATGATTTTTCCTTTCATCGTCCATTCACACCGGATGATCTGGCTGCAATTGAAAAACGTATGGGTGAAATCAGCGCACGCAACCTGAAAGTCGAGCGCAAAGTTTGGGAGCGTTCCCAGGCAATCAATTTTTTCAAGAACCAGGGCGAGCACTACAAGGCGCAGATCATCGAGAGCATTCCCGGCAATGAGGAAGTTTCGCTCTATTCCCAGGGAAATTTTACCGATTTATGCCGGGGGCCGCATGTGCCTGCCACATCCAGGCTCAAGGTTTTCAAGCTGATGAAGCTTGCGGGAGCCTATTGGCGCGGCGACTCGCGCAATGAGATGTTACAGCGAATTTACGGCACCGCCTGGGCCAAAAAGGAAGATCAGGACACCTATCTGCGTCGCCTTGAGGAAGCGGAAAAGCGTGATCACCGTAAACTCGGCAAGCAACTGGATTTGTTTCATATTCAGGAAGAAGCGCCGGGTATGGTATTCTGGCATCCCAGGGGCTGGATCATATGGCAGGAGATAGAGCAGTACATGCGGGAAATATTCCGCAATAACGGTTACCTCGAAATTCGCACACCCTCGGTACTGGATAAAGGTCTATGGGAGCGGTCAGGGCACTGGGAAAATTTCCGCGAAAACATGTTTATCACTCAATCGGAAGAGCGTGAATTTTCGGTCAAGCCCATGAACTGTCCTGGTCATGTCCAAGTGTTCAAGCAGGGACTGAAAAGCTATCGGGATTTGCCGTTGCGCCTGGCCGAATTCGGTTCGTGTCACCGTAATGAGCCATCCGGCGCTTTGCATGGCATCATGCGAGTGCGGGCATTTACTCAGGACGATGCGCACATTTTTTGCACCGAGGCCCAGGTACAGGGTGAGGTGATACAATTTATTGATCTGTTGCAGAAGGTTTATACCGATTTCGGCTTTGATGAGATACTGGTGAAGCTTTCAACCCGCCCTCAAAAACGCGTGGGTTCGGAGGCGCAGTGGGATAAGGCAGAAGCCGCATTACAAGCCGCATTGGATCATAAGAAGCTCATATGGGAGTTGCAGCCGGGCGAAGGCGCTTTCTATGGACCAAAAATCGAGTTTTCGCTCAAGGACAGCATTGGCCGTTTGTGGCAGTGTGGTACTCTCCAGCTTGACTTTTCCATGCCGGAGCGATTAGATGCCGAATTTGTGGCCGAGGATAATTCCCGTCGGGTGCCAGTCATGCTGCATCGGGCGATTCTCGGGTCATTGGAGCGCTTTATTGGCATTATCCTGGAAAACTATGCGGGCGCCTTGCCGCTTTGGCTTGCCCCGGACCAAGCGGTAGTATTGAATATTTCTCAGGGACAGGCAGAATACGCCCGGAAAGTAGCCGAAGAGCTCAAGCATAACGGCATACGGGCGTGCGCGGACTTGAGAAATGAGAAAATAACTTATAAAATACGGGAACATAGTTTACAAAAGCTACCCTACCAGATCATCGTGGGGGAGAAGGAAGTAGCCGCGCAAACGGTTTCAGTACGAACCCGGGTAGGCTCCGATCTCGGTCAGATGTCTTTGCCGATGCTGATAGAACGGCTCAAAGCAGAGATATGTCTGAGAGCGGGCGAGGTTTAATTTATTAACATATTTGGGGAATTACTATAGTTCAAGAAAAAGCAGCCCGTATCAATCAGGAGATTAATGCGCCCGAGGTGCGCTTGATTGGTGTAGATGGAGAGCAAATAGGCATAGTCGCGCTGGCGGCTGCCAACACTTTGGCAGAGGAAGCCGAGGTCGATTTGGTTGAAATCGCCCCCACGGCTCGACCCCCCGTGTGCCGGCTGATGGATTATGGCAAGTTTCGTTATCAGGAGAGCAAGAAAAAACACGAAGCCAAGCTCAAACAGAAGCAGATCCAGATCAAGGAAGTCAAGTTCCGGCCTAACACGGACGATGGCGATTACAACATCAAGCTGCGTAACCTGATCAGTTTTCTTGAAGAAGGTGATAAAGCCAAGATCACGTTGCGGTTTCGCGGACGTGAAATGGCACATCAGGAATTTGGTGTGCGTCTGCTTGAACGCGTCAGAGATGATCTGGAGCCGCATGCGGTGGTTGAGCAGTTTCCCCGGATGGAAGGACGACAAATGGTGATGGTGCTATCTCCGCGAAAGAAAGAAGTAGCAGTCAAACCAAAGGAAGCGAAGTCGAAGGGGGTTACGGAACCTGATGTAGCCCGCGATTAGGGACGTAAACTTACCCGACCATCGCGCAGAAGCTGGAAGTTGGAGAGGGAGTAGCGGGACCGTTTATTCAAGCGTGAATCGGATAATGCGAAAGCGGGCACTGGTGTGAATTTCGATTCGAAAAACAAGTGATCTCCGGGTTTAAAGTGTTCCGGTCAGGAAACACCCGGCGTCATGTTAAAGCAGGAGTAATGCAATGCCAAAGATGAAAACAAAGAGTGGGGCTGCAAAGCGCTTCACGGTGCGAGCAGGCGGCAGCGTCAAGCGCGCACAGGCGTTCAAACGCCATATTCTTACCAAGAAAAGCACGAAGAACAAGCGCCAGTTACGGGGAACCGTAGGCATTCATTGCAGTGATGTGCCGTCTGTGCGCGCCATGCTGCCTTACGCCTAGGAGAGATCGAGATGCCAAGAGTAAAACGTGGTGTAACGGCTCACGCCCGTCACAAAAAAGTACTGGATCTGGCGAAAGGCTATCGCGGCCGCCGCAAGAACGTTTATCGTATTGCCAAGGAAGCGGTAATGAAAGCGGGGCAATATGCATACCGCGACCGCCGCCAGAAGAAACGTCAGTTTCGGGCTTTGTGGATTGCTCGTATCAACGCCGCTGCGCGGGAATGCGGGTTACCCTACAGCGTTTTCATGAACGGTTTGAGGAAAGCCGCGATTGAAGTGGACCGCAAGGTTCTGGCTGATATTGCTGTATTTGATAAGCCGGCTTTTGCGAAAATAGTCGAGCAGGCCAAAGCCAGCCTGGCTGTATAGCAGTAGTAGCAAAAAAATCGCTGCGAGGAGGCTAAAGGCAGAGACGCCTTGCCTCCTTTTTTCTTGTAGAAGATCCGGTATCCATCCTATTTTCGTTTGTGTATGACTAATCTGGATCACCTTATCAGTGAAGCCATTGACCTGTTCAATGGTACGGATGAAATTGCCGAGCTGGAGCAAGCCAAGGCGCGCTATTTAGGCCGGCACGGCCGACTGACGGAATTACTGAAGGGATTGGGCAAGCTCCCGCCGGAAGAGCGTCCCGCCGTCGGACATCGCATAAACCAGGCGAAGGAAACCTTGGAAGCGGCCCTTGATTTCCGCAGGGATGCGATCCAGGAAAAAAAACTGGAGATACAGTTGCTTGAAGAAGCGTTGGATGTGACGCTGCCGGGACGCGGCTTGGGAATGGGGGGACTGCATCCAATAACGCGGACCCTGGAACGCATCCAGTCACTATTCCATTCAATCGGGTTTACTGTAGCCACCGGTCCCGAGATCGAAACCGATTTCTACAATTTCACCGCGCTCAATATTCCGGAGAATCATCCGGCACGCGCCATGCACGATACCTTTTACGTCGATGACGAGGCCGGCAGGCATTTGCTGCGTACACATACCTCGCCGGTCCAAATCCGCTATATGGAGAAAAACCAGCCGCCCTTAAAGGTGATTGCGCCAGGAAGAGTATACCGTTGCGACTCTGATTTAACCCATACGCCCATGTTTCATCAGGTAGAAGGTCTTTGGGTGGATGAAAATGCCAATTTTTCGGCGTTAAAAGGTGTCCTGGCCGATTTCATGCAGCAATTTTTCGAGCGGGACGATTTGCCGGTGCGCTTCCGTGCTTCTTTTTTTCCGTTTACCGAGCCTTCCGCTGAGATGGATATCCGTTGCGTGAAGTGCGAAAACGGTTGCCGCATATGCAGTTATACCGGATGGCTGGAAGTGCTGGGGTGCGGAATGGTGCATCCTAACGTTCTCAAGCATGTTGGCATAAACAGCGAAAAATATATTGGTTTCGCGTTTGGGCTGGGGGTCGAGCGGTTGGCGATGCTGCGGTACGGCGTAAGCGATTTGCGGTTGTTTTTTGAAAATGATTTACGATTTCTGAAGCAGTTTAACTAACCCGGATGTTTCATAAATTGACGCGCGCCCTTGCTGGTCTTTTGTTTCGTATGAAAATTTCGTTCAGTCGGGCGTATGAATAACTACGCCACTCTTTCACAAAATCTCCCTACAAAACAAAATCCTGCGCAATCATCACGCGAATTTATGAAACATCCGGGTTAAAAGACTAACGGGATTACCGGAAACAGCATGTTGCATTCGCCACTCAATTGGTAAATCCAGAAATATCTGGAGAGGCAAGGACGCAAGCATGCCTGGGTAGCGCGGATACTTCTTGCGAATATACTGAAGAGCGGCGAGGTTACGCGAACCTGGAGCGCACGTGTGACTCGGCGAGCAGTGGATAAGCGGTAATCGCCAAACACATCTCATGATCCTTGAAAGGCCCCTTAAGTACACTCGGTCCGTCTCTCCCGCAAAGAAAAATAAATTCAAATGAAATTTTCAGAAAATTGGCTGCGCACTCTTGTTGACCCGCTGTTATCGACGGGCAACCTTGCTCAGGCGCTAACCATGGCCGGCCTGGAAGTTGAGGCTATCGAGCCGGTCGCGCCGGCCTTCAGCAAGGTAGTGGTGGCCGAAGTACTGTCCGTGCACAAGCATCCGGACGCCGACCACCTTTATGTTTGCAAGGTCAATGCGGGTATGGCGGAGGCTGGTGAGCCGCTCCAGATTGTCTGTGGTGCGGCAAATGTTCGTGCCGGCGTGAAGGTGCCATGTGCACTGGAAGGAGCGGAACTGCCGGGTCTCACCATTAAACGGACGAGGATACGTGGAATTGAATCCGCCGGGATGTTATGTTCAGCCAGGGAACTGGGTCTGGAAGAAGTCGCGGCCGGTTTATTGCTGCTTTCGGAGAGTGCACCAACCGGTGAGGATTTTCGACATTATTACGAACTCGAGGATAACCTCCTTACGCTCAAGCTGACGCCCAATCGCGGCGATTGTCTTGGGTTATTCGGCATAGCGCGGGAAGTGGCCGCGATTACATCCGAAGATCTCAAGCCGTTAACGATCAAGTCGATTGCAAGCCAGTTGGATGACACCCTGGTGATACAAGTCGATGCGCCGGACGCTTGCCCGCTTTACTGTGGCAGGGTGGTACGTGGCGTTTCCCTTGATATTACCACCCCTCAGTGGATAATCCGTCGTCTGGAACGTAGCGGTTTGCGTTCGATCAACGCTGTGGTTGACATAACGAATTACGTAATGCTGGAGACTGGTCAGCCCCTCCATGCTTTCGATCTCGCAAAGATTGCAGGTGCCCTGACGGGTTCGATTCATGTGCGCTATGCCAAGCCCGGCGAAAGGCTCCAATTATTGAATGGAGAAGACCTTGTGCTGCAGCCCGGCATGCTGGTCATAGCGGATGAGGTCAAGCCGTTGGCGCTCGCCGGTATCATGGGCGGGAATGAGAGTGGGGTGGTTCAAGGGGCAACCGATATATTTCTGGAGAGCGCTTTCTTCAGTCCTGAGGTGATCTCCGGCAAATCATTTTCCCTCGGGTTTAGTTCGGATTCAGCGTATCGCTTCGAGCGGGGCGTGGATTTTGGCGCGACACGTGACGCCATGGAGCGCGCAACGGGTTTGATCCTGGATATTTGCGGCGGTGGGGCCGGGCCGATTACCGAGATCAGGGGCAAGTTGCCGCAACGCGATCCCATCCGCCTTCGTGTGGAACGGACCCGGAGGGTTCTGGGCATCGATCTTGGTGAAGCCAGGATTGCCGAATTATTCCGCCGCCTGCAATTCGGCTTTTCCGTGGTGGGGGATGTCTTCCTGGTTACGCCGCCGACATACCGCTTCGATCTTGCCATCGAGGAAGACCTGATCGAGGAACTGGCGCGCATACACGGTTACAATCATATACCCGCTACCCTGCCCCAGATGAAGCTGGGCATGCTGCCTGCGCCTGAAACATTGAAGCCCCTCGCACAGTTGAGGGAAATCATGACAGGACGGGATTACCAGGAAGTCATCAACTATGCTTTCGTAGATGCCTCCTGGGAATTGGAGCTGGCGGGCAACAACGCACCGGTAGCACTGAAAAACCCCCTGTCCAATCAGTTAGCGGTAATGCGCAGCAGCCTGATCGGCGGCCTGGTATCGAACCTGCAATTCAACCTCAACCGCAAGCAGCCCAGAATACGTCTGTTTGAAATTGGAGATTGTTTCGAAAAAAGTGGAGACACTTACGCGCAACGTGAAAAATTAGCCGGCCTTTGCTACGGGGATGCATTGACTGAGCAGTGGGGCGAGCGGGCGCGCACGGTGGATTTTTATGATGTAAAAGCAGATATCGAAGTGCTGTTTTGTCCAGCAGCAGTTGAAGTCGAAGCGGCGCCTCACCCGGCGTTGCATCCCGGGAAATCGGCTCTGATCCGCCTGGGTGGCAAAATCGCCGGCTATCTGGGGGAGCTTCACCCTCGCTGGCAACAAAAGTTTGGCTTGCCCAAACCGGTTGTGCTGTTCGAACTGGAGGTGGCAAGCGTCATGGCACGAACCCTGCCGAAAGCGGCGGAGATTTCAAAATATCCACCCATACGGCGGGATATCGCCGTAGTGGTGCCGGAAGATGTTCGCGTTCAGGCAATGCTGGACTGCATGCACGCCGAGAAACTGCCCGTTATTTCGGAAATTTCCCTGTTTGATGTGTATCATGGCAAAGGTATGGAAAACGGCAAAAAAAGTCTTGCATTCCGTATGTTATTACAAGATACTCAAAAAACGTTAACCGATGCGGAAGCAGATCGGGTTGTCGCACAGTTGATAAATGTTTTGCAGAATCAGTTCGGGGCAAAACTCCGCAGCTGATTAAAGCAGAGTAATGACCAGGGGCTACTGTGCGAACCGATAGTGATTCGCAGTGGCACCGGATTCGTAGAGATCCCAAGATAGGGAGACGATGGCCGGAGGCGGAGCGCGAATGATTCGGCTTCGCCACCCCATAGGGTGCCAAACCGTCGGATGCCTGCGCCAGTGGATCGAATACCCGTATTATGTTTGCAGGCCATAGGCCCAGGTAACCACGGCGTCTTGTGATATTTCGTTTTGCCAACTCAGCGGCCACTGAATGCTCCCCGGAAATTATTCAGAGGCTACCAGGTTTGAAAGTAACTAAACAGGTGAGGGAGACTATGACCTTAACAAAGGCCGAGCTGGCGGATTTGCTTTTTGAAAAAGTCGGGCTCAACAAGCGCGAAGCCAAAGACATGGTGGAATCCTTTTACGAGGAGGTTCGCGTTGCCCTGCAAAATGGCGATGGCGTCAAGCTTTCCGGCTTCGGCAATTTCCAGCTGCGCGACAAGCCGCAACGTCCTGGCCGCAACCCCAAGACAGGAGAAGAGATTCCCATTACTGCCAGAAGAGTAGTCACTTTTCACGCCAGTCAGAAATTGAAGGCAATGGTGGAAGAAAATCACGATGGAAAACGTAACACCTAGCAACGCTCTGCCGCCCATTCCGACGAAGCGTTACTTCACTATTGGCGAAGTCAGCGAGTTATGTGGCGTTAAGCCACATGTGTTGCGGTATTGGGAACAGGAATTTACACAGTTGAAGCCCGTCAAGCGGCGTGGCAACCGCCGCTATTATCAGCACCATGAAGTACTGCTGATTCGTCGCATCCGGGAGTTGCTCTACGAACACGGTTTCACCATTCATGGCGCTCGCAGCCGTTTGGGGCTGGGTATGGCCGAGGCAGCTCTTCCTGTTTCCGATTCGATTGCCCCACATCCCTCATCAGTCGATCTGGCGCTATTGAGAGATGAAATCAAAAGTGTCGTGTCATTACTTCAATCTTGATCCATTTTCTGTGGTCCCGCTCTCGCTCTACGGGTCATAAAGCAGCAATAGCAATTTCTAAGGTTCCTAACCTCTTGGCTTGTTGTTATAATTCCATGTTCGGGGCGTAGCGCAGCCTGGTAGCGTACTTGCATGGGGTGCAAGTGGTCGGAGGTTCAAATCCTCTCGCCCCGACCAATCAAGCTTACGGGTTGATTGATTCTGTCGCATATTGCGGGTTTATCAGCACCGCTTGCGAATGTTTTTCTCCCGCTGGCAGCCTGTCGGGCTTGAAGAATCGCAGCGAAAAAGGGACTGGGTGAGGGCAGATTTTGCGGATTTTGAAGGCCAATAGTTATTCTATTGGTCGAAAAAGCGGCGAAATATGAACCGCCCAGACGCTTTTGCAGCCGATTTCCTTTAAATCCGACAGGCTGCTAGGCAAAAAAATTACTTGGGTAACTGTTCGAATGCGCATATTGCTCAGTAACGACGATGGGTATTTTGCGCCAGGTCTCGCCTGTCTCGCCGAAGCGCTTTCCGTTATTGCAGATATCATCGTGGTTGCGCCGGAACGCGACCGGAGTGGCGCCAGCAACTCTCTTACGCTCGATCGGCCCCTGAGTCTCCGCAAATCCCATAATGGATTCTTTTATGTCAATGGCACGCCCACGGATTGCGTGCACCTGGCTGTCACCGGTATGCTCGACACATTGCCGGATATGGTGGTGTCCGGGATAAATGATGGCGCCAACATGGGTGACGACACGATTTATTCCGGTACCGTAGCTGCTGCGACGGAGGGTTTCCTGCTGGGCATCCCTTCTATTGCCGTCTCTCTTGCCAGCTTTTCCACCGGTAATTTCTCCACCGCGGCACGTATAGCGACTGAAATAGTGCAACGTTTCCAAAACGACAAGCTTCACGGGACGGTATTGCTGAACATCAATGTGCCCGACATCCCGTACGACGAATTGCAAGGCATGGAGGTTACCCGGCTTGGCCGTCGGCATAAGGCGGAGCCCGTGGTCAAATCGCGGAGCCCGCGCGGGAATACCGTTTACTGGGTAGGCGCAGCCGGGCCTGCTCAGGATGCGGGAGAGGGCACGGATTTTCTTGCCATTCAGCGTAACCGTGTATCGGTGACCCCGCTGCAAATTGACTTGACACGATATGGGCAGTTGGATGCCGTAAAAGAGTGGTTGAAATAGCAGCACAGCATTTCGGTTATTGTGCATGGTTGAACACCACCTGTTCAAGGTATCGCTAATTTGAACACCCACTACTCCGGTATCGGCATGACGTCGGCGCGTACCCGTGCGCGCATGATCGAGCGTCTGCGCGCGCGGGGCATCGTTGATGAAGTGGTGCTGGCGGCAATGAGCGTCGTTCCCCGGCACATCTTCGTCGAGGAAATCCTGGCAAACCGTGCTTATGACGACGTGGCATTGCCTATCAATTTCGGTCAGACCATTTCGAGTCCATTTACCGTGGCGCGTATGAGTGAGCTGCTGCGCGCGGGTTCAGGCCTAGACAAGGTGCTTGAGATCGGTTCGGGCTGCGGCTACCAGACCGCTGTACTGGCGCAGTTTGTGCGGGAGGTTTATTCGATCGAGAGAGTCGGGCCCTTGCTTACCCGCACCCGCACTCGTTTGCGACAACTGCGCCTCAACAATGTCCGTCTGAAGCATGCTGACGGGTTGCTCGGGTTGCCCGAGTCCGCACCGTTCGATGGCATTATCTTTACCGCCGCGGCTACACATATTCCAGCAACATTACTTGAACAGCTGGCGATTCGCGGCAGGATAGTTTTTCCCAAGGGAAGCCAGGACCAGTATCTGTGCGTTATCGAACGTAATTTGCAGGGTTATACTGAGACAATGCTTGACGAGGTCAGGTTTGTTCCGATAGTACCCGGAATCTGGAAACGTTAAACGATGCAAAATAAGAGACGGGAATGAGGCGTGCGAGGATCAGGCAGAAGTATTTGAGCAGTGATGCATTGTGCCGCGAATTTTTCAGGGGGCGTCGTTCATTTCGTATGAGCAGTTTTTTTTCTTCAGCCTATTGCCCGCTTCTCGTGTTATGCCTTCTGGTTACGGGTTGTGAATCTACGCCTAATCGCGCGCCGGTAGTCGATCGCGCGACGGTAGAGCCGGAAAATGCCGGTTCCGAGGTATCCACCCGGCGACCTGATGCATACATCATAAAAAAAGGTGACACGCTGTACAGCATCGCGCTCAGCCATGGCATCGATCAGAAGAGTTTGGCGGAGTGGAATAATATTTCGGATCCGGGCGCCATTCATGTCGGACAGCAACTTTACTTATCCTCGCCTTCCCTGCTGGCACAGCCATCGTTATTTCCCATCCGGGAAACGACGCTGCCATCCCCGGTCGTAACCACACCTGTCATCGTCTCCCCAAACGGAGCAAAGCCCCAGGCCAGCACGGATAAGCTGAAAACAGAACCCAGGGGGTTCAAACTACCTTATTCGGATCAGGCCGTCGCACAATTGAAAGGCTTACCGGGCGCACCCCCCTTGGTGGTGCCGGTAAAAGTCGACCCGATGACCGAGAAGAATACCGGTACCGAAATTAATCCAATACCTCCAGCAGCAGAAGATCCCAATGACGGCGATCGCGTCGACTGGATCTGGCCAACCAGGGGCAAAATATTGGGCGTTTTCTCGGAAAGTTCGAAAGGGATCGATATTTCAGGTAATGCCGGCCAGGCAGTAGCCGCATCCGCCAATGGCAAGGTGGTCTATAGCGGTGCCGGACTGCGCGGTTACGGCAAGCTTATCATTATCAAGCATAACAATACTTACCTCAGCGCCTATGCTCACAACAGCAAGATTCTGGTGAAAGAAGGACAAACAGTAGTAAAAGGCCAGAAGATCGCCGAGATGGGAAATACCGACGCAAGTCTGGTAAAACTTCATTTTGAAATTCGCAAGAATGGAAAACCGGTTGACCCCTTGAAACATTTACCCGGAATATCAGGATGAGCCCATGATGAATCAGCTACAGTATACCGAGGACGAGGAATCCTTTGACAAGATGGATCCTGTGGATCCCGATGATATTCTTGAAATTTCCGAAGCGCCCGCCAGCGCGAGCGCCGAACCTCCAAGCGACTTCCTCCTGACTGATGTCACCCAGATCTACTTCAATGATATCGGGCACAATGCGCTGTTGAGTGCGAAGGAAGAGGCGAAATTGACACGCCTGGTCCGGCAGAATGATTTTGATGCGCGTCAGAAAATGATTGAGTGCAACCTGCGTTTGGTGGTCAATATCGCAAAACACTATACCAAACATGGCGTCGCATTACTGGACCTGATCGAAGAAGGAAATATGGGCATGATGCATGCACTGGACAAGTTCGATCCGGAGCGTGGATTTCGTTTTTCGACGTACGCCACCTGGTGGATACGGCAGAACATCGAACGGTGCATCATGAATCAGTCGCGAACCATCCGTTTGCCGGTGCACGTCATCAAAGACTTGAATATCATTTTACACGCCGCCCGTCATCTGGAAGCGCATACGGGAAAGGAGCCCAAACCGGAGGATGTAGCGCATTTACTCGGACGTCCCGTCAAGGAAGTGCAAAGAATGTTGTCCTTGAACATGAGCATGATGTCATTGGATGCGCCGCTTGATGTCGATCCATTATTATCCATTGGTGATGCGATCGCCGACGATAACAATCCCGGCCCCGACCATATGGTGGAACAGTCTGAGATCAAATGTCGCATTCAGGAATGGCTTAACCGGTTGAATGATAAGCAACGGCTCATCATTGAAAAGCGCTACGGCCTTAATGGATACGAAATCCAGACACTGGAGCAATTGGCGACGAATCTCGATCTCACACGGGAACGCGTGCGCCAGATTCAGCTGGAAGCACTGCAAACATTGCGGGTAATGCTAAGGTGCGATGGGGTATCCAGGGATGGCGTGTTCTAGATTTAAATTCTTCCAGTTCGGGTATTCTTTTGATATTAAACGGACCGGAATCATTTTGAAGATGTGGTAAACCCGCATTGACTCTTTACTCAGGCAAACTTGTCACATAGAATGTTGCCTAAAGTACGAAATTGCAATTTTCAATCCTCGCGCCCGTTTTTACCTGGGAACCCTAAGCCAGCGACCCCGCCATATAGCTGCGGTAATGATATTTATTATTTTCTGACTACTATGACTACGCCACAACCAGAGTTTATAGCACCCTATCCTGACTTGTGTACCGAAGAGGAAATTTCTCGGCTGGTTCATGCCTTTTACGGAAGAGCCAGAAAAGACCCGTTACTGGGCCCGATTTTCGAAGCGCATGTTACCAACTGGGATGCACATTTTGTGCAGATGATCAATTTCTGGTCGATGAAGCTGCGCGGAACGAGCCATTTTCGCGGTGCCCCCATGCCCAAGCACGTGGCTCTGCCCGGCCTGACTGCCGAATTATTTGAGCGGTGGCTTCAACTTTTTCGCGAAACCACCAGTGAGATGGAAAACCGGGATCTGCAGTTCAACGCCGATATGCTGGCATTGCATATCGGTGGCAGGCTGTGGCTGAGATATCAGATAGAGCGCTATCCCGACAGGCAACTGGTTGAACTCCAAGGTGCATAGCGCCCGATAGGCAACGGGTTTTTGGCGCATTCCAACACAGGTGAGGTAATTGCAACCATCTGCTCATTGCGGGGTGATTTCCGGACGGTTTTCACCTCGCGCATTGATTGAAATTTCTCATCATCCAGGCTCGGGCCTTTCAATTCCTGGCTCGATCTCTCTCTGAATGATTCACCTTCCCAAGTCTTTCACCACATATCCCCGGTTGCGTTCATGACGTGATTTCGGCTGGCTTCACCCGCTATTTGATTCCCGCGTCTGGCCATCGACGGATTTGGACAGTAATACCTGAATGAAGCATTAGATCTCTACCTGCTCTCTGCAAGATGCCAGTGATCAAGTTAGAAGACCGGAAAATGAGACGGCGGACTGATCTGCTGACGCCTCAGCTCCGTATGCTGTCGAACAGCAGCGAGCTATGTTCCGCTTATTTCGGATATACTGCCTATAAGTGTTACCGCCTGATCCAGCTATACCGAAGCCAACCTCGATTCCCTTTTCGATCGGCCATTGTCCATAATGGTCCCGCGAACTGAATCAGAACGCGTTGTTCTCAGGTCATCTTGGTAATAGCGTATCAATCGGTTTTATTCATTTCCCCGGAAATAATTTACCACCCGGTATTTCGTAAAGGGGAACGGATCGGTTTTTATGTCACCACACAAGGAGCAAAAATCATGAGCAACCAAAAGACCGAAAGGGCGCCGCATGTTCTGCCGCCTTTACCCTATCCGGATAATGCGCTGGATCCCGTCATTTCCGCAAATACGCTGAGTTTTCACTATGGCAAGCATCACAAGACTTATGTCGATAACCTCAACAAGCTGATAGCCGGGACCGAGCTCGAGGATTTATCCTTGGAGGAGATTATTGCGTCGGTGGCAGGCAAGGCCGACAAAGCCGGAATTTTCAATAACGCAGCACAGGTCTGGAATCATACTTTTTACTGGAATTCCCTGACGCCCAAAGGCGGCGGTGTGCCTCCGGCAGCGTTGAAGCAAAAAATCGATGCATCTTTTGGTAGCGTCGAAGCTTGCAAGAAAGAACTGCTGACTGCGGCGACAACCCAGTTTGGCAGCGGCTGGGCATGGCTGGTACAGGATGGCGATAAACTCCTGGTCAGCAAGACCGGCAATGCGGATCTGCCATTGACCAAGGGAATAAAGCCCATATTGACGATTGACGTGTGGGAACACGCCTACTATCTTGATTATCAGAATCGTCGCGTGGATTATGTTAATGCCGTGCTGGATAAGCTGATCAATTGGGGCTTTGCAGCGGATAATTGTAGGTAATATACTTCCGGCGTTCCTGTGACAACACAAATTTCAGAACAGCTGGAAATCATCAAGCGTGGTAGCACCGAGATTCTGCCGGGAGACGAACTAGAGCAAAAGCTTGCTTTAAATCGCCCCCTCAGGGTCAAGGCCGGGTTTGATCCCACAGCGCCGGACCTGCACCTGGGTCATACCGTTCTGCTCAACAAAATTCGCCATCTACAGGATTTAGGGCACCATGCCCTATTCCTGATTGGTGATTTTACCGGCATGATCGGTGATCCCACCGGCAAGAATATGACGCGCCCCGTTCTTTCTCGCGAGCAAGTGGCCGAGAATGCCAAATCCTATCAGGATCAAGTCTTTCGCATACTCAGGCCCGAGCAGACCGAGGTGGTATTCAATTCCAGCTGGATGGATACGCTCAATGCCGCCGATCTGATCAAACTGGCGGCGACACATACTGTTGCACGCATGCTGGAGCGTGAGGATTTCGGCAAACGCTATCGAAGTAATAAGGCCATCGCTATTCACGAATTTTTGTATCCATTGATTCAGGGCTACGATTCGGTTGCGCTTGGGGCAGACATCGAACTGGGCGGCACCGATCAGAAATTCAATTTGCTGATGGGCCGGGAATTGCAGAAGCACTTCGGACAATTACCGCAGTGTATTATCACCATGCCGCTTCTCGAAGGGTTGGACGGCATCAACAAAATGTCCAAATCAGCCGGCAACTATATCGGCATTACCGAGAACCCCACCGATATGTTCGGCAAGCTCATGTCGATTTCCGATGAGCTGATGTGGCGATATATCGAGCTATTATCATTTGAGCCGGTCAGTACCATTCGCCAGCGGCAGCAGGAAGTGAGAAGCGGCCGCAACCCGCGCGATATCAAAGTGATGTTTGCGCAAGAGCTCGTTACCCGCTTCCACAGCAAACAAGACGCGGAATCGGCATTGGCCGACTTCGAGGCGCGGTTTACGCGCGGTGCATTGCCGGATGACATGCCTCAGAAGATGTTGTATACTGACGCTGAAGGGTTGCCGATTACACAGTTGCTCAAGCAAGCCGGACTAACCGCCAGTACCACAGAAGCGCTACGCCTGATCGAACAAGGTGGCGTAAGATTGAATGGCGAAAAAGTCAGCGACAAGACCATCAAGTTGAGTCGTGGTGAAAGCGCAGTAGTGCAAGTAGGCAAGCGAAAATTCGCCAGGGTAACGATCTCCTCTTAGCAGAATAAAGAAGTTTGAAATAAACCCTTGACTCTGCTTTTAGTATCCGTATAATGCCGCCTTTCCCTGTGAAGCTTTAAGTTCGCTAAACAGACCGCTCTTTAAAAATTTACAGCCGATAGGTGTGGGCGCTTGAATCGGGACATCTGGTCATATTCGTCTTTCAAGGCGAATATGACCGGAAAATCAAGATTCAAAGTGCTCGCACAATGTAATAAGATTCCGGCGAATATTCTGGTTAACCCGGAATAGAAACTGGAATCATGAAATACGTCAAGCGAGAGTTTTACCAGTATTAAACTGAAGAGTTTGATCCTGGCTCAGATTGAACGCTGGCGGCATGCTTTACACATGCAAGTCGAACGGCAGCACGGGGGCAACCCTGGTGGCGAGTGGCGAACGGGTGAGTAATGCATCGGAACGTATCTTCAAGTGGGGGATAACGCACCGAAAGGTGTGCTAATACCGCATAATCTCTACGGAGAAAAGCAGGGGATCGCAAGACCTTGCGCTTTTGGAGCGGCCGATGTCTGATTAGCTAGTTGGTGAGGTAAAGGCTTACCAAGGCTTCGATCAGTAGCTGGTCTGAGAGGACGACCAGCCACACTGGGACTGAGACACGGCCCAGACTCCTACGGGAGGCAGCAGTGGGGAATTTTGGACAATGGGGGAAACCCTGATCCAGCCATGCCGCGTGAGTGAAGAAGGCCTTCGGGTTGTAAAGCTCTTTCAGCCGGAACGAAACGGTCACGGTTAATACCCGTGATCACTGACGGTACCGGAAGAAGAAGCACCGGCTAACTACGTGCCAGCAGCCGCGGTAATACGTAGGGTGCGAGCGTTAATCGGAATTACTGGGCGTAAAGCGTGCGCAGGCGGTTTTGTAAGTCAGATGTGAAATCCCCGGGCTCAACCTGGGAACTGCGTTTGAAACTACAAGGCTAGAGTGTAGCAGAGGGGGGTGGAATTCCACGTGTAGCAGTGAAATGCGTAGAGATGTGGAGGAACACCGATGGCGAAGGCAGCCCCCTGGGTTAACACTGACGCTCAGGCACGAAAGCGTGGGGAGCAAACAGGATTAGATACCCTGGTAGTCCACGCCCTAAACGATGTCAACTAGTTGTCGGGTCTTAACGGGCTTGGTAACGCAGCTAACGCGTGAAGTTGACCGCCTGGGGAGTACGGTCGCAAGATTAAAACTCAAAGGAATTGACGGGGACCCGCACAAGCGGTGGATTATGTGGATTAATTCGATGCAACGCGAAAAACCTTACCTACCCTTGACATGTACCGAAGTCCGCTGAGAGGTGGATGTGCCCGAAAGGGAACGGTAACACAGGTGCTGCATGGCTGTCGTCAGCTCGTGTCGTGAGATGTTGGGTTAAGTCCCGCAACGAGCGCAACCCTTGTCATTAATTGCCATCATTCAGTTGGGCACTTTAATGAGACTGCCGGTGACAAACCGGAGGAAGGTGGGGATGACGTCAAGTCCTCATGGCCCTTATGGGTAGGGCTTCACACGTAATACAATGGCGCGTACAGAGGGTTGCCAACCCGCGAGGGGGAGCTAATCTCAGAAAGCGCGTCGTAGTCCGGATCGGAGTCTGCAACTCGACTCCGTGAAGTCGGAATCGCTAGTAATCGCGGATCAGCATGTCGCGGTGAATACGTTCCCGGGTCTTGTACACACCGCCCGTCACACCATGGGAGTGGGTTCCACCAGAAGCAGGTAGTCTAACCGCAAGGAGGGCGCCTGCCACGGTGAGATTCATGACTGGGGTGAAGTCGTAACAAGGTAGCCGTAGGGGAACCTGCGGCTGGATCACCTCCTTTCTAGAGAAATTCCTGTTTCAAGCGCTCACAACCTATCGGTTGTCTAAAAAGCAAAGCTAGGGGGCTAAGGAGCCATAGGCTAATACGACAAAAGCCCATCTCTTTGTTTCCAGGCTCTGTTCGGGGTCTGTAGCTCAGTTGGTTAGAGCACACGCTTGATAAGCGTGGGGTCGGTGGTTCAAATCCACCCAGACCCACCAACTAACGGGGGTGTAGCTCAGTTGGGAGAGCACCTGCTTTGCAAGCAGGGGGTCATCGGTTCGATCCCGTTCACCTCCACCAATTCGGAAATCGGAATTTGCATGAATTCAGTTAGAAAGTAGAAGTAAACGATAACGTTTACTTCTGGTTTTTACCAGCGGCTGTACTTCGGGAATAGAATAGAGAGTATCCGGGTGTTTATATTATCACTCCCTGATTCTTTACAAAACTGTTTCTCGACGTTCTTTAAAAATTTGGAAGAAGTAAAGTATTTCATATTCAATGAATACGTGCGTCCTTAATTGGATCACGTACTCCGGGGATGTGAAATAATGGGTTAGATTGTATCGACTCATCGCGTTTTTAGTCGGATGCGATGTGAGCAAACAACTATGACCAGAAGGTTTGGAAGATAAAACGAAGACTCCGGGTCTCAGGCCGGCTTCCGATTGCTTCCGAAGCCCTTAAGGTTATAGGATCAAGCGAATAAGTGCATGTGGTGGATGCCTTGGCGATTACAGGCGATGAAGGGCGTGGTAGCCTGCGAAAAGCTCCGGGGAGCTGGCAAACAAGCATTGATCCGGAGATGTCCGAATGGGGAAACCCGGCCCGCAAGGGTCAACGTTGGCTGAATATATAGGTCAATCGTGGCGAACCTGGCGAACTGAAACATCTAAGTAGCCAGAGGAACAGAAATCAACCGAGATTCCCAGAGTAGTGGCGAGCGAAATGGGAGGAGCCTCCAATCTTTAGCATTTGAACTAGCCGAACCGTCTGGAAAGTCGGGCCATAGTGGGTGATAGCCCCGTAGGCGAAAGTTTAGATGTGGAACTAGGATTGGGACAAGTAGGGCGGGACACGAGAAATCCTGTCTGAATATGGGGGGACCATCCTCCAAGGCTAAATACTCGTAATCGACCGATAGTGAACCAGTACCGTGAGGGAAAGGCGAAAAGAACCCCGGGAGGGGAGTGAAATAGATCCTGAAACCGCATGCATACAAACAGTGGGAGCGGACTTGTTCCGTGACTGCGTACCTTTTGTATAATGGGTCAGCGACTTACATTCAGTAGCGAGCTTAACCGAATAGGGGAGGCATAGCGAAAGCGAGTCTTAATAGGGCGATTAGTTGCTGGGTGTAGACCCGAAACCAGATGATCTACTCATGGCCAGGATGAAGCGGGGGTAACACCTCGTGGAGGTCCGAACCCACTAATGTTGAAAAATTAGGGGATGAGCTGTGGGTAGGGGTGAAAGGCTAAACAAATCTGGAAATAGCTGGTTCTCTCCGAAAACTATTTAGGTAGTGCCTCACGTATCACCTTCGGGGGTAGAGCACTGTTATGGCTAGGGGGCCGTTTAGGCCTACCAAACCATGGCAAACTCCGAATACCGAAGAGTGCGAGCGTGGGAGTCAGACATCGGGTGCTAACGTCCGGTGTCGAAAGGGAAACAACCCAGACCCTCAGCTAAGGTCCCAAAGACACAGTTAAGTGGTAAACGAAGTGGGAAGGCTAAAACAGTCAGGAGGTTGGCTTAGAAGCAGCCATCCTTTAAAGAAAGCGTAATAGCTCACTGATCGAGTCGTCCTGCGCGGAAGATGTAACGGGGCTCAAACTGTGCACCGAAGCTAGGGATTTACACGCAAGTGTAGATGGTAGGAGAGCGTTCCGTAGGCCTGCGAAGGTGGCTTGAGAAGGCTGCTGGAGGTATCGGAAGTGCGAATGCTGACATGAGTAGCGATAAAGGGAGTGAAAAGCTCCCTCGCCGTAAGCCCAAGGTTTCCTGCGCAACGTTCATCGGCGCAGGGTGAGTCGGCCCCTAAGGTGAGGCAGAAATGCGTAGCTGATGGGAAACTGTTTAATATTCCAGTACCTTTATTCAATGCGATGTGGGGACGGAGAAGGTTAGCTCGGCCGGGTGTTGGACGTCCCGGTTGAAGCGTGTAGACGTGCCGCCCAGGCAAATCCGGGCGGCTTAGTTGAGGCGTGATAACGAAACGCCCTTCGGGGCGCCAAGTGAGTGATACCCTGCTTCCAGGAAAAGCCACTAAGCTTCAGTTGAATGAAGACCGTACCGAAAACCGACACAGGTGGGCGGGATGAAAATTCCAAGGCGCTTGAGAGAACTCAGGAGAAGGAACTCGGCAAATTGACACCGTAACTTCGGGATAAGGTGTGCCCCCGGTACGTGTAGCGCCTCGCGCGTGAAGCGGATGGGGGTTGCAAAGAAATGGTGGCTGCGACTGTTTAATAAAAACACAGCACTCTGCAAACACGAAAGTGGACGTATAGAGTGTGACGCCTGCCCGGTGCCGGAAGGTTAATTGATGGGGTGCAAGCCCTTGATCGAAGCCCCGGTAAACGGCGGCCGTAACTATAACGGTCCTAAGGTAGCGAAATTCCTTGTCGGGTAAGTTCCGACCTGCACGAATGGCGTAACGATGGCCACACTGTCTCCTCCTGAGACTCAGCGAAGTTGAAATGTTTGTGAAGATGCAATCTCCCCGCGGCTAGACGGAAAGACCCCGTGCACCTTTACTGTAGCTTTACATTGGACTTTGACAATATCTGTGTAGGATAGGTGGGAGGCGTTGAAGTGGGCTCGCTAGAGTTCATGGAGCCGACGTTGAAATACCACCCTGGTATTGTTGAGGTTCTAACCTAGGTCCATTATCTGGATCGGGGACCGTGTATGGTAGGCAGTTTGACTGGGGCGGTCTCCTCCCAAAGTGTAACGGAGGAGTACGAAGGTACGCTAGGTACGGTCGGAAATCGTGCTGATAGTGCAATGGCAAAAGCGTGCTTGACTGCGAGACTGACAAGTCGAGCAGATGCGAAAGCAGGTCATAGTGATCCGGTGGTTCTGTATGGAAGGGCCATCGCTCAACGGATAAAAGGTACGCCGGGGATAACAGGCTGATTCCTCCCAAGAGTTCATATCGACGGGGGAGTTTGGCACCTCGATGTCGGCTCATCACATCCTGGGGCTGTAGCCGGTCCCAAGGGTATGGCTGTTCGCCATTTAAAGTGGTACGTGAGCTGGGTTTAAAACGTCGTGAGACAGTTTGGTCCCTATCTGCCGTGGGCGTTGGAAGTTTGAGGGGACCTGCTCCTAGTACGAGAGGACCGGAGTGGACGCACCTCTGGTGTACCGGTTATGACGCCAGTCGTATCGCCGGGTAGCTAAGTGCGGAAGAGATAACCGCTGAAAGCATCTAAGCGGGAAACTCGCCTCAAGATAAGACTTCCCGGGGGTAAAACCCCCCTAAAGGTTCGTCGAAGACCACGACGTTGATAGGTCGGGTGTGGAAGCGCAGTAATGTGTTAAGCTAACCGATACTAATTGACCGTGAGGCTTGATCCTATAACCTTAAGCAAGGCATGGAATGTGAAGAATAGACGTTTAATTCACATATTCGTGTCAGGTAAATTGTTTGCAGAGATACAAAATAATCCAGATTTACTTCTTCCAGATCATTGGCTTGCGATAGACGCCCAGGACTTGTAGTCATTGGCTTCCGTCGTTTGTCATTAAAGTTACGCTTGGCGGTCATAGCGCTTTGGACCCACCCCTTCCCATCTCGAACAGGGTCGTGAAACGAAGTCGCGCCGATGATAGTGTGTTTTCACATGCGAAAGTAGGTCACTGCCAGGCACCTTATAAAAAGCCCCGTTCTTGGAACGGGGCTTTTTTTTGTGCCCAGCATGGGCGCACTCCTGCGGGTGCAAGTCCCGTCGTATGTTGATCACAGGGAACGAAGCGAAGCGCAACTGCACGAGGGCAGCCAAATGTGGGGGACGGAAGCGTGGGGGAAGCGATGAGCCAAGGAACGAATCGGATAGAAGGTGCTATCAAGCAAGGCGAGCGCGCCATAGCCCCACGAAGCTCTCATGATGAAGGCGAAGACGAATTGGCGTAAAATCGGGCGACCGCGTAGTGAAGGAGTAGTTCTTGCAGGAAATATTCAAGTACCTCAATATTGAACGCATCGCGCTAGATGTCCATGCTCACTTCCCTCTGACGCCAATCGGAGGTGACTAAGGCAATTCTGCACCTGGTTGGATTTCAGGGCGAATGGTAAGGAGATTCATCATGAAACCACAGCGGTTTTTATCCCTGACGCTAACGTTGATCTTCTGCTTCGCAGCGGGACGTGCCGCCGCGCAGTCGGGCAATGAACCCTATCGGGCAGCAGTTGGCGTCGATGGCGTGCAACAGGTGAATATGCTGGCGGGCGACTATTTTTTCAGGCCCAGCCACATCATCGTCAAAGTCAACGTACCTGTAAGGTTTGTGGTTCGCGCGGAGCGGGGAATCGTTCCCCATGGCCTGGTGCTTAAGGCGTCCGAAGCGAATATCTCGATCAATGCAGACCTGAGCCGGGAGTCCCAAACATTCACCTTCACCCCAAGCGCGCCCGGCAGGTATGCTTTCTATTGCCCAAAGAAGCTGCTCTTTTTCAAGAGCCACAGGGAACACGGGATGGAGGGTATTCTGGAAGTCGTTGAGTAGCCGGCATCGGTCTCAATGTATCTGCGCCGGAAAGAGATCGAATCGGGCGGGTTTGATGAAAACCTGATCACCCCGGATCAATTGTAATTCGCGGAAACGCTCCTTGCTGATTTCGACCTGTATCAGTTCCCCGCTGCTGTCGCCGTCGCGGATCAGCTCAAGACGCACTACGGGGCCGACCGAGAGAATATGAGAGATGCGCGCCGCAAGCGCGCCGCTACCGTTAACCGCTCGGTCCACATGTATATCGTGAGGACGCACGTAAGCTACCGCCGCGAGCTCCTCTGCCTCGATGTGTTTGGGCGCGTCGACCTCGATACCGCCTATCCACGCCCGCCCCTTGTGTAACCGACCATGGAACAGATTCACCTTGCCCAGGAATTCGTACACGAATGGACTTGCCGGCTGCTCATACACCTCGTCCGGCGTGCCGATCTGCTCGATACGGCCCTCATTCATGACCACTATCCGGTCAGCCACTTCCAACGCTTCCTCCTGATCATGGGTAACGAACACGCTGGTGATATGCATTTCGTCGTGTAGCCTTCGCAACCAGGCGCGAAGTTCTTTCCGTACCTTGGCGTCGAGTGCTCCAAAAGGCTCATCCAATAATAACACTTTAGGTTCTACCGCCAGCGCCCGCGCAAGGGCGACGCGCTGGCGCTGGCCCCCCGAAAGCTGGTGTGGGTGGCGGTCCGCCAGCCAGTCGAGTTGTACCAGCTTCAGCAAATTATGCACCCGGTCGTTGATCTCCGTGTTGGTCGGGCGGACGTTTTTAGCACGTACGCGCAAGCCGAATGCGACGTTCTCGAAGATGGTCATATTCCGGAACAGCGCATAGTGCTGAAATACGAAACCTACCTGGCGGTCGCGCACATGCTGTCCGGTTGCGTCTTCGCCCTGGAACAGCACATGGCCGGCATCTGCAGCCTCCAACCCGGCAATGACACGCAGTAATGTTGTCTTTCCAGAGCCCGACGGTCCGAGCAATGCAAGCAATTCACCCGTGCGGACCTCAAGGCTGACGTCTCGCAACGCAGCAAAATTTCCAAATTGCTTGGAAAGGTTACGTACTTCGATGCTCATTGGCATTCTCCATCTGCTGTTTGTTTCTGGATTCGACGAACGCTTTCAGCGCGAGCGTCACCAATGCAAGCAACGCCAGCAGTGACGCTACCGCAAAGGCAGCGGCGAAGTTGTATTCGTTGTAGAGGATCTCGACGTGAAGCGGCAGGGTATTGGTACTGCCGCGAATGTGGCCGGATACCACGGATACCGCGCCGAATTCGCCCATTGCCCGGGCATTGCAGAGGATGGTGCCATACAACAGGCCCCACTTGATGTTCGGGAGCGTGACACGGAAGAATATCTGCCAGCCGTTGGCGCCCAGTACTACCGCCGCCTCCTCCTCTTCGGTACCCTGTGCCTGCATCAATGGGATCAGCTCACGTGCGATAAAGGGGACAGTTACGAAGATAGTGGCGAGGACGATGCCGGGTATCGCGAAAATTATCTTGATGTCATTTTCGGCTAGCCATGGCCCCAGCCAACCCTGCAGGCCGAAGATAAGCACATAGATCAGCCCCGCCACCACTGGCGAAACCGAGAAGGGCAAATCGATAAGCGTTATCAGCAGGCTCTTGCCGCGGAACTCGAACTTGGCAATAGCCCAGGCGGCCGCTATGCCGAATATCAGGTTGAGCGGCACTGCGATCGCCGCCGCAGTCAGGGTAAGTTGGATCGCCGCTACTGCATCAGGTTCCGTGATGGCGGCCACGTAGACATCCACGCCTTTTTTCAGGGCCTCATAGAAGACCAGGATCAATGGTATGAAGAGGAACAGCGCCAGGAAGGCGAGCGCCAGTCCAATCAAGACCCAGCGTACCCAGCCAGGCTCGTCCGTAACCACCCGACGTTTGCCGACGGGTATTGGAAGGACAGTAGTACTCATCGGCGCATCCTCATATGGCGGCGCTCCGGCGCCGGCTCCACCATTGCAGCAGATTGATGATCAACAGCATCACAAACGAAATGACGAGCATGACCACCGCCAATGCCGTGGCGCCCGCGTAATCGTATTGCTCAAGCTTGGTAACGATCAGGAGAGGCGTGATCTCGGATATCATCGGCATATTGCCGGCAATAAAGATTACCGAACCGTATTCACCGATGGCGCGGGCGAAGGCGAGCGCAAAGCCGGTTGTCAGGGCAGGAAAAATCGTGGGAAAAATGACTTTCACGAAAGTTTGCAGCCGGGATGCACCCAGCGTAGCGGCCGCTTCCTCCAATTCCCATTCGATGTCTTCGAGTACCGGCTGTACCGTTCTTACGACAAAAGGCAAACCGATAAAAGTCAGTGCGATGAAAATACCCATTGGCGTAAAAGCGATCTTGATCCCGAGCGGTTCGAAATATTGGCCGATCCAGCCATTTCCCGAATAGAGTGCAGTCAGCACAATGCCCGCCACCGCCGTCGGCAACGCAAACGGAAGATCTACCAACGCATCCACCAGTTTCTTGCCCGGAAAGCGATAGCGTACCAGTATCCACGCCACCAGAAGACCGAATACAGCATTGACCAGCGCCGCTGCAAATGAAGCACCGAACGTCAATCGGTACGATGCCATTACCCGCGGAGTCGTCACCATGGCCCAGAATTCCGGCCATGTGAGCGCAGACGTACGGATGAATGCAGCCGAAAGAGGGATAAGCACGATCAGGCTCAGATAAACCAGGGTAAATCCAAGTGCCAGGTTGAACCCCGGCAGAACGCTATGTCGTTTGAATGTACTCAACCTTGCACTCCGGTCAACTGAAATTTATATCTGGATTCATCGATCGGCCGCCTGCGGGTTGATGCACATTCGCGGCGGCGCCCGGCCCATCCACTTCGACCGTGCGGGCCGGTTCCCCAAGGAAACGACCTTGCAATAGATCCGCACCTGAGCGAACCGCAGCAATCACCTGCTGCCTGGTTTCGATACCTCTTGCCAGGATGACGGCTCCCAGGCGATGGGCTGTGTCCAGCAGCGTATCTATTCCATCATGTTGCAGCAGGGTGGAAGCATTCAGCCTTACGACGTCCGGGTACAGGCTCCCCAGTTCCGCCATGTCGTCGTCATTTGGGCCGCTGTGATTCACTGCAATGCGATAACCACGCGATCGATAGTTTCCGATTACGTGCCTGAGCAACCTCAAGTCGCGATTCACTTCGCTCGGAATCTCGATCACCACCCGCGAGGTTCTGATTCCGATGAGATTCAGTATGTTCTCAAACGCCAGTCCGTGATCGTCCTTGACGCTCTCCAGAAGGCGGGGCTGCACGCTGACGAAAAGACTGCCTTGTCCGGAGGCAACCTTGAAATAATTGATCGCATGCAGCGTACGGCAGAGGCGATCCACGCTGACCAGTAAAGCGTCCTCGGAAGCCAGGGCGAAGACTCCCCAGGGCGACAACACAGCATCGCGATCCGGCTGGGACCGGATGTAAGCAGAATGTCCCGCCACACGGCGTTCACTTGCATCGAATACCGGCTGAAAGACGCTGGATAGCTGATTGTTTAAAAAATAGCCAACTACCCAGCCATTTTCCGCACGCTGTAAAAGATGATCGGTAACTGCCTGGATTTGCCCGAATTCATATTGTTTGTTTCTCGTTTCCATATTCATGTGCCTCTCCTTCAGGCATGAATCCGGTCCAACCCGGTAAAGTTGCCTGGATGCCAGCGTGTCGATCCGTTCATGAATTCCGACCCGATTGGATAGCCGCCGCGACAGGGACTCTCCGCTAATTCGAGCCTCTCCAGCTTTTGGCGCAGGTCATGCGTCGAGCTGCGGCAGAACACCAGCGGTATGTCTCTTCTATACGCTTGCTGCTTCAAAGCGTTCGACACGCCATGGCTGACATAATCGTGCAGTATCACCACCAGCCTGGCACTAACGGGAATCGCGCGCCGGGTAACTCTTGGCTGCCGGCCATCCCAGTGTTCGACACGCCTCAAGCCGTGCGCGAGGAGTTCCCGCCTTAACGTTTCAATGTAATCCCCGCCGATGATCAATGCTGTCATGTCAACCCCGATATATGATTTATTGCCACGAGCTGAATTTCATTGTTGATAAATCTGGTCGAACGTGCCCCCATCGGCAAAATGCAGCTTATGCGCGTTCTTCCAGCCGCCAAACGCGTCATCGATCTTGAACAGCTTGATGGCCGGGAATCGATCTGCATATTTCGCCGCAACCTTCGAATCGGTGGGCCGGTAGAAGTTTTTCGCGGCAATTTCCTGGCCTTGTTCCGAGTAGAGATATTTGAGATAAGCTTCCGCGATATCGCGTGTGCCTTTCCTGTCGACGACCTTGTCTATCACCGTGACGGGCGGCTCCGCCAGGATGCTGATCGAGGGCGCGACAATCTCGAATTTACCGATACCAAGCTCCTTGATAGCGAGAAAGGCCTCGTTTTCCCACGAGATGAAGACATCGCCAATGCCGCGCTCCACGAAAGTCGTGGTAGAACCTCGTGCACCGGAATCCAGCACGGGAACATTCCTGTAAATCCTGGCCACAAACTCCTTTGCCTTGGCGTCGTTACCATAACTCCGCTTTCCATACTCCCAGGCCGCCAGATAATTCCAGCGCGCGCCCCCCGAAGTTTTGGGGTTGGGAGTAATTACCGATATGCCGGGCCTGGCCAGGTCGTTCCAGTCCTTGATATTCTTGGGATTGCCTTTGCGCACCAGTAGCACGATGGTCGATGTGTAGGGTGTGCTGTTATGTGGCAAACGCTTCTGCCAGTCTCCTGGAATCAGCTTCGCCTTCTCTGCAATTTCGTTGATATCGTTGGCCAGCGCCAATGTCACCACATCGGCATCAAGACCATCGATGACGGACCGTGCCTGCTTGCCGGAGCCGCCGTGAGACTGCTTGATGGCGACCTTTTCCCCGGTTTTTGTCTCCCAGTGCTTCACGAATGCCGCGTTGAATTCCTGATAAAGCTCACGCGTTGGATCATAGGAAACATTCAACAGCGTTCTGTCCGCCGACGCGCTTCCGCCAGCCAGGAGGCCTCCAATCAGCAGACCCGTTGTCAGCCATGGTTTGAATTTCATAATTTCCTCTAATGAGTTAGTGGGGATAAGCCGAAAATTTGGTTAAAAAGCTTAAAAAGCTTAAAAAGCGCTGACTACCACTTCAACATAAAAAAAGTCGGAACTGCCGGGGCTCTTGCCAAGGGCCGCTATCTGCCTGTTACGCGTGAACTCGCCGCTTGTAAAGTGTGAGTAACCCACAGTTGTGCTGATATGTTTCGCAATCTTGTAGCGTGCACGGACATCAAAGGAGTGGCCAATGAAATCACCGCTTCTTCCGGTAATATCCCGATTAAAACCGGGGTTGGGACGCGCGCTCGTATTGCCATCAAGGAGATTGTTAAAGCGATCCGTACTGCTGGCAAGCCAGAACCAACTGTAACCGCCGTCTATACGCAAGTCCGCGGTCGGCTGAAACTCAAGCTTGACTTTGGGCGCCTTGATGTTTTCGAAAACAATGTAATCGTCCGCCGACCAGGGCCGCGCAAAACCAAAGAACCGCTCAAAGCGATTGTTTACACCATCATTGGGATGCCGATCGCCGCTTGCATACCCATAAAACGCGCTGATACGGGGTTTCCAACTGTACTCGAGGTTATATCCCACCTCAGTGATATAAGCATGCGCCTCATGTTCTTCCGTGCCATTCCGCCCGAACTGATAGATCAGGTTGAAATCGAAGTCCAGACCGGTATTCCCTATTTTGCCGTAACCTCTCAGGGCAGGCGCGTGAATATGCCGGTCGATCTGCCCTGTCTTGCTGCCATCCTGCATGAGGCCCATGTAATACGGCTGGAGTGTGATAATGTCAGACCACTTCCGCCAGTGGCCGATTGCACCATAGAACCACTGATTCTCGATGCGCTCGTCAAACTCGGTCAGTAGGCGCTTGACAGGTTGGTAAGCCCATAAATCAACTTCCCAGTCGTTTGCTTCCTGGCCCAGATTGAGTCGAAAACCCTCGAACGTGTTCGTGGTATTACGCCATTCGTTCCGGCCGATCAAACGCCGATCCAATGCCTCATATGCCATGCGGCCAACGCGAAGCCTGATGGGGCGCTGTTGTTTCCGATCGTCTTCACCCAATGCGCTTTTGAAGTAGAGCTCGCCATATGCTTGAATCAGTTCATAGTCATTGAAATCACGGTCGTCATGCGGAAAATTGCCGTTGTAGCGGCGCGAGTCCTGAAACTCGACAGCGCCCCGAAATGGATCTAGAATTTCCCTTATCCCGACATATGCGCGCGAGCGCAGCAGAAAAGGCTGGTCGAGTCTCATGTCGGTGCGCCGAATATCGTTACTGCGAAATTCGTAACGCGTCCGATGGTCCAGGCCGATATCCAGCCAGTAGATATCCTTGAATGCTTCAATACCGGTTTTGCTGAGTGTCTGCACGTATCGAGGCGGATCGGATTCCGGTTGGGTGGAATAGCTGCTGGAAGGCTTGAAGTAGCTTGTCGATTTCTTTTCCGCTTTCGGCGCGGGTGGTTTTTTCGCATCCGCTTTATCAGTTCGTTCAGTAAGTTGCGACTTTAAAATTTTGTCGCCCTCATCTTCTCGGCCAATTCGAGCGTCTTCTTTACTCATTCCCGGTGCCTCGAATTTTCCAGTATTCACATCCGCTTGAATCACGCCGATCGGCAATATTGAAATTGTAGATACAAGCATGATTCGCCAATAAAGCTTCATTTCCCCTCTCCTGAATCGCCTTCCGGTATTCCGGTCAGGCGCCGCTCTAGATTTGTTGTTTATCGCCTCCAATCGCTTGGTCGGCAGTTCTTCTTCTTGCAGCACCCGGTTTTATCTGTGGATCGAGTGACTCGGGTTGTGGAATTACGCTACCGCCGCCAAACCGGCTTCACATGCGTTCACATGCCTGGCGTACCTTGGTGCACTAACTTATGCGAGTTTTTTCACGACACTCGATCTGCACCACCTTGCCTCCATGAATGATTATCTCTACCGAGCCATATTCGATATCGGCGATCGCCAACAGAATTCGCTGTTTGATATCCATGGGTATCTGTTTGCCGACCTTTTCGGATCCTGCCTGTCTTTCTTCCAAACCCGTAATTTTCCCTATCGCTACCATTCGTTTTCCCAGAGTGAGGCATGCGGACACGAACGAAAGTTACCAGTCGCGACTTATAATTGAAACTAATAACATTTCACTTGGTTATCTATTTTTTTCATATTGAAAAATCTGCATGAAGATCTTTCCGAAATTGAAATGCTCCAGGAAGCAGTAACCCGCTCTTCAAGCTCCTGTCAGTGAAGGGCTCAGTCTGGCAAACTTTCTTGATCCATGAGCGTTTCGATCGTCTGCTCCGGGACCGCGCTGTCCAAACTGAGCTTAATCTGGGAAAATGCCTGAAGATTAGTTAATAATGCGTGTTTTCGAGCGCTACGGCGGGTTTTTCCGATCAGTGCAGGGATGAGGTTGGCGATGGGAATGATGTCCAGAAAAGAACAACACAATGTCAATAAACTGCATAAGCGGTTGAGGCGCCTTGTCGGCACGGCCATTGCGGATTTCAACATGATCGAGAATGGGGACCGCGTGATGGTATGTCTTTCGGGCGGTAAGGATAGCTATGCCTTGCTCGACATCCTGCGTAATTTGCAGGCGCATGCGCCCATAGCATTCGAATTGATCGCGGTGAACCTGGACCAGAAACAGCCGGGATTCCCGGAGCACGTATTGCCGGGCTACCTCACCAGTATCGAAATGCCGTTTCAGATTGTCGAGCAGGATACCTACAGCGTGGTGAAACGCGTCATTGCGGAAGGTAAAACCACCTGCAGTCTCTGCTCGCGCTTGCGCCGCGGTGTACTCTACCGTGTTGCCGGCGAACTGGGCGCGACCAAGATTGCGCTGGGACACCACAGGGACGACATTCTCGAGACGCTGTTCCTCAACTTGTTCTATGGTGGCAAGCTGAAGACCATGCCGCCCAAGCTGGTGAGCGATGATGGACGGCATATCGTGATCCGTCCATTGGCCTATTGTAAGGAGAAAGATCTAGCGACTTATGCCGAGATAGAAGATTTTCCCATCATTCCTTGCAACCTGTGCGGATCGCAGAAAAATCTTCAGCGCCAAGCGGTGAAGGAAATGCTGCAGCAATGGGATAAAAAATTTCCCGGCAGGCTGGAAACCATGTTCACTGCATTGCAGAATATCCAGCCTTCACATCTGGCGGATCCTGTGCTCTATGATTTTCATGGGCTCAAGGCTGGAAACGGGCCTGTTGCGGACGGCGACAAGGCTTTCGATCCGGAAATATTCGAGACTGGCGTGGAAGAAATGTTGAGTCTGAGTGCTGAGTCGAGTGAATAGGTATTTCGTTTGACCACACCAAAAATACCCGGCCCATCAATGCAAAAGTCCTTCAGGATTATTTTACGCTACACCAGTTTCATTGCTTTGCTGGCAGTGGCGTTGCCCGGCTACTCCGCTGTGCCATTCACCAACAGCAAGAATGGCCTGCCTACATTGGCGCCGCTACTTCATGACGTAACCCCGGCGGTCGTCAATATTTCCGTGCTGACGCCTTCGGCCATCGAAGACAATCCATTGTTTCGCGACCCATTTTTCCGCCGTTTTTTTGATCTCCCCGACCAGGCGGCGCGCCCCGAGCGTAGCGCCGGATCCGGCGTTATCGTGGACGCAGCAAACGGTTATGTCGTGACAAATTACCATGTGATAAAGAATGCCCGGCAGGTGATGGTCACACTCAAGGATCGACGCCAGTTTCAGGCGAAGCTGGTGGGAACGGATCCGGGCACGGACATCGCCGTGCTGCAGATCGAGGCAAAGGATCTGCAGGCTTTACGCCTTGGCGATTCCGAGCGGCTCGACGTCGGAGACTTCGTGGTTGCGATCGGCAATCCATTTGGACTGGGGCAGACCGTGACCTCGGGTATCGTGAGCGCGCTGGGAAGAAGCGGGCTCGATATCGAGGGTTATGAGGATTTCATACAGACCGATGCCTCCATCAATCCGGGTAATTCCGGGGGCGCGCTGGTCGATCTCAAGGGGGAACTGATCGGTATCAACACAGCGATCGTAGGCCCATCCGGCGCCAGCGTGGGCATCGGCCTCGCCATACCCAGCGTCATGGTCAAGGCCGTGCTCGATCAGATTGTGCGTTTTGGCGAAGTGCGCCGAGGCAGGCTGGGCGCGAGCGGCGAAGACATCACCTATGACCTGGCTGCATCCCTCGGGCTGGGTTCCACCGAAGGGGCGATCATCAGCACGGTCGAGCCCAACTCGACTGCGGAAAAGGCAGGCCTGAGGCTTCGTGACGTGGTAACGGCGGTCAATGGGCGGCCCGTGAGAAATTCCGTTGATTTGCGCAACAAGATAGGAATGACGCCTATCGGCGAAACGATAAATCTAAGGCTCTTGAGGGAAGGTAAAGTTATCAACGCGAAGGTCAAGATCGCAAAGCCGCTCGATGAATCTGGTACCGAGGCAGAAACAGTGCCTCAACTCGCGGGTGCAACGGTGGCGAATCTCAAAAGCGGGTCGTCACGCGGGAAGGTGGAAGGTGTGCTGGTGACCAAGGCAGATGCAAACAGCCCCGCCTGGCTGCATGGTCTGAGGCCTGGCGATATCATTGTCGGGGTCAACCGTAGAAAGGTCCGCACGGTACAGGAATTTCTGGCGGTGTTGCAAACGAGCAAAGATGTCATCGTTCTCAATCTGCTGCGTGGCGATTTCAGGCTGACCCTCATAATCCAGTAAAACGGTCCTGACAGAGCGCTGAGGCGGTTGGAGCCGGCGCTGGCTGACGAACAGCCTTTGCGTCTAATACTTTGACTTTGCCCGG
Source organism: Nitrosospira briensis C-128 (assembly GCF_000619905.2). Classification (NCBI taxonomy): domain Bacteria; kingdom Pseudomonadati; phylum Pseudomonadota; class Betaproteobacteria; order Nitrosomonadales; family Nitrosomonadaceae; genus Nitrosospira; species Nitrosospira briensis. Next base: position 1,237,898 of record NZ_CP012371.1, on the reverse strand, counting down.
ATGAATTCGTCAGAGAGTATTTGATGAAGCGTGCGAGAGCACATGGCGCATCGCAACGCGTGATCTGCAATTTTTATCTCGATGTAAATCAACATGCGTAACGTGGGGAATTTTGGATCGCGGTATAATTCCATGTTTTGTGGCAGGAAAGCCGAAATTTTATGCAGGAAAAATATCACCCACAGGAAATCGAAGCGGAAGCCCAGCGGCACTGGAACGATACCGCTGCGTTCAGAGCTGTAGAGATCCCCGAAAAGCAAAAATATTACTGCCTCTCCATGTTTCCCTATCCATCGGGCAAGCTGCACATGGGGCACGTACGCAATTATACGATTGGCGACGTGCTGTCACGCTATCGCCGTATGCTCGGTTACAACGTTTTGCAACCCATGGGCTGGGATGCTTTCGGTTTACCTGCGGAGAATGCGGCGATGCAGAACAATGTGCCGCCGGCGAAGTGGACGCACGATAACATTGCTTACATGCGCAAGCAGCTGCAGAGTCTGGGGCTCGCCATCGACTGGAGCCGCGAGCTCGCAACCTGCAGTCCGGAGTACTACCGGTGGAATCAATGGCTGTTTCTGCGAATGCTGGAAAAAGGATTGGCTTACAGAACGACCGGCACGGTCAACTGGGACCCGGTCGATCAGACGGTGCTGGCCAATGAGCAGGTCATAGACGGACGGGGCTGGCGCACCGGCGCATTGGTGGAAAAGCGTGAAATCCCGATGTATTACATGAAGATTACCGCGTATGCCGATGAGCTGCTGGACACATTGGATACGCTCCCCGGTTGGCCTGAACGGGTAAAGACCATGCAGGCCAACTGGATCGGCAAGAGCTTCGGGGTCGACGTGACGTTTCCTGCCGATGCCGCATCCGGCACGCCCCAAGCGTTGAAGGTTTTTACCACGCGCGCGGATACGCTGCTGGGCGTTACGTACGTTGCTGTGGCAGCGGAGCATCCGGTTGCGCTATATGCGGCGAAAAACAGGCCCGACCTCGCTGAGTTCATCGAGGTGTGCAAGCATGGCGGCACCATGGAGGCGGAACTCGCGACCCAGGAAAAGAAAGGGATGGACACAGGGTTGTTTGTCATCCATCCGCTGACGGGAGCAAGACTTCCGGTATGGATAGCCAATTACGTACTCATGGGTTACGGCGAAGGCGCGGTAATGGCGGTGCCGGCGCACGACGAACGTGATTTCGAGTTTGCGACAAAATACTCGCTACCGATCAAGCCGGTGATCAAACCGGTTGGTTCCGATCTGGGTACTCCGCTTACGCAGGCGTACGCGGAGTACGGTCTTACGTTTGATTCAGGCGAATTTTCCGGTCTTGTATTTCAGGCGGCGGTGGACGCAATCGCGGCGGCGTTGAAATATAAGGGGTTGGGTGAAAAACGTGTGCACTACCGTCTCCGCGACTGGGGCATTTCACGCCAGCGCTACTGGGGCTGTCCTATTCCTCTTATTTATTGTGATGCATGTGGTGTGGTACCGGTGCCCGATGACCAGCTTCCCGTCGTGCTGCCGGACAACCTTGTGCCGGACGGGTCCGGCAATCCGTTAGCGAAGACCCCATCATTTTACGCATGCCAGTGTCCCCGCTGCGGCAAGCCGGCGCGGCGGGAAACAGACACCATGGATACTTTTGTCGATTCGTCGTGGTATTACATCCGCTACGCCTGTGCCGACCAGAACAAGAGCATGGTCGATGCGCGTGTGAATTACTGGCTGCCGGTGGACCAGTACATCGGCGGCATTGAACACGCCATCCTGCATCTTCTCTATTCTCGCTTCTGGAGCAAGGTCATGCACGATCTCGGGCTGGTTGCGTTCAACGAGCCATTCGCCAACCTGCTGACTCAAGGCATGGTTCTGAACGAGATCATGTTTCGAAAAACGGAAACCGGACGTGTCGTATATTTCAATCCGGCGGACGTGGATATACAAACCGATGAGCAAGGGCGGCGTATTGGCGCATTGCTGCGTGCGGATGGTCAACCGGTGGAGTTGGGCGGAATTGGTACCATGTCGAAATCCAGGAATAACGGCGTCGACCCGCAAAAACTGGTGGAACAATATGGGGCCGATACCGCACGGCTGTTCATGATGTTCGCGAGCCCGCCCGAGCAGACCCTCGAATGGGCAGATGCCGGGATAGATGGCGCATTCCGCTTTTTGAAGCGGTTATGGAAACAGGTATATGAACATATGCAGCAAGGCGGGGCGATTGACCGCCCGGCGCAAAATGGAGACCTCGGCCCGGAACTCCGGTCCTTGCGTTACCAATTGCATCAGACTATCGCCAAGGTTGGCGACGATCTGGGCAGGCGGCATACCTTCAATACTGCCATCGCAGCCGTGATGGAGTTAATGAACGCGCTTGGAAAGCTGCAGGATCCCAGCCCGGCTGCGCGCAGCTTGATGCAGGAAGCGATGGAAAGCATTGTATTGCTGTTATCGCCTATCATTCCCCACATCTGTCACGCCCTGTGGCGTGAACTTAAGCCGGGAACCGAACTCCTAGATCAGTCCTGGCCGCAAGTCGATAGCACGGCGCTTGTCCAGGATGAGGTTGAACTGATAGTCCAGGTCAATGGCAAACTGCGCGGCAAGATACGCGTCGCCAGGGATACAGAGCCCACGATTATTGAGCGTCTCGCGCTGGAAAGCGAGCCGGTGCGTAAATTCATCGCTGGCGAAGTGAAGAAGATCGTGATCGTGCCGGGCAGGTTGGTGAACATCGTTGTCTGAATAAATTACTGAACAAGCGGTGCAGGCGTAACGGCGCTTTGCGAGACCTGTTCAGAGGTTCCGGAAAACTGAATGTGAGGAGTCCCGCATGAAAAAAATTCTGCTGATTGTATTCTGTTTTTTTCTGACTGCCTGCGGCTTTCAATTGCGCGGCCAGGCTAACCTGCCATTTGAAACGCTCTATATAGCATTCCCTGCGGGGCATACTATCGGTACCGATCTCAGGCGCCTCATCAAGGGCGGCACGAATACCCGTATTGTTGAGAAGTCGAAAGATGCCCAGGCCATCCTGGAAATTGTCAGTGTAACGAATAACAAACAAATCATGTCGGTATCGGGAGGCGGACGGGTGCGGGAATTTGAGATCTTCTATCGGATTTCATTTCGCCTGGTCGATGCCAAGGGAGCAGAACTCATCCCTACCAACGAGATTGTACAGCGTCGCATTCTCCCTTATACCGACGCGCAAGTAGTGGGGAAAGAGGGAGAGGAAGCGATGCTCGTCAGAGAGATGCAAAGCGATTCCGCGGGGCAGATCATGCGGCGATTGGAAGCGGTTAAAGTAGCGAACGGATAATGGCGCCGCAAGAATGGCCGGACCTCGTGCCGTAAAGGAATACCATGCGTATTACCTCCGATAACCTTTCCCAGCATCTTCGGAAGCAGCTTGCGCCGCTCTATACGGTATTCGGCGATGAGCTGCTACTGACTATCGAGGCTGCGGATCTGATTCGTGCCAAGGCGCATCAGGCGGGCTATATCGAGCGTGAGATTTTTGCCGTAGACCATCATTTCAACTGGGTGGATCTGCAGCAGCGCAGCAGTAGCCTGTCGCTATTTGGTGAAAGACGTATAATGGATATTCGTATACCGTCCGGTAAACCGGGGAATCCGGGCAGTGCGGTAATGGAGGGATATTGCCGCTCGCTGCCGCCCGATACCGTCACGCTCGTCACTTTGCCCAAAATCGACAAGCAGGCTGCGGCGACAAAGTGGTTCAAGGCGCTTGAAGGCGCGGGTGTGATGGTTCCGGTCTATCCCGTGGAACGCACCCGTTTGCCCATGTGGATCGGCCAACGCCTGGACATGCAAGCGCAGAAAGCCGATCCGGATACCGTGCGGTTTTTGGCCGACAAGGTTGAAGGTAACCTGATTGCGGCTTATCAGGAACTCAAGAAACTCGCATTGCTTTATCCGCCCGGGATGCTGTCGTTCGATCAGGTAAAGGATGCGGTACTGGATGTGGCGCGCTACGACGTTTTCAAGTTATCCGGTGCACTGATGGCGGGAGAAACCGCGCGTTATACCCGCATGCTGGAAGGTTTGCAGGGCGAGGGCGCGGCGTTGCCGCTGATCGTGAATACGCTTGCGGGACAAATACGCTCGTTGATAACGATTCGTAAAGGATTGGATTCCGGCAGGTCTCTCACGCAACTGATGAGCCAGATAAGAGCCTGGGGAGATCAACAGAAAGCAATGGAAAGCGCCGCCAGGCGTCTTGATCTCAAGCCATTGGTGTCGGCCTTGATGCATGCCGCGAAAATAGACAGGATCAGCAAGGGTGTTGCCAAGGGGGATGCGTGGGATGAATTACTGCAACTGGGGTTGCGCTTCGCGGTTACCAAGCGCTAGCAACATTGCTGGCGTCCTCATGCTATTTGTCCGCGGGGTGATAGGGTCGGGTTCGTTGTTCCGGGTTTGAGCCGGAATACAATTCAAGCCCGGAGGGACGTTTTACCGGTCGCTGGATATTGGCCTCCGCCGTATGACGCCTTTATAGTTTGCTCGCCATTCTTAATACCAGCGATATCGCCAGCGTATAGTGCCGGCTAATATCGCTGGAATTTCGCACTTATTTAATTCATTGTCTAAATGGGACTGTGGCATGGACATCATCGACATCAAGACTTACATGCAATCAATAGGACGTGAAGCTCGCGCTGCATCACGTCTGATGGCCAAGGCCGAGCCCGCGGACAAAAACCGGGCGCTCACGCTCATGGCCTTGGCCATCAGACGTGACGAGCAGCAACTGCTGGCCGCAAATGCCGGGGACGTGGACAATGCGAAAACCCGGGGGCTGGAACCGGCTTTGATCGATCGCCTGACGCTCACCCCCAAAAGCATTGCGAGCATGGCGGAAGGTCTGTTGCAAATCGCGGCGCTGTCCGATCCGGTGGGCGAGATCAGCGACCTGAAGTACCGTCCCGCTGGCATCCAGGTCGGAAAAATGCGCGTGCCGCTTGGCGTGATCGGCATCATTTATGAGGCGCGGCCCAATGTCACGGCGGACGCGGCGGGACTATGCCTCAAGGCAGGCAACGCGGCGATACTGCGCGGCGGATCGGAAGCGATCCGTAGTAATCAGGCTATCGCAGCTTGCGTGAAGGAAGGGTTGAAAGCTGCCGGGTTGCCGGAAACGGCTATACAGATAGTTGAAACCACGGATAGGGCAGCCGTGGGCGAGCTCATCACCATGAAAGAGTTTGTTGACGTAATCGTGCCGCGCGGGGGCAAGGGGCTGATCGAACGTATCTCCAACGAAGCACGTATTCCCGTCATCAAGCATTTGCACGGCGTCTGTCACGTTTATATCGATGACGGCGCCGATCTCGCCAAGGCTATTCGCGTTGCAGACAACGCAAAAACCCAGCGCTACGGCACTTGCAATACCATGGAAACACTGCTGGTGCATGAGGCCATCGCGGGGGAAGTACTGCCTTCCCTGTGCCAGATCTATCTGGACAAGGGTGTGGAACTGCGCGGCGATGCCGCTTCCCGCGCCATTATTGCGCAGATGAGCGAAGCGACGGAAGAAGACTGGCACACCGAGTATCTCGCGCCGATTCTGAGCATACGTGTGGTAAGCGGGCTGGATCAGGCTATCGAGCACATTGCCGTTTATGGTTCGCAGCATACCGATTCGATCATTACGGAAGACTATGGTCGCGCCCGCCGTTTCCTGCGTGAGGTGGATTCCAGTTCAGTGATGGTGAATGCCTCCACCCGTTTCGCCGATGGATTCGAGTATGGCCTCGGTGCGGAAATAGGCATCTCGACCGACAAGATACACGCCCGTGGCCCGGTGGGGCTGGAAGGGCTGACCAGCCAGAAATTCATTGTGCTGGGCGACGGGCACGTCAGGCAATAGACCCGGTAATAAACTTCCAACAGGGGAGTTCGGTTTTTTCCCTCAAATCAAGGTTGTCATGGCTCAACTTATCGAAATCAAAATCCCCGATATCGGCGACTTCAAGGATGTTCCCGTTATCGAAATCCTGGTGAAACCGGGCGAGGCGGTGGAAAAGGAAACGTCGCTCATCACGCTTGAAACCGAAAAGGCGGCGATGGAGATTCCTTCGCCTCAAGCCGGCATTGTGAAGGAAATCAACGTCAAGCTCGGCGATAAGGTTTCAGAAGGATCAGTCATACTGATGCTGGAGGCGGCTGAGCAGAACGGAAAAACTTCTCCCGACGCCGCGCTTGATCCAGATCAAAAAAAAGACGAAGGGGAGCAAGGTCAACCCGTCATCGTCGATCTGAAACCTACAACAGACAATTCCACCACTGCTGTGCCGCGCGGCGACATCCATGCCGATATCGTGGTATTGGGCGCGGGCCCGGGCGGCTACACCGCTGCGTTCCGTGCCGCCGATCTTGGCAAGAAGGTGGTATTGATCGAGCGTTACCCAACGCTGGGCGGTGTATGCCTCAATGTCGGCTGTATTCCATCCAAGGCACTGCTGCACGTGGCAAAAGTCATTACCGATGCCGAGGAAACGGCTCAGCAGGGCATTGTTTTCGGCAAGCCGGGCATAGAAATAGACAAACTGCGAAAATGGAAGGATTCCATCACCGGCAAGCTCACAAAAGGGTTGTCGGGGTTGGCGCAGAAGCGCAAGGTCGAGGTTGTGCGAGGCATCGGCAAGTTCACCTCGCCCAATATGATGCAGGTGGAAACAGCGGACGGTCAGAAAAATGTGTCGTTTGAACATTGCATCATCGCCGCGGGTTCAAGCGCGGCACGTATTCCCGGTTTTCCATATGATGATCCCCGTATCATCGATTCGACCGGCGCGTTGAAGCTGGAGGAAATTCCAAAGCGCATGCTCATTATCGGTGGCGGCATAATCGGCCTGGAAATGGCAACGGTTTATGACGCGCTGGGTTCGAAAGTGAGCGTGGTCGAATTGATGGATCAATTGATTCCCGGCGCGGATTCAGACCTTGTCAAACCGCTGCACAAGCGCATACAGAAGCGCTACGAGGCGATCTATCTGAAAACCAGGGTTACCGGAATCGAGTCTCAAGAAAATGGACTGAAAGTGACATTTGAGGGAGAACAGAACTCAAACACTACGCCGGAAACTACGCCAGAGCCGCAAACATACGACCGCATTCTCATGGCGGTGGGTCGCCGCCCCAACGGACGCGATATCGGCGCCGAACGTGCCGGCGTCAACGTGAATGAGCGCGGCTTCATCTCCGTGGATAAGCAGTTGCGCACCAATGTGCCGCATATTTTCGCAATCGGCGATATCATCGGCGAGCCCATGCTGGCGCACAAAGCCTCGCATGAAGGCAAGCTTGCCGCGGAAATCATTGCCGGTGGAGAAAAAATGAAAAATGCGGCATTCGACGCACGTGCCATTCCGTCGGTGGCCTACACCGATCCGGAAATCGCCTGGATGGGATTAACCGAAACGGAAGCCAAAAAGCAAGGTTTGGAATATGAAAAGGCGGCGTTCCCCTGGGCCGCAAGCGGCCGCGCACTTGCCATGGCGCGGGATGAAGGCTTCACCAAGCTATTGCTGGACAAGAAAACCCGCCGCATTCTCGGTGCCGGCATAGTAGGCGTCAACGCGGGCGAACTGATCTCCGAAACCGTACTGGGGCTGGAAATGGGCGCAGATATGGAAGATATCGGGCTCACCATTCATCCGCATCCGACCTTATCTGAAACGGTGTTTTTTGCAGCTGAAATTGCAGAAGGGACGATAACTGATCTTTATATGCCGAAGAGGTGATTGATCGTTGTGAGCGATTGCCCAATTTGATTGGGTAATAATCGAAATATGGGTCGTCGCAGGAGCAAACGTGCGAGAAAGGTCACCGAATAAGGATCGCGTTTGCTGAGGAGTTCACGCGTACCTGTTTGGCGATCGGCTGGTTTTACCGGCAACGCCGATACACCAGAGCAGGAAGGCGGCCAATGTGGCGATCAGCAGCAAGTTTGTGCGGGGCGCTGCTGGCCAATAACGATTGGCTTGGGCCACACTCCAGCCATAGCGATTCTTTCTATCGCGGAACCCCCCTCGATTTGCATCCGAGCCTGATACAGCTTCGTGATCTGCTTGGCGGTGAATGCGTGGAGCGACAGGGAGGCCACCGGTAGTCAAGGCCTTTTTTCGCGCCGGGCTTGTTTTTACTGTAGCATGACCGACTCTGCTGATCCAATTGGTTGCATCGCCGTCGTCCTTTCTTGGGTTTGGCTTGGGTTGCCGCACCAAGACGAGAAAAGCGGCAAGCGTGCACCGCCGTACCCACTGCACCGTACCCAAGTCAGTGGGTTTGATGGTGGCTTTCGAATATAACGACGTCGCCTGAACCATGAATCGTTGGTGCTCTGCCAACGGATAAAATCACGGTTACGAATACGCTCCACCCGGTACCAACCCAATGGTGCTCGACGTAACGATAGAACGGCACCCGAAACCCAGAATCCGCTACGATTGTGACGCCATAGATTCCTGCAATCTCGTAGCCGGCCAAGGTCGACGTGGCAACTGCCATGATAGTGCTGTGGCGAGAGTTTCTTCCAGTTGCTCAAGCAGTAGCGAATATGCCGAAGGGTCTATGTCAAACGCGAGCAAGCTCGGCGCGATGTATTCGATTACATCGAAATGTTTTATAACCCAATCCGGCAATATGGTTACAACCATAGCCTGTCTCCAGTAGAGTGCGAAAAGCGCTATATCAACCAATTCGATAGCGTCTAGTGAAAACAGCGCAATTCAAGATTTTGCAAAACCTCATCTTATAAAATATGGAATATCGGCGCGAAATTGACGGGCTACGCGCCTTAGCAGTCGTTCCAGTCATACTTTTTCACGCAGGTTTTGACACATTCAGCGGTGGTTTTGTTGGCGTTGACGTATTCTTCGTGATCAGCGGCTATCTCATTACGTCTATCATTCTTGCGGAAAGAGAAGCAGGCACATTCTCGTTAGTAGATTTTTATGAACGAAGAATGAGAAGAATATTGCCTGCACTATTTTTCGTCATGCTTGCGTATATTCCGTTCGCATGGTACTGGTTGCCGCCACGCGATATGAAGGACTTCTCCGAGAGCCTTATTGCTGTTCCGGTTGCTGTATCAAACTTTTTGTTCTGGCAAAGAAGTGGCTATTTTGATACGGCTTCCGAACTTAAGGCATTACTGCATACATGGAGTTTGGCTGTTGAGGAGCAATACTACTTATTGTTTCCTGCTTTCCTGTTGCTGACATGGCGACTTCGAAGGCATTGGGTTATTGGCATATTAATCGTAGTGGCACTAATCAGTTTGGCACTAGCACACTGGGGCGCATCAAATCACCCCCAAGCGACTTTTTTTCTGTTGCCGACTCGCATATGGGAACTGTTAATCGGCGTGTTTGCAGCATTTCATTTATTTGATAGAGAGGGTACGAAAATAAAATCCAGCGACTCCTCTCACCTCATTCAATTTCTGAGTATTTTTGGTTTATTTTTAATCGTATATTCCATATTCGTTTTTGACAGGAAAACGCTTTTTCCAAGTCTGTATACGCTCATACCAACTTTAGGTACCGCATTCATTGTCTTGTTTGCCACACAGCAAACAATAGTCGGCAAAATACTTTCAAGCAAGGTTTTAGTTGGTCTTGGACTAATAAGCTACAGCGTATATTTATGGCATCAGCCCTTATTTGCTTTTGCTCGCCACGTAGCCCTGGCGGATCCCGGTAGAGATGTTTTTATATTGCTGATACTTCTAGCCACTGCTGCTGCTTACTTGAGTTGGCGGTTTGTTGAGAGACCATTCAGAAATAAGCGTGAGGTGAGCAGAAAGAGTCTCGTTATATCAACTCTATTCTTTACGGTGTTCTTTGTTCTGTTCGGTTTGGCGGGGGTCTTGACGCGAGGATTTGTCGATATAAGAACAAATCATATGCAAAAACAGGTTCTCGCAACAGTTGTTCGAAGCCCAAAAAGAAAGGAGTGCCACACAAGTGGGGCGGACTATAGAAAACCGGAGAATGCTTGTCAGTATTACGTACCCAATGGAAGTTGGGCTGTTTTAGGTGATAGTCATGCGGTCGAACTTGCTTACGCGCTCGCCAAAGTTCTGGAAAAGGATAATAAAGGTGTAAAACATTTTTCCTTTAGCGGTTGCGCTCCAGCATACGGCAGAATTGATAAAACTCATTCAGATAGTATCAATTGCTCTCATTGGACCGAGGAAGTGATGGCGCACATTATTGCTGATAAGGGTATTGATACCGTAGTGGTTTCCTATCACACAGAGGGTTGGGCAGCTTCTGATTCCAATGAAAATGCGGCTCCCTGGCAGTCTTATAAAGGGATCCTGCACGCATTTAAAGCTGCAGGCAAGGATGTCGTGCTTGTTCTACAGGCTCCATCTCTTGATGAAGACATGGAACATTTTGTTTTCAGATTAGATTCGCCACCATTAAATATTCCGGGTAAAAAAAGAAAAGAGTGGGAAGAACGACAAAAATATATCGCAGAGAGAAAAAATGAAATCTCGGATGAGGTTACGATAATAAATCCATCAGATCTGTTTTGTGATGAAAAAAATTGTTATGCAGTAAGGGATGGTAAGGCGCTCTATTTTGATATCCACCATATGTCGGTTGCTGGCGCTCTTCTCGTTGCCGAGGAGGTCGTTGAACGCGTTACTGATAGACCCATTGGGAGCGAAGCTACAATCGAATGAATCCATTGAACCGCGGGTTTCGCATTACGGGCGTTACCGTTCTCCCAGATAGTCTGCAATCGCTACAAACTGCTCCACCGACAAATTCTCCGCGCGTGAAACTGGATCGATATCCAGCGCCAGATAATCTTCCGGCTTGAGATGGGCGTGTAGCGTATTGCGCAAGGTTTTGCGCCGCTGGGAAAACGCGGCGGACACAATACGCGCAAATAACCCTTCCTTGCCGGCTTCAATCAGTGGTTGCCCGCGTGGAATCATGCGAACAACCGCCGACTCCACCTTTGGAGCGGGGCGGAAACATTCCGGTGGGACGATGAAGAGTTGTTCCATTTCGAAGCGGTATTGCAGCATCACCGAAAGCCGTCCGTAATCCGAAGTGGAGGACGCAGCCACCATGCGGGCTACCACTTCCTTTTGCAGCATGAAATGCATGTCCCATATATTGCCGGCGAATTTACTTAAATGAAAAAGGATAGGCGTGGAAATATTGTAGGGAAGATTTCCAATAACTCGCAGATTTTCTCCCAGAGCGGCGAAATCGAATTGCAATGCATCGGCTGAGTAAACCGTCAGTTTCTTCTCGGAAAACTCCCGACGCAAACGCTCGACGATATCGCGGTCAATTTCCACGACATGTAAATGATCGAGTGATTGCAGCAAGGGTCGCGTCAATGCGCCCAGCCCCGGCCCGATCTCCACCAGCAGATCGTCCCTGGAAGGATGGATAGCGCGAACTATGTCTGTTACGATCCGGGAATCAATCAGAAAATTCTGGCCGAAGCGCTTGCGGGGAATGTGCATGGTTTATCCGGCAACGTGCGTGCCGCGCGTACGGTTCGGCGCTGCCATTCGGAGGTTCTATTTCTGATTTCCAACCAGCATCGCCGCCATTTCAATTGCCGCGATCAAACTGCCTGGATCGGCGCGGCCGGTTCCTGCCAGGTCAAGGGCAGTGCCATGGTCCACCGAGGTGCGGATGAGGGGCAATCCCAACGTTACATTGACAGCGCTGCCAAAGCTCGCATACTTCAATACTGGCAGGCCCTGGTCGTGGTACATCGCGAATATGCAATCGTATTCCTTCAGTTTTGATGGATTGAACAGGGTATCGGCTGGCAGCGGACCGATCAAATCCATACCTTCGGCACGCAGTTTATCGAGCACCGGAATGATGGTTTCTATCTCTTCTTTGCCAAGATGACCTGATTCACCCGCATGAGGGTTCAATCCAGCGACGGCGATGCGGGGAGTGGGAATGGCAAAGCGTGTCGCCAGGTCGTGCTGGATGATGCGCAGCTTCTGTTCGAGTGTTTCCGGCGTGATCGCCGCTGCCACATCCTTGAGCGGCAAATGAGTGGTTGCGAGCGTTACTCGCATGCCGCCACCGACGAGCATCATTACCGCCCGGCTGTTGGTAAGTTGCGCGAGGTATTCCGTGTGGCCAGTGAATGCGATGCCGGCGTCATTGATGGTGCCTTTATGTACCGGGGCGGTTATCATTGCACTGAATTCGCCATTGACGCATCCGTCGACGGCGCGTTCCAGTGTTTTTAAAACATAGCGCGCATTCGCCGACTCCAGTTTTCCTGGAGCCGGACGTTCGGCCAGCGGTACGTGCAGTACCTGCAACCCGCCGGTTTTATGCTCAACCTCGATGTCGGGCGAGTAGTCCGCTATCTCCAGCGGAAGCCGAAGTAGCCCGGCGCGCTCCTGCAATAAATGACGGTCGGCAATGACAATCAGATTGTATGGCAGATTCAGTTGAGCGATTTGCACACACAAGTCAGGACCAATCCCTGCTGGCTCTCCCGCGGTGAGCGCGAGCTTGGGTCTTTTGACCCCCTCAGGGTGGGATCTCTTATTCAGCAGCGTGCCGATCCTGACCTTCCAGCCGATATTCGACATAGGCGCGATCACGCAACTGCTGCAACCACTCCTGAAAAGCTTCGTCCGCTTTGCGTGTCCGAATGGACTGGCGTGCAGCTTGACGCTGGCGCTCCTGGCTGACATCCTGCGAACGGCGCGCGAGAACCTGGATCAAATGCCAGCCAAACGGCGACTGCACCGGTTCGCTGACCTGCATGGGTGTAAGCGCGTTCATGGCGTGTTCGAATTCGGGCACGGTGTCGCCCGGCGAGACCCAGCCCAGATCACCACCGGAGGAGGATGCAGAGTCTTCAGAATGAAGTTTTGCCAGTTCCTCAAAACTGCCGCCATGATCCAAGCGCTCTTTCAGGTCGGATATACGCCGTCTGGCATCGGCTTCAGATGTAAGCTCGCTGACTTTTACAAGAATGTGACGAACATGGGTCTGATCTACGACTGTTACGGCGCCTTGCGGGGTGCGGCGGTCGACCAGTTTGAGGATGTGGAACCCACCCGGGCTCGAAACGATCGGCGTTATTCCGCCGGGTTTCATCGGGGTCAACAACTCGGCAAATTTTTTCGTTAATTGAGCAGCGGGCCGCCACTCAAGTAGGCCGCCTGTCATCGCGTCGGGAGAATCGGAGTATTCGGCAGCGACCTGCGCAAATTCAGCGCCGCTTGTCAAGAGCGCCAGGGCAGCTTCCGCCCTCAACCGCCGGGCTTCGCTTTGTGAAGGGGTTGCGCCTTGCGGTATTGTTACCAGAATATGCGCAATGCGATATTCGTCATTATTTCCGGACGAGATTTCCTGAGTTTCCAGAAAATTATCGACCTCTCCTTCGGACACGCTTACCCGGTTACTTACCTCGCGTTCTTTCAGTCGCACCAGAATGATCTCATCGCGAATTTCATCCCGAAATTTACTGAAAGCCACCCCATCCTGCTCAAGGGCGCTGGTAAACTCTGTTAACGACATCTTGTTTTCCTGGGCGATGCGGCGCAGCGTTTGATCGAGCTCGGTATCGCCCACCGTCAAGCCGGTTTCTTTTGCAAGTTGTAACTGGACCCGATTGACGATAATACGGTCCAGTATCTGTTTTTCGAGAATAGCGGGCGGGGGAGGCTGCACGCCCTGCTTCTCCAACTGTTTGAGTGTGGCGCTGAGCACCTCGTCCAGTTCGTGGCGTGTAATCACGTTCTCATTCACCACCGCGACAATATGATCGATAGTCTCAATATTGCCTGAATGGGCCGGTTGCGCGGCAGCAATCACTCCGGCAGTCAGTAACGTCACCAGGACAGGGGGACGCAAAAAAAATTTCGTACCCATGTGAATAAGCGTTATCAGGGAATATAGGATGAGGTGACGGTGGTTTGAGCGAATAACGCCAGTTTAGTGATCTCGCTGATCAGACGGACTGCTTCCTTGACTGCCTATCTGGGTATACCCAGGAATGCTACGCTGCAGGACAGTTAGCGGGTTTGAGCCGATTTGCATCAACCCATTCAACTCAAGTTGCAAAAAAGCCGCTGTGGTTGATTTCGAGGTGGCGGTGACGAGATGCTGGAGCACGAATCGCAACGACCAGCAGCACGCATTATACTCAAGTCCCGCTAATCCTTCCAGAATTCTCTTGTCTTGCAGTGAGTAATTCAGGCGCGCCACGGATTGCCAGTTTTGCGACCATCGCCATTGGCTTGAGGCATCGACCTGATGCAATACGTCGCGGGTAAACCGGTAGCCCACATTCAATACCCTGCCCGGTTCCGGGCGGTAGCTCAATCCTGAGCGTATCACATCGACCATGTACCTGGTCTGATCATATTGCAAGCTCGAATCGGTGCTGATTGTCGGCGTGATAAACCCGGTTACCGCAGCGACGAAATCCGGCCGACGGCTTATTGTGCCTGGTGAATCCAGATTTATCCTGCGATCGATGAAGCTTATCTGCTGCCCAACGGCGACACGCAAGCGCTCCCTTCCCGAGCCAGGTTCTATCAGACGCGTAGTAAGCGCCATTGTCACCTGGTTAGCGTCGTTGATACGATCGCTGCCGCTGAAGCGGTTTTCGGTAAACATCTGGGCAAAACCGAAGTCCGTCCTGGCAGAGTCAAAATTGGGCAACTGACTCTGGTCACGGAACGGTACATACACATAAAAGAGGCGTGGCTCGATGGTCTGAGTGAAGCGCTCGCCACGCAACTCGATCTCGCGGTCAAACGCAATACCGCTGTCCAGGCTGAGAACGGGCAGGGTACGGGTCGGATTCTCGTCCGGCGCGGTCGCGTCCAGGTAATATCTGGTATGGTGTACCCCGACCTTCGGGGTGATGTAACCATACGAGTTGCGGAGTGGGTAACTAACGCTGGGAAAGAGCATGAGGCGAGTGCCGTTTATCAGGGTAGGATGCGAAAAGTTCGTCCAGCTTCCGATAAAATTCACGTCCGCTCCGAGAATGTCCGGTTTATTTGCGGCGAGCGTAAACTGTGGCAAACGCTTGTAAGGCGGAGTAATGGGCGCGCGCGGATCCTGGATGGTCTGAAAACTCTGTACGAGCGTACTGACATTAAGCGTGCCGTCATCTCCCAGTGCGCGATTGTAAGACACTACGCCCTGCTGCAGCAGGTTTGTCCTGGACGTAATATTCAGATTATTGCCGAGATCGCGAAAATAGAAGTCGTCGGAAACCCTGTTATAGTCGAGGCGGGTCGACACGCCATTGCCCAGATAGCGGTTATCGAAGAACGATGTACGCCAGCGTGTGTGTCCGGTAACCAGGTCATTCGGCAATATATCGCCCAGCAAGGTGCCGCTCGATCTTTCGTCCATGTAGCGGAATTCGTTGTTGAACGAAACACCGCGCCGCGACATGAGACGCGCCGAAAGTGTCGCATCATAATTGGGTGCGATGTTCCAGTAGAAGGGCACGGTAACATCAACACCCGTTCTGGCGTTGTAGCCGTACAGGGGAGCAAGAAATCCGGATTTGCGCTGTCCGCTATATGAGAAATTCATCCAGGGCGTATACAATATGGGCACGTCCAGGAACGTGAGTTTAACCATTTTGGCAGTGCCTTTCTTCGTTTCATTGTCGAGCTTCAGGTCGGTCACCTGAAGGAACCAATCATTATCCCCGGCCGGACATGTGGTATAAGTTGCTTTTTGAAGCCGATAGTGGTTCTCGCCCTCAAATAGCAGCGTCTCAGCGTAGCCTCGGCTGCTGGCATCCTTCAAGCGATAATTGGGCTGGCTCAGTTGCCCGGTTTTGCTTGCCAAGTTGAACTTGAGCTTGGAACCCTCGAGTATGTCGCCATGTTGCTCGACACGCACGCTGCCTTCGGCCTCCGCATCATCGGTATCCTGATGATATTTCATTCGCTCGGCGGAGATGAACTGATCGCCATTAGACAGCTCGGCCCTGCCTATCGCTTCGATTTCCTTGCCTGAGTGTCCTTGTAAACGATCGGCTACAACGAATACCTTCTTATTTTTCTTTGGGTCCGTCTCCGCGTCGGATGCTGCAAGCCCGGTTTCAATCTCGGGTTCAGCCGCCCCGCCGAGCCGCAGCTTTGCTTCACCCTCTTGTGCCAGGTGTCCGTGAATGTGCTGAGCCTCGGTAAAAGCCGAAGCGTTTTTATCCGGTTTGACGCCAGGTATCGCGGCTACGCTGACGGGACGAGGCCCGGTGCTGCTGCGCAGCGTGGCTTCATCTTCTTCCGACATATGGCCTTGCGCACGCTCAACCCCGGCGCGGGTCGCCGCGTTTTCACCCATTTCCGAGCCACCCAAAGCAGACTCATTTTCTTCTGCCGGTGATCGTGTATAGTTCTGCTTCGGCCTGGATTGAGCGTTTTCCGGCGTGCTGCCGGGTTGTTCAATGGATGCGTTATTTCCGAGTGCCTTATCATCGGTTTTTTGACGACCTTTCATTTGTTCGGCTGAGCGCAGACGATCACGCCGCAGCTCGGCCTCGCCCCTGGCTTCAGCCTCATATTCATGGCGGCCCTGTATGCGTTCCGTGTCGATAAGCACAGGCTTGTTGTCATTAGTTGTCCGGGCAGGCGGCGTTGTGCTTTCGGATGTGCTGCCGGAAGCGGGCGAAGGCGTATCTGCGCGCGCATCATATGCGAGGCAAAATAAAAGAACTGACCAGCAAATGGGGCGGGAAAAACGCGATTTCATTTGGGGATAGCCAGCCTGAAGAGGAAATCTTCTTGATACGGATGAATTTCCGTTTTCAGATTTATAAGTCTCGTATCACAGACATCGAAGCGTGAGAGCACGTAGCGTATTTGAACCAGGCTTGTGAAAATCGAGGGATGCCTTGCGTTGAGCCTGCTGCTAGCTGGCCTTGATGATGAGTTAACGGGGAACAAAGCTGTAAGTGTAACAAAAAACAGAAGATAAGCTATGCCGGCTAAGCGTAACAATGCCCAGGGCCCGGGTCATCGGTTGGTAAGGAACCGCGAAACGCAGCGCCATCGTACTTCGGGTATACGCCCCAAGTTCTTGTTAGTGCTATAGGTCTGCATGAGGATATTTTGCAGCATTGATCGGCTTGCCAGGTTACTGCGCCGACGATCTATCCCCTTTGTCTTTTTCATGAGGAGCGGTCGATTGCGCTTCAATTTTACGCTGTAAGGTACGGGTTGGCGCGTGCTCATTTTCATATTCACGAAATTCAGGGGCTAAGCTTGCATATTCATATTCTCGGCATTTGCGGCACATTCATGGGGGGTATCGCGACGATCGCGCGAGCAGCCGGCCATAAGGTAACCGGCTGCGACGCGGGCGTATATCCACCCATGAGCAGTCAACTCATTTCGCAGGGGATCGAGTTGATCGAAGGATTCTCGCCGGAACAAATCCGGCTGAATCCCGACCTGTTCGTCATCGGTAACATAGTGACGCGCGGCAATCCGCTCATGGAGGAAATCCTCAACCGTAGCCTTCCCTATGTTTCGGGGCCGCAGTGGCTTTCGGATAATGTCTTGCGCGACAAGTGGGTTCTGGCTGTTGCCGGCACGCACGGCAAGACGACAACGAGCGCGATGCTGGCATGGATTCTTGAGTACGCGGGATTGGGACCGGGATTCCTCATCGGGGGCATTCCGGAAAACTTCGGGTTGTCGGCCAGGCTTGGCAGCTCAAGCTTTTTTGTCATCGAGGCAGACGAATATGACACCGCTTTTTTCGATAAGCGCTCCAAGTTTGTCCACTTTCACCCAAGAACGGTAATACTCAATAATCTGGAGTTTGATCATGCGGATATCTTTGCCGACCTTGCCGCGATCGAGCAGCAGTTTCACCATTTCGTACGCATCATTCCCGGCAACGGCCTTATCATCGCCAATGGCCGGGAAGAGAGCCTGGAGCGTGTGCTGAACAGGGGATGCTGGACACCTGTGGAAAGGGTAGGGGTAGCAAACGGTTGGCAGACCGATATTCTGGCCGACAGCCGGGTCGCTATTTCTTTAATGGGGGAATTTCAGGGAACGCTGCATTGGAAGCTGCTGGGCGAACACAACCGGATGAATGCGCTGGCTGCTTTGGCTGCGGCCCGCCACGCCGGTATCCCTGTGAATATTTCCATCAGTGCGCTGATGGAATTCAAGAACGTCAAACGCAGGATGGAAGTCCGAGGTGTAGTAGAAGGCATCACCGTTTACGACGATTTTGCCCATCACCCCACGGCCATCCGGACGACTCTCCAAGGTTTGCGCGATAAGACAAGAAATGCGCGCGTCATCGCGGTGCTGGAACCTCGTTCCAACACGATGAAGATGGGTTTATGGAAAGACAGCCTGGCGGATAGCCTTGCGGCGGCGGACCTGGTGTTCAGCTATACGGCCAATCTCGGCTGGGATGTGAAAGAGGCATTGGTTTCCCTGGGTGTGAAAGCCATACACCACGACGACCTGGGTTCATTGATCGGGGCCATTACGGCTGCTGCATTGCCCGGCGATCACATACTCATCATGAGCAACGGCGGTTTCGGCGGAATCCATGAAAAACTGCTGGTAGCCATGCGCGACCGTTACGGAGTGACGAGCTGACCCAAAGATAAGTGCGAGATCAGCGCGAGATCAGTGCGCTGATCTCGCCGTCCCACAACTTGCACTGATCCACCGGCCACTGGTGTCGGCGTGCTCATTGACAGGATTATCCTGTACAGTACCATTGAATACGGTCCATCCCGAGAAGCGCTCGGGCGTTGTAAACGTCCCCTCAGCTCTTCCATTACCCTTTAATTGAGAATGGGTACAGACGAGATCCATCTTGTAGCTGTTTTCTGTCCGAATCGCATTTTTGATGCTGCAACCCGATTCCTGCACATAAAAATAAGATGGAATTTCTTCATTCGCCATTTGCTGGGTAATGCAGACTCTGGATGTTGCTGCACCATCCTGGATCTGAGGCATATCCAGTCCATATTGCTTGGCCAGGCTGGTCAGTTTCTGCATTTGCTCCGGCGGAATCTGGGGCACCAGCGCCAGCAGCATCGACGTGGTTGTGACTTCCCATAATCCGGGACGGATGTGATTTTCGGCAGCATTTACGGTTGAAACTAGCGGTAGCAATGATAGTAATAAAAAAATTTTTCGCATTGATTCCTCAAAAACGATAATCCTGAATCGCATACCGTAGCGAGTTCACCAAAAAAGTGAAGCTTAAGAGGTAAAAAGGGGTACAGAAAATCCTTTTCGGTTATAGCACCTAGTTGACAATGAGCGATCAACTGCCGGATTCAGGATAATACATCACTTTGATATTTATCGAACTGGACAAATGTAGAGTACTGCCGTCAAAACTGAAAGGATGACTGTATTTCCGGATCGACTTAGTTCGGCGGTGCGGCAGGAATCAATCGAATCAGCGGGAACGGCGAACACAATGTGAGCCGGAACGACGGCAGCGTAACTATCAGTCTTGCCGCAATCAAATCAGGAAATCAGGAATATGAGGATTGGTATGAAAAACGAAATTGGAATAATCGGCAGAAGTCTCTCTATTTTCGGCGCGCTATTTTTATTGTGCGCATCAGCGAGTACGTGGGCTGATAAAGATGAGGAAAGTCTTATTGCTGCATCCGGCAACGGCGATCTCTCGCGGGTCAAGACACTGCTTGTCAAAAAAGTCAATGTGAATGCGCGCGCACCCGACGGTGTTACCGCCTTGATAGCGGCGTCCCAGGGCGGTTATGAAGAGGTGGCGCAAGTACTGATCCAGGCCAAGGCGGATGTAAACGCAAAGACGAGCAACGGCACTACCGCGTTGATGCAGGCTTCGCAGAAAGGTCACCGGCAGGTGGTACAGGAACTGATTGCCGCCAAGGCCGACGTGAATGCCAGGAGAGGCGATGGCGTTACCGTATTAATGCAGGCATCGCAGGAGGGACAACGGCAGATCGTACAAATGCTGCTCGCCGCCGGGGCCGATGTAAATGCCAGATTAAGCAATGGCGCTACCGCACTCATGCTGGCGTCGCAGATCGGCCATACGGGAGTGGTGCAAACACTGCTCGCCGCCAAGGCCGATGTGAACGCGACAGCAGGTAACGGCGCAACCGCACTCATGCTGGCATCCAAGTATCGTCACCAGGATGTGGTAACACTCCTCAAGGATGCGGGAGCCAGATAAGTACGGTACGGAGCCGCACTCTGACGCAGGCCTGCCCCAACCGCAGCTGCAGTCTTATCTGCAGATCGATTCGCTGCGTCCGGATGATGCAGTCTTCATTGTGCAGTCCAGGAAAGGTGGTACTGTTCCGGGAAAGGACCGGCCTTATAGTCGATCGGGGCTTTAGCCGCAATATTCTGCCGGATCAGGACCTGGCGTACCATCTCCGGGATCATGACCATGCCGACGTAGCGCCCCAGGCACTCATGGCTGCCGAAGCCGAAATGAAAATAGTTATACCAGTTACGCTTCGGGATAAACTCGTCTGGTGACTCGAACGCTCTCTCATCGAACATTGCCGACAAGGTTACCGGCAGCACATAAGTTCCCGCGCGAAGCACCGTTGCGTGTTCCGTGCCCTTGGCCGCGGTATAGTCGCTTTCGCACGTGCGGAACAAATAAGGTGTGATCGGCACAAAACGCAGCGCCTCCCAGACGAAGCCATCGAATTCAGCGGTGTTTCCCTGCTGGGCAGCGGTTGTTGCCTTGGCGAGCCATTCCGGACGATCCAGCAGATACTGCATCACCTGCGCAACCGCTTGCGAGGTCGTCTCGATGGCGCCGATCAAAAGACCGCCCGCGTTAATCCCCAGGCGTTTTATATCGAAATCCACTTGCTTTGGATAATCCGTGCGCAACATTCTGGTCACGATATCATCGTCCAGCCGAATGAGGGTTGAAAAGGTGAGTTGTTCAGCCTTTACTTGCAGCAAGCGGCGAGCAATAAGTTCAACGATGAACTTGCCCAGTTCTTTGGAAGTTTCATTGTGACGGTCGATGATGTATTGGGATTTTTCCGGCGGCAGCGCGTCAAAAGGATGGTTATGAAAGGTATCGCATTGGTTCCAGTAAGACCATTCGATCAAATCGGCTCGCTTTGCTCCGGTAAGCCCGAAATATTCCCGCACCAGCGTGGCAGGCACCATGCGGCAATAATTGCCGACCAACTCGATGTTGCCATGGGCATTGTCGAGTATCTCCCTGGAAATATTGCCCACCATTTCACGCACCGCCGGCAGGTCATCGCGATTCAGCATGCACTGCATCAGGGATTTTTCACGTGTGTGCAGGGCATCGTCATCATGCATCATCAGGTAGTTGCCCATTTTTGGGGCGTAAGGCGCAACCGTGAACACCTTGGGCATATTCAGCACTTCCCTGACGTCATCGAAGCGTGTGACCAAGGTACATTTTGACGTCACCAGAATAGGTCGCTTTTCGCGCAATTCCTTAAAAAACGGCAAGGGCTCCGTATCGATCCAACGGCGTACCAATGCAAATTTATCTGAATCGGCGGCGGCATCATATTGCTCGAGGTAACGGCTAGTGCTCGCATTCATCTGTGGCTCCCTATGAGTTTTTAGCTATGAAATGTCAAATAATCAGGATTAAACCCAGATAAATCCATTAGACGGCTCTGCGAGCCTACCCGAGTGCTGGCGGTCAGTTTGCGGCCATTTTTACCGCTTGCTCGGCGTCCATAGACCAAGCTATGGACTTCTCCCAACCGGCAAAACTGTCTCGCAACCTGCCTCGCCATCATCTCGTGTCCTAATGGATTATCTGGGTTAAAGCGTCTTCAGGTATTCAAGCAAGTCGAGGCGATCCTCCCTGGACATGGGGTACAGGCATTTGTCTTTAATGGAGGGGTCCTCGTCCTTAATGTTTTCATCTGTGCATTGGTCCTTGATCTTCTGGTCTACCGGTCCGTTAGATTCGTCGGCCATGCGTCTTGCCCCGTATTCGTGCCCCGCGTTGCTGTTTCCTTTGGTATAGCCCCCCCGATCGTCCTTGATGCCTTTCGTATTGAAGGGAAAGCCGCCGTAACCGCTGCTTTTAAAACCCACTTTGGCTGGATCGAACTCGCGCGATCCGACTTCAAACTCGTCAGGGCGGTATTCACCATCGTCTGGGTCTCCGGCACGTTTTTTCGGCAGCAGCAAATCGTAGAGCGTCGGCACCGAACCATTATGCAAATAAGGCGCAGTCGCCCAGATACCATTCAGCGGCCGTGCCTTATAAGATTTCAGCGAGGCAACCGGATTGGCCGTGGTATCGGGATCGTATTCGCCGCGCTTGATCGAAGGCTTGATCTTGTTATCGCGAAAGCCTGTCGCCAAATTGTAGAGCCACTCGGACCAACGCTGTAAAAACCATTTGTCCGGTTCCGGGTTGGCGACCACCCCTATGGTCGCTTTGGTCAGCAAGGCCGAGACCGGCGCACGCTGATCGAGCAGGATATCGCCTACACCACCGGCGGAAACATACAGGTTGCGCTGAATGCCCGAGAAACCCTGGTAATTTACGCTATTCTCAGCCATCTGGGGATCAGTGCCGACATCGCTGGCGCGTGACATATGTGCCACGATACGGCGATCGGGATCATCCCGCTTTATATTCGAATGGCAACTGACGCAGTGTCTGTTGAACAGGGACTTTCCTTTCTCAAGACGAGACCTGTCGATCGGCGGAAGGATATTCTCGGGCCATTGCGGAGATTGCAGGCTCAACAGGCGTGCTTCGATACGGCGCAGGTTAAGGACATTGACGGAAGAGTCGTAGCTGATATGCCTGCCGAACAGACCCTGGCCGGTAATAAGTGCAGGTAAGGAAAATCCGTCTCTTTCCGTCCAATCCAGGGTACCGAATACGCCAATCGCTTCCCCCGCGTTGCGGGCGATTGCCTTCAATCCCGAATTTTCGGTAAGACCATTCCATTGAACGTAATCATGCTGAGGCGTATCCCATAAAAATGGGTAGCTGACCGGCGCATTAGGCGGATTAAACAGCTTGTTCCTCAGCTTTCCGAGCGGTTCCAATCCCTCCAGGCTTCTGTTCCTGGTCAAGACTGCGAGGAGGTTGTGGACGATCTGGTCACGCTGCTCGCCACTGAGAACCCTGTCCGTATTTCCTGCTATCGACTCCAGCTCTTCTTCGCTTATCGCCGCGTTTTTCATTATCCACGGATCACTCAGCAAATCCTTGAGTTCCTTGACGGTCACGATATGTTCCAGGACGCGGTTGTAAATGCGTCCAAAGGCATCCAGCCGTGCATAACCGTAATGGGTCGTACTGTAGTTGATCGTGATGTAACTGGCGAGACGCTCGGTATATTTCTGGAGGTCGGCCTTTACGTCAGCCTCTTTTTTGTATGTTCCCCGCGCCAATACATTTTTGACAAACCGGTTTTGGACCTCTTCATTTTCGCGAGTTGCCTTCATGGCCCGGACGATATCCGCCATGAATGTTTCCATATCAGCCCCTGCCGGGCCGCCATCGATACGGATACCCTTGCCCTTGTAGTTTATTTGCCCGGTATGGCAGGCAGCGCAAGTCAGGCCCACGTAGTCGTTACCTTTGTATGTATCCTTGACGAAGCCAACCGGCAGCGCATCGGGATTGCTGGAAGTCGGCTTCTGCGGCAGATAGCGGTAGCGATTCATGTTCTCATTGGATCGAAACGGCTCGGTGGTGCCCTTTTTCTCGAGCACCATGAAGAAATCGTAGGGCATCATATTCGACCCCTGCGTCACGCTATAAAACCATAGGCTGTCGGCAGGTTGCCAGTTCTGGCTGGGAAGGTACTCCACTGTATTGAACTGATCGCCAAAAACATCCTGCTTTACCGTGGCTGCGCCCCGGTCCGGGTCTTTATCGAATGCTGCACAGGCAGGCAGGAGTGCGGTCAAAAAAACCAGCACGGGAATGAAAAATGCGCGCCGTTTTGCTAACACAGCAGAAGATTGCTTCACGATGGTTCCCTTTACCGAGAATGAGAGGAGGAGAATAAGAGCAACGCTCTAATATAATTATAGTTTATTTCCGCAAAATATCTGGTGGCGGCAATGGGCGGTGCTGTTCGGCACAGCCCTGATCGCGCAGTCTCCAAAAGCGATTGACCCCGAAAACCGGCTCGACAGGTGTACGACGCATCTTGAGTAACTCCGCATGAGCGCGTCGGCCGGCATCAGCTTGATGGGCCTGAGCGTTCCAGAGGCTGGCAAAAACATGGCAACGGCTGGGTTCCCCTCGTTTCCCCGTGAGACGGTATTGATGGCCGCTCCAGCACTGCCCCATACGGGGTTGCTCGCTGTGTTAGTATCCTCGGCAGCTCAATGTGGAATCATTGCCTATTGCTACCCGCTTAGCGGGTGTTTGCGGTGTCCCGGTGTTGCCGGCGATGCACTCTTTGGAGCTATACGCGGGTCCCTGACAGTCTTTGTTATGTAAACGGACGCGCGGAAGAAAACTTTTGCCCTGAATTACAATCAAAGGCACGTATTGTGTGGTTTTCCCGGCATCCCGAGTTGGCAGGCGCCGAAAAGCCGGTGCCGCGCATCGGTATCCACTTCATCGTCAAGTATTCTACCCCAGCCAGAGCGAGTCCTCCGAATCCTGGAAAGGCTACGTTTCGGGCTATAATTTGAGCGGCGGTATGCGACTGAACCGGTGCATTTGCGCTTCCTATAATCTTTTACGGCGTTCTCCGCAAACCATTTCATGAATGTTTTTTACGAAGAGGAAGGCACCTTCAAGGTGGGTTCAATACTTGCCGACAACACGACCTCGCTTCAAGTGGAGGCACCTCACGGCAAGCGTGCAAAAATAAAAGCGGCTTCGGTGCTGCTTCGGTTTGACGCGCCCTCGCTGTCCGAATTCATGGATCTTGCGCAAAAGAAGGCAGAAGATCTGGACCCCGATTTTCTTTGGGAATGTTGCGAGATCGAGGCGGAGTTCGCCAGCGACGCGCTGGCTGCGGATTATTTCGGTCACGCTGCCACGCCGGAGGAAGCGGCGGCGGTGTTGATACGGCTGCACAGTGCGCCAATGTATTTTTACAAGAAGGGTCGCGGGCGCTACAAGGCTGCGCCACCGAAAGCGCTCGAGGCGGCGCTTGCGAGCCAGGAAAAAAGACGTCGCCAGGCGGAACAACAGGCGCGCTATATACAATTATTGAGCGAGTTCACGCTACCGGAAGAATTCAAGCCGTCGCTATCCAGCCTGCTCTATCGTCCCGATAAGAATACAGTCGAGTGGAAAGCACTTGATGCCGCTTGTACTGCAAGCAAACTGAGCGTTTCCCGGTTGCTGGAGAAATGCGGTGCTATCCCCTCCACGCATGACTATCATCTCAACCGTTTTCTGCTGGATCATTTTCCTGAAGGTACGGAGTTCGATGTATTCGATTACGGGGAGCTGCATGCCCCGATAGATTTGCCCATTGCGGATGTGGCTGCCTTCAGTATAGATGATGTCACCACTACGGAAATTGACGATGCCTTTTCGGTGACTCCGCTTACGCTGGGGAGCGTCCGCATCGGTATCCATATCGCTGTCCCGACGTTGGGCATCGCACCGGGTTCACCGATGGATACCCTGGCGGCAGAGCGCCTATCAACCGTATACATCCCGGGCCAGAAGATCACGATGTTTCCGGACGCCGTGATACAGCACTATACGTTGGGCGAAAAACGGTTGTGCCCGGTGGTCTCGATGTATCTCGACGTCGCGGATGACTTCACGGTTTTCGCCACAAGCAGCCGTATCGAACAAGTGAGGGTCGCCGCTAACCTCAGACATGACACGCTGGAAGCGCATTTTAACGAACATACCCTGGCGGGAGGAAAGCTGGATCATCCTTTCGGAAAAGAGTTGCTGTCGCTCTGGAACTTCGCCTGCAGGGCGGAAGCGCTCCGGGGCAAGGCCAACGACAGCAATAACGAGCGAATCGATTATTGCTTCAGCGTCAAGGACGATCGTATCGATATCAGCCAGCGCCGGCGGGGCTCCCCGATTGACAAGGTGGTATCGGAATTGATGATTTACGTTAATTCCGAATGGGGCAAGCTGCTTGCAGATAACGGCGTCGCCGGCATCTATCGTAGCCAGGGTGGCGGCAAGGTTAAAATAAGTACCTCTCCCGCACCGCACCAGGCACTGGGCGTTTCGCAGTATGCATGGATCAGTTCGCCTATGCGCCGATATGTCGATTTCATCAATCAGCGTCAACTGATCGCGCTGTTGCGCGGAGAGACACCGCCTTACACGAGAGAGAGCGAGAGTCTGCAGACGTTCATGCGGGATTTCGAAGCGACTTATGAGGTTTATGGAGATTTTCAGCGCAGCATGGAGCGCTACTGGTGCCTGCGTTGGCTGTTGCAGGAAAATATCAGCACAACCGGGGCGCAGGTATTGAAAGAAAATCTGGTGAAGCTGGACCGTCTTCCACTGGTGGCACGAGTTGCCTCGTTACCGGAAGTACCGCCTGAAACGAATATCGAGGTTGAGATTTCCAATATCGATTTGCTGGAACTTACTTTCAATACAAAATTCCTGCATAAGCAGGAAGCATGAAATTATTCTTGCATTCCATGTGACGAATGAGGTTTTATTGTTTAAAATGACGCCGGAAACACCGAACAAGTCGGCCGTCGTGCCTCTGCTTCCAGCTCGGGAATTCATCCGCATGCTCCATAAAAACCTTTCCTCAATCTAGTGTCCGCACGGTTCCGAGATTGAGCACCGTCCCGAATATATCCGGTTTCGACACGATGGCAACTCGCGGCTGGTTGCTGGATGGGTCTTCACGCCTGAAGCTGGCGATATTGATATCCGTGGCCTGCCATGCAGCAGTTTTGTTCGGCATCAACTTCAAGTCTCCCATTCCGAAAGACAGCAAAACCGGTAACCCCCTGGAAGTGGTATTGGTGAACAGCAAGTCCGTGTCCAAACCGAGCAAGGCAGATGCATTGGCGCAGGCCAATCGCAGCGATCGCCGGGCGGAAACTCCAATTCCGCTTGCGCTAAAGAATAATCAAGCGGTGGAGACTGATACAGCAAGCCAGGAAGCAACGCAGCTTGAACAGGAAGCGCAACAACTGACGACTGAGTCCAATAGGGACGAACTCATGTACCAGGCCGAGCCTCCTTTAGCGCAGTCCGAACGTAGCCGGAATGCGATTGACACCGCCGGTCTGGTTCAGCGCAGCCTGGAAATCGCACGGCTCGAAGCGCAGACCCCGGTGAATTATGAGGCTCATCAACACGGCCTGAAGCGCAAATTCATCGGCGTCCGTACCCGGGAATTCCGTTTCGCTCGTTATGCCGAAGATTGGCGCCTCAAGGTGGAACGGATCGGCAACCTTAACTACCCTGAAGCCGCCAGACGGGAGGGGCTTTATGGAAAACTGCAACTCACCGTTGGGATCAAGTCCGATGGCAGCCTTGAATCCATCGAAATAAACCGCTCATCGGGGAGAAAGGTTCTGGATGAAGCAGCGATACGCATCGTCAACCTGGCCGGGCAAAATGGATTCGCTCCTTTTCCCCCCGACATCAGTCGAGATACCGACATCCTCCACATTACGCGCACCTGGGTATTTACCCGTTCGGACGAACTGGCAAGCGAATGAAAACGCAGGCCCCAAGCCTGCCGCCGTTCGTATATCTTTTACCATTCAAGCAGTTGGCTAATGACCGATTTCTATGCCGTCATCGGCAACCCTGTTGCCCACAGCAAGTCACCGCTGATTCATGCCGAGTTTGCGCGGCAAACAGGTCAAGATATACATTATGAGGCCATTCTGGCGCCGATGGATGCGTTCGCTGCAACGATAGCGGGTTTCAGGGCGCGTGGCGGCAAAGGTGTGAACGTCACTGTTCCGTTCAAGCTTGAAGCCTGCAGGATTTCCACTCGCCTGACCGAGCGGGCAGAGGCGGCGGAGGCGGCGAACACACTGGCGTTTGATGCTAGAGGCATCTTCGGTGATAACACCGATGGTGCCGGATTATTGCGTGACATCGTAGCCAATCTGCAATTTTCACTTGCAGGCAAGCAGGTTCTGCTCATGGGCGCCGGAGGAGCGGCCCGCGGTGTAGTGTTGCCCTTATTGGAACACAACCCTTGCCTGTTGACTGTCGCCAATCGTACCAGACAAAAAGCCGATGCGCTGCAGCAGCGGTTTTCGCGCTATGGAAACATCGTGTCCGCCGGTTACGATGATCTGGGCGGAACGAAATTCGATCTCGTCATTAACGCCACCTCTGCCAGCCTGGATGGTAAACTTCCAGCGCTGCCGTCCGGCATTTTTTCCAGTGCATCGCTGGCTTACGACATGATGTACGGCAATGGGTATACCCCTTTCCTGCAATTTGCAAAGCAACAGGGCGTAACTCATTTGGCTGATGGTATCGGCATGCTGGTGGAGCAGGCGGCGGAATCGTTCTTCCTGTGGCGTGGACTGAGACCACGAACAAAGCCGGTGATTGAAATGCTCGGATCGCATGGCGCGATACGTTGAAAATATAAGGTTGCGGCAGCAAACGCATGAGAATGTTCTTCAAGCGCTGGTTCTGGCGCCTCTTTTTGCTGCTTGTTGGCATCGTCTTCGCCTATCAATCCTGGATTTTCGGCCATGTCGTCTATTGGAATTCTTACAACCCTTCTTCCAGCGCCTTCATGGAAGATCGTTTGGCAATATTACGGCAAGGAAATACAGCGGCGGCATTGCGCATGCAATGGGTTCCTTACGAACGGATTTCTCCCAATCTCAAGCGGGCGATCATCGCTGCGGAGGACAGCAAATTCCTGGCGCACGAAGGGTTCGATTTCGATGCTATTCAGAATGCGTATCAGAAAAACGTGAAGAAGCGCAAGCTTGTTGCGGGCGGTTCCACCATCAGTCAGCAACTGGCAAAGAATTTATTTCTTTCCAGTGAAAAAACCCCGGGGCGCAAGATTCAGGAAGCCATCATCACATTGATGCTGGAAAACGTGATGTCCAAACGCCGTATCCTGGAAATTTATCTGAATGTGATTGAATGGGGAAACGGAGTGTTCGGGGCAGGGGCTGCCATCCCCTATTATTATGGCGTTTCCGCTTCTTCAATTACTGCGGAACAAGCTGCCCGCCTTGCGGCCATGGTTACCAACCCTCGCTTTTACGACAAGCACCGTAATACCCCCTGGCTATCGAAGAAAACCGGGATCATCCTCAGCCGAATGGCATCGGCACAAATTCCCTGAAAATATAAAAGGGTTGGAATGCGGCGGATGGAGTAATGCTTATTTTGCATTCCGCACCCCCGCTGTCATAATATCCGACCTAATTTTTCCCTACAATCAGGCCATCCGGTTCCAGGGCGACCCGTTATGACAAAAGCAAACAACCTCAGGGAAACAGAAAATCTGCAGGAGCATCTGCAACGGGTAGTCTATTTGTTGCACGAGCACAGGCTGGCCGAGAGCCTTGCGCATACCCAGGCAGCGCCAGACCGGAAGTTCGAGGAAGAATGGCTGGATAAGCAGAATCTGGCTGAGCTGCAAAAGTTCCTGGACAAGCTTCACCCTGCGGATATTGCGCACATTCTGGAGGCGATGCCGCTCGAAGACCG
Organism: Nitrosospira briensis C-128; assembly: GCF_000619905.2. Classification (NCBI taxonomy): domain Bacteria; kingdom Pseudomonadati; phylum Pseudomonadota; class Betaproteobacteria; order Nitrosomonadales; family Nitrosomonadaceae; genus Nitrosospira; species Nitrosospira briensis. The sequence goes on along the minus strand of NZ_CP012371.1, from coordinate 1,208,218 downwards.
CCTTTTGATCTGGGACCTGGTCAACGCGGAGCGTGACGGCGAAATTCTTCTGGAAGTTTCAGACGCGGTACGTGAGACGCTGATCGCCACGATGGACAGGCGCGAGATGCGGGCCGCGGCGGAGCAGCTTGACGCAGACGAAATTGCCGACATCGCCTCGGATTTTCCACGTTATATTCTTGATGATGTATTCCAGTCGCTTCCGATGGAGGAGCGCGAGAAATTGCGCGCCGCCATGTCTTATTCGGAGGACTCGGTCGGCGCACTGATGGATTTTGACGTTGTGACCATTCGTGAGGATGTGACGCTGGAAGTGGTGCTGCGCTATTTGCGGCGACTGGATGAATTGCCGGATCATACCGACCAGTTATTCGTCGTGGATAGGGAAGAGTATCTCAAGGGTGTGTTGCCGCTGAACCGCCTGTTGGTCAGCGATCCGGGCGCGCAGGTCGCTTCGGTGATGACCACCGAAATGACCGTGTTTCACCCCGATGAGAAGGCGCATCGGGCGGCGCAGGCGTTCGAGCGCTATGACCTTGTTTCGGCCGCTGTGGTAAATGCGGAAGACAAGCTTGTTGGGCGCGTGACCGTTAATGCGGTAATGGACTTTATCCGCGAGGAATCTGAAAGCGAAGCGCTGAGCCTGGCTGGCCTGCGGCAGGAAGAGGATCTGTTTGCACCGGTATGGAAAAGCTTGAAGAACCGCTGGACATGGCTGGCCATTAATCTGGTGACCGCTTTTATTGCCTCGCGCGTGATAGGCGTATTCGAAGATTCGATTGAAAAACTGGTAGCGCTGGCGGCGCTGATGCCGATTATTGCCGGGGTCGGTGGCAATTCCGGCAATCAGACAATTACCATGATTGTGCGGGCGCTTGCCCTGGGGCAACTTGACCCAAGGAATGCCCGGATGCTGCTTGGCAAGGAAATCAGTTTGAGCGCCGTGAATGGCCTGATGTGGGGCAGCGTGGTAGGGATATTCGCTTTCCTTATTTACCGCAGCATTCCCTTGAGCCTGGTAATGATGTTGGCAATGATACTGAATTTACTGCTGGCGGCAACAGTGGGTGTGCTGATACCGCTGACCCTGCATAAATTCGGCCGCGACCCGGCGGCAGGCTCCAGCGTGATGATTACCGCCGTTACCGATAGTGGAGGTTTTTTTATTTTTCTGGGGCTGGCTACCATTTTTCTGGTGTAACAAATTCAGGAGCGGCATCGCATCAGTTGAAACTGTGCAGTGCTAAGCTACGGCAGGATTTTCTCACCGGCGGTCAACTGCTCTATGGATTCGCGTTCGCGAATAAGATGAACATGGTCGCCATCGATCATCACTTCGGCGGCGCGGGGACGAGTATTGTAATTCGAGCTCATGCTCATGCCGTATGCCCCTGTGGACATGATCGCAAGCAAATCTCCCTGGCGCAATGCGAGGTTCCGGTCATGCCCCAGAAAGTCGCCCGTTTCGCAAACGGGGCCGACCACCTGATAAGTTTTAGCGCCAATGTCATTCTCGGTAATAACGGGAAGAATTTCATGATAAGCATCGTATAACGCCGGGCGCATCAGATCATTCATCGCCGCATCCACAATGGCAAAGTCGCGATGGGGCGTATGCTTGAGATACTCAATCCGCGTAAGCAATATACCGGCGTTTCCCACCAAGGCGCGGCCAGGCTCGATCAGGATGCGCTGCTTACGCTGACCAACCTCGGCACACAGCACATCGACATATTCCCGGACGAGGGGCGGATTTTCCCCGGAATAACGAATTCCCAACCCGCCGCCCAAATCCAGGTGATCGATTTGCAAGCCCTGTGCTTCGAGACGGTCTAGCAGTCTCAGCATTTTTTTGCAGCTTTCGATGAAAGGATTGAGCTCGGTCAACTGTGAGCCGATGTGGCAATCGAGTCCGGTAATGCATATGTTGGAGAACTCATGGGATGAAACATAAAGCGATTCCGCCTCATCGAAGGGAATGCCGAATTTATTCTCCTTGAGGCCGGTGGAAATATACGGGTGGGTTCTGGCATCGACATCAGGATTGACCCGCAGGCTCACGGGCGCGATTTTATTCATCTCTCCGGCGACCTGATTCAATACTCTCAACTCCGCTTCCGATTCCACATTGAAGCAGAGTATCCCTGCGTCAAGCGCTGCCCGCATCTCTTCAGGCCGCTTGCCGATTCCCGAAAAAACGACTTTTTTCGGATCGCCCCCGGCTTTCAGCACCCTCTGTAGTTCACCGCCCGAGACAATGTCGAAGCCGCTACCGAGGCGGGCGAACAGATTGAGAATAGCCAGATTGGAATTGGCCTTGACTGCATAGCACACCAGGTGGTCGCGCGCGCCAAAAGCGGCGTCGAATTCCCGGTAAGCGGCAGTGAGCGCGGCGCGCGAATAAATATAGCAAGGCGTGCCAAATTCCCGGGCAATGCGGTCCAGCTCAACCGATTCACCACATAGCCTGCCATTGCGATAACTGAATGAAGGAAAGCCGCTCACTACATCTTCTCTTCATCTGAAGGCTGTTGAGGCTGGGGGGCAGGTGACTGCTGCGGGGTGGACGATTTCTGTGGCGGCGCTTTCTGCGGAAGATAGAGAGGCGCTTTAAGGCCGCAGGCACTGAGCAGCATGACTGTCACGACGACGGAAGAAAGCGTACGCATGGGTTAACCCAGGAATGATGAGGTGGAAATACTAACACAAAGGCCAGCAAGCGCTGAATACGTCCCGAGGTTTTCCAGCAATGTCCTCAGAGCAATGCCCTCAGCGTTTTCAGAGCGTGATTTATCGAGGCAGCCAGGGTATTTTGCTTTCGCCGGCTACGCTGCGTGAATCATCTTCCGCCAGCGCGGCAGACGCGGAGCTCGAACCAAAGAAAAGCTTTCCCGGCATCCCGGAAAAGGCGGCTGCCGGTGGAAAAATACAAGCAAGTCTGTTAGCCTAATGCCATGGACGAAACGAAAAGACCGAGCCTCATCCCACCCGGCGGCGAGAAGAAGGTATTGCTGCACTCCTGTTGCGCGCCCTGCTCGGGGGAAGTCATGGAGGCCATGCTGGTCTCCGGGATCAACTACACCATTTTTTTCTACAACCCCAACATTCATCCCGAGCGCGAATACCTTCTGCGCAAGAATGAAAACATCCGGTTTGCGGACAAGCACGGTATCGAATTCATAGATGCCGATTACGACACGGAAAACTGGTTTGCGCGCGCCAAAGGCATGGAGTGGGAGCCCGAACGTGGCATCCGGTGCACCATGTGTTTCGACATGCGCTTCGAACGCACTGCGCTGTATGCATTCGAGAACGGCTTTCCGGTGATAACAAGTTCTCTCGGCATTTCGCGCTGGAAGAACATGGAGCAGATCAACGATTGCGGCCGCCGCGCGGCAGGGCGCTATGACGGGCTGGTCTACTGGGATTACAACTGGCGAAAGGGTGGCGGTTCCGCGCGCATGATCGAAATCAGCAAGCGGGAGGAGTTTTATCAGCAGGAGTATTGTGGTTGCGTCTACTCACTGCGCGATACCAACCGGCACCGGAGAAGCCAGGGCCGCTCCCTGATCGAGCTCGGCTCCCAGTTTTATGGTTTCCCGACGGAGAAGGATGAGCCGTCGAGCTAGCAACCTGCGGAATTTGTTCTCACCCGTTCAGTCGGCTGTCAGGTCTTGATGAAGCAGCCGATCCCTGATCGAAAAGCAAAGACTGATTTCGAGCGCTTTGTTCAAGCTGCTGAATGATCCCAGTTAGGCAAGGTCGCGAAGCGCCATGGGGGCGATGTTTCGCATGAAGAAGATAGCTATTGGTTAACTGGAGCGCGCCATGAGGTGAGTTCGGGCTTGCCGGAAAGCGGACTGCATGCCGTGCGCATTTGCGATAAAAAAACAAGAAGGAGACATTCAGCATGAGTCTGGAACAATGGTCCGCCGTCGACGCGTATTTTTCGGAGATGCTGATACCCACCGACCCGGTGCTGGAAGCAGCGCTGAAGCATTGTACCGACGCAGGGTTGCCGTCGATAAATGTCGCACCCAACCAAGGGAAGCTGCTGCACATGCTGGCGCAAATTCGGGGCGCCCGCCGCATCCTGGAAATCGGCACCCTGGGCGGGTACAGTACCATCTGGCTGGCGCGGGCGCTCCCGCCTGGCGGCTCGCTCATTTCGCTGGAGGTGAGCCCCGCCCATGCGGAGGTTGCACGAAAAAATATCGAGGCGGCCGGGTTATCGGATATTGTCTCGGTCATTGTCGGCAGGGCTGCCGATACCCTGGAAAAGCTCGCAGCCGATCATGTGGAGCCGTTCGATCTCGTATTCATCGATGCGGACAAGGAAAACAATCCGGTGTACCTGAAGGGCGCGCTGAAGCTGTCGCGGCAGGGAACGCTGATCATTTGCGACAATGTCGTTCGCAAGGGCCGGGTGATGGATGCGGACAGCAGCGACCCGGACGTGCAGGGAACGCGGCACTTTTTTGAACTTCTGGCCGCCGAACCACGATTGAACTCGACTGCGATTCAGACAGTGGGAATAAAGGGATGGGATGGTTTGTCGGTCTCGATTTTTACAGGTACAGGCTGAGCGGAATGTGACTCGGAATCCCCTCCAGGCTGGGCGGGGGTTTTCAGGCGACAGTTATTGCATTGAAAACGAGGAAATCTCATGAATGAGCAGGGGCTAGCTCAGTCTGTCCCCGATGCTGTTCACAGAACCTCTAACGTCTGATTTTACGAAGGCTGCCAAAGGCTATCCGTGGAAAGAAAAAAGACCAATCGAGTCTGACCCTATAGATTTTCCTATAGATTTTCCTCAAGTCAACAGATGCACGAGTCCGCCGGCCAATTTTGTTGGAGTGGAAGCATATGTGGCGGCGGGAGGATTGATACGGCTCGACCTGTTTGGGCAAGAGGACGAGGGTTACATGCAGGACGCCGGGTTGCTGGAGCGGCTGGCAGTAGTCAGGCTAGACGAGGCAAGCCCGGACAGTAAAAGGCCGAGAGGCGGGCTGGCATGGATTGCATGAACGCGCTTGACACCGACATGACCGACTGGTGGGAGCCGACAGGCGATAGCAATCTTTCGCATGGACAAGAAACGAGACTTGACCCCACATTTTTTATTCTTAGGCATCGCCTTGGACACCGTGACGCCGAATTTGGAATGCGTTACGGAGACTAAAAACATGAAGGGGGATGTCTGTCGGCTTGTTTGGCATCAAGTCTGGATTGAATCTTGAGTTTAAAACCTCGGTGACAAGCAGTGGGATAAATGCTTCACTTTGACCCTCAATTTCAGGGCCGAGATGTGCATTTAGATCCACCTCAATCACAAGATCGCCATGGGCTAGAAAGGGTGAGTGACTAAGAGCTTCACGAAACGCCTCTGCCAGTGGTGCCGGCAATCCAGCAAGAATTGGTGCAAGAAACTCGGGAGAGAAATCGTAACTCACACAATGGGCTTCGCCACCAAAATCGCAATTAGTGGACGCTGTGATCAGTTGATCGCTCACACGGGCGAATAAGCCGAGACGTACGCCGAGCATAACAATCTTTGTATCCTCTGCAAGCCCCATACGTGAGAACTTGAATCCAAGATCAGGAGCAAACTTGCGCAACGCCGGTTCTAGAAGAAACCGTGGAGCCATGTACTTTTCAATTATGTCCCACTTGGATTCGAATTCCTCAAACGGAATGAGAAGCAATGGATCTGGCTGTTCGACGCTGAAGACGGCTAGGGCCTTTCCATTGCATAGTGCGAAGTGCTGGCATCGGACCTCAGGATGTATGGCATAGCTATACGCTTGTTGAACATTTTCTTTACTAAGGACGCTTTCCGTTGGACTCTTTGCATCGAGCACTAGAATAGTTTTCTCCTCCTGCAGCAGCGTGTAGTCCGGAATGATGGTGACGGGATGTTTACGTGTTCCTGCATAGATGAATGGATGAACCAATGTCTTGCTGCGAATTACTCGCGTGGGCCCTGATGGGTGATACCCCAGTCGAGTCAGCATTGGTGCAATGAGCACCTCACGAACGGAATCCTCCTTAAATTGAGGATCGCTTAGAAGCGCCGGATCAAAATTAGTGAACATGCTTTCGACGCTTGGTGTTTGACATGAACGGTAAGACACAGGTTTGCCCCGTATCTGCCTGCCTAATGGAATGGCTAGGTTCGCGTTTCAACGACACTAACCTTTCCTTTCGCAATAGAGACTCCATACGTAACGATATGGCCCTTTGCACTTTCCGGTACGAGTGTGCCATACGTTTCAGTAGAACCGATGTTGACAAAGATTCCAAGTGGATAGCGAAGTACTTTGAGCATCGCGGCAAGATTCGCAAAATCGGCTGTAGCTTCGCTGGCGCTTGCATTTAGTTTCAATTCGATCACTGCGATATTTCCGCTCGCGCGGCTTGAATGTTTTGTTCGATCATATGGCTCGTGAATGACTATGTCTGGTCGAATATTAAGGCCGTGAGAACTGAGACGCTTCTGATACTCCTGCTCGAGAATGGCTTGCTCTGGCAGATGAATGCGTTTCGAGAGTTCCACCATGAGTTGCCCTTGGAAGCCGCGCTCTGTCTCGAACAGCCTAGGGTGTGCGCAGGCAGCGAGTGCCTCACGCATGCTGACAAGGATTGCGTCGGCGTGCATTGGCGACCTAACGCTTGAACTCACCGGCCTGCATCTTTTTTCGCTCAGGTTCGATGGAATGATGAGTTAGTATTGCCTCACGGTGCAGTTCGATAGCTCTTGACCAAGAACCAGCACATGCTAAGCGCAAGTGATCGACCGAGCCGAGCCATTTTTTCTTCAGAGATACCCACAGGCCGATGTGACCCGGGACTAATGAAGCCGTACACGCCCGCGAGGCCCTTCTCCTCCTCTTGAGTGATAAATCCGACCGCCTTCAAGAAACTGAGCACAGAACCCCACTTAGTTTGCTCATAAGGCGGAGAATCAGCCGATTGCTGAGTAGTGGCAATTGCACGAACCAGTGTTTCAAGAGCAACGCGGATGTCATTGAGGCAGGCGTTGTAATTTGGCGGTGACGACCGAAATGAATCAGACGATGTGTTGATCTTTTTCGCAATTTCCTCTGCGTCAGACAAACCAGAGGCCTTCAGTTCTTGAAGAAGATCATCGTCAAGAGAAGGAGCATCACTGATTGATGGATCAGCCTGTGTGAGGTTATTATTTTCAATAATGTAGCCATCGAGTTGTAAACAACGGCACAGGTCGGAAAACCGCTCGTCGTGCCTGTACTTTTGGTTCACACGAGCACGAAGGTCACCAGCAGTTCGAGCTATTTCTTCGACAAGAGACAGCAATTTTTCATCGCTAGCGGAGCGCAAGCATTCAGCGAGTTCAGTGAGCAGCCTTGCTTCTTCAACAGAAATGAGAATGTCGTGTTTGCTCACCAATACTACGATGAAAGCTGTCTCGTGAAGTTCGAGAAACTGGGCCAGCGAATAGCGAGCTCTAAATCCAATCATATATGCGACCAGCTATGTGGATATGCCCAACCGCCCTTTGTCCAGTCATTTTTCTAATAGTACTGACACACATAGTGATTTGGTATTTTGATGGTGTGCGATGGTTTTTATTACCCATTATCAATTTATCATATCTGATAGTTATCGGCAGGTAAATGAGAGCTTTTGGCACTTTCCAAAAATGAACGTCCGACACCGTCGCCAAAATTAGGAAGTGCAGCATTCGGACCTTGCCATCACCCAACCCCCCTCAACTTCTTCCTGGCCGCCGCATAATCCGGATATATACTCCCCACCGTTTGCCAGAACGCCTTGGAATGGTTCATTTCAATGAGATGCGACAACTCGTGCGCCACGACATAATCCACCAAGTCGAGCGGTTTCTGGATCAACCGCCAGTTGAGATGAACGATGCCGCGCGAGTTACAACTTCCCCATAGGGTTCTTGCCCGCGATAACCGTAGTTGTGGCAACGCCACGCCAAGCTTATGTGCATACAGCACGATGCGTTCGCTGAAACATGACATGGCGTGATGACGATACCAGTCCATTACCGCTTTTTCGATTTGGTGGGCGGTCAGCATGGATGGGAGTGGTAATTTCAACTGCGTCTCCTCCACCGCTGTGTTCACCGTGGCTGGAACCATTTGGACAACCCCGGCAGTGGTAACTCTCACCTGCCAGGGTTCGCCCAGCAATGGGAAAATTGCGCCTTCGGCCCACTCGGGCTTGTTCGATTTTTTATTCTTCCATTCGTCGAGTTTTTTTACGATCCAATCGGCTCGTTTTTGCAATACCGATTCGACCCAACACAATGGTTCTCGCGGCGGAATACGAACCGTTAATCCCTCACTGTTGATTTTCATGCCGATGGTTTTTCGCCTGCAGCGCATGAGGACATACGCTACATCTTTGCCGTTCAGGCTGATACGGCGTTGCTCGCTTGCTGCAAGTTTGCTTGTCTTTGGACGCTGGTTTAAACGTTGGGGCAGTGGTTTCTTTTCGTCATGCATTATCCTGAATCCGGCAATAGGAACCTTACCAAGTGAAGGTCAAGTAGAAAAAAACTTTAACAGTCATAGTACGGAACTGAAACATAATGGAATTAACGGCCGGATTCGCGATTGCCTGAAGTGGGATCATCGATGCGTGCCACCTCTGCTTCAATCCATGATTCCACGCGGGCGTTGAGGTCGCCAGGTTCCATGCCTGTGGGGTCGATCGGCTCGCCGATGCTTACGGTAATCGTGCCGGGCAGTTTGATAAGCGCATTCTTGCCCCAGAACCGTCCCGCGTTGTGCGCAACCGGTACGACCGGCGCGCCGGTATGCGTCGCAAGCCATGCGCCGCCAATGCCGTATCTGCCTTTTTTGCCGGGCGCTATGCGCGTGCCTTCCGGGAAAACCACTATCCAGAAACCCTTCTTGAGCCGGTCTTTCCCTTGGCTGACGATCTGTTTCAGTGCCGCTTTTTTCGAGCTGCGATCGATGGCGATGGGGCTGGTCATGGCCAATCCCCAGCCAAAAAATGGAACCAGCAGCAACTCTTTTTTCAGGACCCACACCTGGGGCGGGAATATCAGCTGAAACGCGAGTGTCTCCCACGCCGATTGATGCTTGGAGAGCACAATGCTGGGCATTTGGGGAATATGTTCCGCGCCGATCACGCGATACTGGATGCCGCAGACAACACGGAGCAAAAACAGCATCAGGTGTGCCCAGCCGGAAGTGATGCGGTAGCGGTTGTGCGGCGAGAGCGGGAACGAAGCCAGTATGATTACGAAATAAAGCGGAGTAATGATGATTTGCAATAGACTATATAGCGTCGAGCGGAGCACTACCGAAATCGAGGTCATTGTGTCAGCGCATCGACGGCCGCTGAGAGATTCGGAAAAATCCGGGTATTTTCCGGCAATCCTCCCTTCGCCTTGGTCTTTTTACCTTTGCCTGAAAGTACCAGAATCGGTATGGCGCCGACTTCGGCCGCGGCCTGTAAATCACGAAGCGAATCGCCGATCGCCGGTACGCCGTTCAGCTCCAGGCCAAAGCGATCGGCGATCTCCTTGAACATTCCGGTCGCCGGCTTGCGGCAATTACAATTGTCCGTATTGGCATGAGGACAGAAAAACATCGCATCGATGCGCCCGCCCACTTGATTGACTGCCTTGCACATCTTGTCATTAATGGCGTTGAGCGTCACCATATCCAGTAATCCCCGGCTGATGCCCGACTGATTGGTTGCAATGACGACGCGATAACCTGCCTGGGTGAGATGGGCGATCGCTTCGAGGCTGCCGGGAATGGGTTTCCATTCATCAGGCGTCTTGATAAAAGCGTCGCTGTCATAATTGATGACGCCGTCGCGATCGAGGATGATCAATTTCATTTCAAGCCACCAACCTGGAAATATCGGCGACGCGATTCATGGCATGTTGCAACTGGGCTAATAATGCGAGGCGATTGGCACGCAGCGCCGGGTCCTCGGTGTTCACCAGCACATTGTCAAAAAATGCGTCGACAGGTGCTTTCAGCACTGCAAGTTCCTGTAACGCCAAACCGAACTCTCCTCGATCGAAGGCAACATCTGCTTTAGGCATCACACTGTTGAGCGCGATATGCAGCGCCCGCTCGGCGGGTTCCTGTAGCAGTTCGGCGTTCACCGTGCCGTTGACCGAACCCTCCACCTTTTTCAGAATATTGCTTACCCGTTTATTGGCAATCGCAAGGCTTTCAGCTTCGGGCAAGGCGGAAAAAGCGCGTACCGCGGCAAGACGTTGCGGAATCTCCATCAATAATTGCGGCCTTTTCGCAATGACTGCCTCGATCTGCTGTACCGAGTAACCTTGTTCGCGCAATTGGCTGGACATGCGTTCATAGATGAAATCAAGTAACCGGCAAGATTCGGCGTCGCCAAATTTAATCGTGTTATTGAAGACCCCGCTCGAAATTTTGATCATTTCTTCCAGAGCGATCTGGAGCTTTTTTTCGATCAGAATGCGAGTCACGCCTAACGCGTGACGGCGCAACGCAAACGGGTCCTTGTCACCGGTCGGAATCTGTCCAATACCGAACATGCCTATCAGTATTTCCAGCTTATCCGCCAATGCCACGCAGGTGCCGGTCATATTACGCGGCAATTCGTCGCCTGCGAACCGTGGTTTGTAGTGATCCTCGATGGCAAACGCAACGTCATCCGGCAACCCGTCGTGCTTGGCATAATAACGTCCCATGATACCTTGCAGTTCGGGAAATTCACCCACCATATCGGTGAGCAGATCCGCCTTGCACAGCATCGCCGCTTCTCCTGCCTGCGCTGCAAGCTCATTACCCCCCAGGTGCAAACCCATCGCCTGCGCAATCGCCCATATCCGTTCCACCCGCTCCGCCTGGGTGCCGAGCTTATTGTGATAAACGACCTTATCCAGTCCGGCCACACGCGAATAAAGCTTTTTCTTGCGATCCCGATCGAAAAAGAATTTCGCATCCGCCAAACGTGAGCGCAGCACGCGCTCATTCCCATCGATGACCTGGCTGGGATCGGCCGGCCGGATATTCGATACCAGCAGGAATTTATGAGAGAGCTTGCCGTTTGCGTCCAGCAGCGGGAAATACTTTTGATGGGTTTTCATGGTCAGAATCAGGCATTCCTGCGGTACACTCAGGAATTCGGATTCAAATTTGCCCATCAGCACGTTAGGACGTTCAACCAGGGCTGTCACTTCATCCAGCAAGGCTTCATCCTCAACCGGTTTCAGACCCTCCGCTACGGCAGCCACGTTAAGCTGTCGCACTATCTCATCGCGACGCGCAGCAAAACCGGGGATGACCGCGCCTTCGCTCTCAAGCTGTTGCGCATAACAGTCCGCATCTCGCAGCACGACCGTCTTGGCCCTGGCTTCAAAGCGGTGCCCTTGTGTCTCGCGTCCGGCTGTCAAGCCCAGCACGCCGACCGGTATGATCTCGATGCCATGCAGTGCGACCAGGCCATGTGCGGGACGCACAAAACTCATCGTCGTCCAGCCATCGGCCAATTGATAAGTCATCAGTTTGGCGATCGGAAGTTTGGTGATCAAAGTACTCAGAACTTGCTGCACGTTTACGGCTACAGGTATCCCGACGGCCTCATCCGTGTGGAACAGAAATTCAGTCTTTCCCTCAAATTCGCGTGAAATTCGCTCCTCGAGAACGCTGCGATGTACATCATCAAGGTATCCGCAGCTTTGCCGCAGCTTTTTATGAAATGCCGGGGTGTATTCGCCATCCGCACCCACCCCAACCGATACCGGCATGAGCTTTACTTTCCGCGAAGGTTGCAAGGCGATGTCCAGAACGTGGGTCATATGCGCGGCAAGACGCCTGGGAGACGCAAATATTGTCAGTTGCGAGTCGTCTCCAAGATTATGCAGTTTTTGCAATCCCTGAAACAATAATGTTCCAAATGACTGGCCCAACTGTTTCAGTGACTTCGGTGGCAACTCCTCGACAAGCAACTCGATAAGCACGCTTCTGGCTGTGTTACTCAAGCGACATTCTCCGTCAACTGCTCGACCCACTCGCGTGGCGCCATGGGGAAACCCAGGCGTTCCCGGCTCTCATAATAGGCTTTCGCCACGTTGCGGGCGAGGTCGCGAATTCGCGCCATGTATGCAGCCCGCTCCGTAACGGAAATGGCGCCGCGTGCATCCAGCAGATTGAAAGCGTGCGCTGTTTTCAGCACCTGTTCGTAAGCCGGCAATGCCAGTCCATATTCCATCAGATATCTGGCTTGTCTTTCGTGACCCGAGAAAGCAGTCAACAGGAAATCGACGTCGCTGTGCTCGAAATTGTAGGTGGATTGTTCGACCTCGTTCTGGTGGTATACATCGCGATAGGAGAGCCCTTTTGTCCAGGTGAGATCGAACACATTCTCCACGCCTTGCAAATACATCGCAAGGCGCTCCAGGCCATAAGTGATCTCGCCCGTAATCGGCCGGCAATTGATGCCGCCGACTTGCTGAAAATAGGTGAACTGCGTCACTTCCATGCCATTCAACCACACTTCCCACCCCAGGCCCCAGGCGCCAAGGGTCGGATTTTCCCAATCATCCTCGACGAATCGAATATCGTTTTGTTTCAGATCGAAGCCGAGCTCTTCCAGCGAGCCGAGGTACAGTTCCAGGATATTGCAGGGCGCCGGTTTCAGCACGGCCTGAAACTGATAATAATGCTGCAAGCGGTTGGGATTTTCCCCATAGCGGCCATCCTTGGGCCGCCGGGTAGGCTGCACGTAAGCCGCTTTCCAAGGCTCGGGCCCAAGGGCACGAAGAAAGGTCGCGGTGTGCGAAGTGCCCGCGCCCACTTCCATGTCATAGGGTTGGAGCAGCGCGCAACCCTGCCTGTCCCAATAATGCTGCAGGGTGAGAATAATTTCCTGGAATGTGCGCATGAAAACGCCTGAGAAATTGTGATAGTGGTTTTAACAACCACAACAGTGGGATTTTACAGGTTTTTACGCGTACCGCGAAAAACCGGCAACAAGGCGATCAAAAGTATTATTCCAGCAAGGCCCCATAGCAGACTATTGCCGAACCGGACATAGGGTGTTGCACCGGTATAACCCTGCGCCAAGCCATGTAGTGCGGTTGTGGTAAAAACTTCCGCTTCCTGCAGCACGATACCGCGCTCGTTGATGATCGCGGTAACCCCTGTGTTGGTGGCACGCAGCATATAACGGCCGGTTTCCAGCGCGCGCATTTGTGAAATCTGCAAGTGCTGCCGCGGACCGATGGACCGGCCGAACCAGGCATCATTGCTGACGTTGGCGAGCAACGTCGCTTCTGGCAGTTGCTGAATTATTTCCTCACCGAATACATCTTCATAACAGATGTTCACTGCCACTCTTTGCCCGGCAATATTCATGGGTTTCTGGTCGAGGCCGCCGCGCGAGAAATCGGACAATGGAAATACATTGACGACCCAGCCGAACAGGAATTTCAGGGGAATAAATTCACCGAACGGGACCAGGTGGTGTTTTCGGTAGCTCTGATCGGGCGAAGTGCCAAAGCTGAACATGGAATTATAGAATCCATGGCCATCCTCCGGCACTTCAACCATGCCGACCAGGATGTCACCGTCATTCTGACGCGCATGCGCGGCGAGTTGCGCCAGGTAACTGGCCGGCACCTCCTTACGATACAGCGGTATGGAGATTTCCGGTGTGACAATCAGGCGGCTGTTACTCTCCAGTGTAAGGGCGGCATACCTTTCCAGGGAATTGACGAGTTGATCCGCGCGCCACTTCATGTCCTGGGAGATATTCCCTTGCAGTAGGCTCACCGTTACCGGCTCGCCTTGTGGTTCAGTCCACCGGACATGCTGCAAGCCGAAGCCGGCAATCCAGATAGCGAACAGCGTGAGCAGATAATTTTTTTTGCGGAATTCTCTTTCAAAAAGCAGGCACATGAGCGCCGAACTGCAGACCAGTATCATTGATACGCCATAGACGCCTATTACTGGAGCAAAACCGCCCAGCGGGCTCTGCGGCGCTTGCGAATAGCCCAACGTCAGCCATGGGAAACCGGTGAACAATACGCTGCGCAACCAGTCGGAGAGCCCCCACAGCGCGCCGGCAGCCAAAAACCAGACGTAGGCCGAAGCGATCGGGAGTTTTTTCAGTACCCAGCCTGTCAGCGCGGGGAACAGTGCGAGATAAGCGCACAAGACAAATAGCGCGAACACCGCGGCCGCCATCGGCATACCGCCAAAATCATGCAGGCTCACGTAAATCCAGGTCACTCCCGCGCTGAACATGCCCATGCCGAAAGAGAAACCCAGCATTGCCGCATCGAAGGGCGTCGCGCTTCTGCGCCAAAAACGGCACAGCAATGCGAGCATGAAAAGGGGAATCGGAAAAAGATAAAACGGCGCAAAACCGAGAACGGTAAGTGCGCCGACCAGAAAGGAAATACTGAATTCCGTGCGGATTCTATTCAAACGCTTCAATAACTCATTCCGCCAGTTGATGTCCAGGGTGGGCCGATTCGCTGGCCGGGTACGTAGAGTACGTCAAAAATAATAACAATAACGAGTGACCCTGTAAAACCGGGAAAGTATAGGAGAGACGATTGCTCACCGCTGAGGCAATCTCAATCGGAAGGTCGATCCGGCATCGATTCTCGACTCGACTTCCAGCATGCCGCCCAGAAGCTTGGTGGCGTGGGATGCAATGGAAAGTCCCAGTCCTACTCCAGGGGTGCCATATGTATCACCGCGCCTGAAGGCGTCGAACAGATACTTGAAGTTTTCCGGAGCGATGCCGGGCCCCTGATCGCTAATGCTGACTACCCACTCTCCTTCTTCGCTTTCTGATCTGTTTCGGGCAGTTATTCTTACTTTTCCCTTTGAGCTGTATTTTATGGCGTTGGAAAGCAGGTTATGCAATATAAGAGTCAGCAGACCCTCATCGCTCTCTGTTTGGGCTTCCCCGGGTACGTCCAAGTCCAACTCCAACCCTTTGGATTTTGCTTCAGGGTACAATTGCTTCGCGACATCCCTCAGCACGAAATTCAAATCCACGGGCTGGATATGGGACTCCATCGACCCTTGCCGGAGCTGTTCAGCCTGTAGTATCCGGTCCATCCCCGATATTGTCTGCAAAATGGCTCGATTGACCGAGCGAATATTCTCTACACTTTCGGAATATTCCGGGGCCGGGGCAAACTTTGCGGTGAGAAGCTGCAGATGAAGCGTCGCGCGGTTGAGATGATTCCGAACATCATGCGACAAGAAAGAGAGATATCTGGACTGAACCTCGGCAGCAGCTTTAATCTGCTGCTGCAGGTTTTCGGTAAACGTAACCACGCCGCTTTGGAGTGCTGTATCTATCGCCATGTTCAAGGCTACAGTGCTTCTGGCATCCAACATCTCGTTCAGGTTCTCTGAAACCTGTTCTATGATTATTCTACGAAGCAGCTGATATTCGATAATCAGCTCCCTTATGTTGTAGCTTTCATGAAAGCGCGTAGAGCCGTGGCTTCTGCTGCCTTCAATGAGCTCGCGGGTTTCACGAGGCTTATTCGACTCGAATACATCGATGATTTCTTGCAGAATCGCGGGCAGTGAATTTCGAAGCTGCTGGAGAGTGAGTTCATCGGCCGCGGGCAGCATGGAACGCACGGCGGTTTCCCACTTCTGTATGATGACATCGGAGCGTGACCGCAGGGCGGAAGCAAGACGGGGAAATGCATGGTACGTCAGTAAATCAAGCGTAAGGTCTTCTGTAGACATGCGGTCCTCGTCTAAAAATGCGCAGAGGGGTTAAATGCCCATGCAACGGATTAGAGATGGCGGTTCAGATCGGTGCAATTCGAAGAACAACTACGCTAAGGATGTCTCTTGAATCCGAGAAAAAGATGGATTGCCTGCTGGAGTTTCTGAGCTCCACGTAGTGATTTACGCAGTGTTTCTTGAAGCTGCGGGATTATACAATAGCTGTCGCTGAACCGAAAAGTAAACATTGGGTGGCATTGCGAAAGCCTGGCAAAGTTGGTTATGACTCAACCGACATCGACAGTATGTCTCGACTCCGGTTAACTGGGTCTGCATTTCCCGTAGCGGGCAAATTTTATGTTAGACTCTATGCCCTCAACGGTTGTGGGGGAAAGCATGCAGGGCGACAAAAGTAGTGTTCTAGCGCAAAAGCCGCAGATATTGACAAAAAAAAGGCTGCGCTGGCTCATTCTGTTATCCAGTTTTCCCTTATTCGGCATGATGGCCGCTTTTGGTATCGCACCGGATACCTCCGTAGAAGAATTACCCATCGAGCAGGTGGTTCTCAGCCTCGAGCTTCCTGAAACTCCCCTGACCTCCGACGCCGATATGACATTCTGGCGTCAGGAACGCATCCAGCGTGGGGACACCATTGCAACGCTACTTTCGCGCCTCAACGTGAATACCCAGGACGCAGTCAGTTTTCTCCGGGATACAAGGGATATCAAGGCGGTGCACCAATTGGTAGCCGGCAAAACGATGCATGCGCAAACCACGGCAGCGGGCGAGCTACTTTTACTCCGCTATTTTCCCGGCGGCAGTGAGCAGTTGGTGATGGAAAAGGCCGCCGGCGCATTCAAGCTGAGCGAACAACCGGCAAAGCTGGAGACGCACATTCAGATGAAATCCGGCGTAATAAACAGCTCGCTGTTTGCCGCCGTCGACAGCGCAGGTGTGCCCGACAGCATCGCTACCCAGATTGTCGATATTTTAGCGTCTGAAATTGACTTTCATCGCGATTTGCGCAAGGGCGACCGTTTTACGGTGGTATACGATTCGCTCTATGGCAATGGCGAGCCCGCTAGAGCGGGTCGAGTACTGGCGGTGGAATTCGTTAACCAGGGAACGCCTTACAGGGCCTTGTATTTCCAGGCGGACAACGAGGAAAGCGGTTATTACACGCCCGACGGCAAGAGCCTGCGAAAAGCATTCCTGCGTTCGCCGTTGGAATTTTCCCGCATCAGTTCCGGTTTTTCCAGCGGTCGTTTCCATCCGATCCTGAAAACATGGCGCGCCCATAAAGGGATCGACTATGCCGCGCCGACAGGCACGGGGGTAAAGGCCGCTGCCGATGGGATCGTGGCGGTTGCGGGCTGGCAGGATGGGTACGGTAATGTCATCTTCCTGGAGCATCAGGGGTCGTATTCCACCGTTTATGGCCACTTGTCGGCTTTCGCGAAGGGTTTGAAAAAAGGGCAGCATGTCCGCCAGGGCGACATTATCGGCCATGTCGGCTCAACCGGAATGGCTACAGGGCCACATCTACACTATGAATTCCGGTTCAAGGGCGTCCAGCGTGACCCTTTGAAGGTGGCGATGCCGACCGCCAATCCTGTCTCATCCCGGCAAATGGCCGCATTCTACGAATATACAAAGTCGTCGATGGCCAGGCTGGATGCGCTGCGCGGCACCAGCCTCGCATTCCTGGACTAGTCTTGAGCTAGGCCTTGGTTGGATACCCCCAGGCGTCCAGGCAGAAAAATTTGAAAGCCGCTTACTATATTGGACTCATGTCAGGCACCAGCCTGGACGGGATAGATGCGGTGCTGGCCGACTTGAGTCCGTCTCCCGCGTTACTGTTGCACACCTTTTATCTGCCATACGACGCAGCCCTTCGCAGTCAATTGCTTGCCCTGCACTATCCGGACCATGATGAACTGCATACTGCCGCCATGCTTGGCAATGAGCTTGCACGACGCTATGCGGAGGCCGTAGCCGGTTTACTTGCCGAAAGCGGCGTAGACCCAGAGGACGTTACCGCGATCGGCTGCCACGGCCAGACGGTGCGTCATTGCCCGGAATCCGGAAGAGCTTATACCATCCAGTTGTGCAACGCCGCATTGCTGGTTGAACTCAGCGGCATCACTGTCGTGGCAGACTTTCGAAGCCGTGATATAGCCGCGGGAGGCCAGGGTGCACCGCTGGTCCCGGCGTTTCATCATATCTTGTTCACCCATCCTCAAACTCATCGTCTCGTTGTCAACATCGGTGGGATTAGTAATCTCACCAGCCTGCCGCCCCGGGGAGAGGTCATCGGGTTCGACTGCGGACCGGGCAATATGATGATGGACGCATGGTGCCTGCAACATACCGGCAAGATATATGACGAAAATGGCTCATGGGCCCGGTCGGGAAGAGTAATACAGGGCCTGCTCGAAAAACTTCTGACACTTCCATTTTTTTCTCTTCCGCCCCCCAAAAGCGCGGGAAGGGAAACATTCAATCTCGCCTGGCTGGAGGGTTGCTTAACTGGAAAAGAGGCACCGGCGGACGTACAGGCCACCCTGCTACAGTTAACCGTTCTGGGAATTGCCAAGCCGGTACTCGATTATTTCCCGGATGCAGCAGAAATTTATTTGTGCGGAGGTGGGGCGCGTAACAGTATGTTGGTTGCCGCGCTGCGAACAGCACTGCCTGGCAGGAAAGTGGAATTGACAGACAGCCTTGGCATCGATGCGGACTGGCTGGAAGCGTTTGCTTTTGCCTGGTTGGCTAAGCAAGTCATCCAGGGGGTTCCCGCCAATCTGCCTGCGGTAACCGGCGCCAGGGGCGCCAGGTTACTCGGTGCAATTTACCCGGCTTAAGGTTTTACCTCGGCCTCGGTTTACCCGTGATGCAATCATCATTTACAAATAAAAACGGAAGCCTGCGCTTCCGTTTTTATTTGTAAATGATCTTGTTTAAATTGAATCAGCAGAACTGAGCAGGATTAGACAGAAAATGAAGATCCGCAACCGCAAGTGCTGGCAGCGCCTGGGTTTCGGATGACAAACTGCGCACCTTCGGCATTTTCCTGATAATCGATTTCCGCTCCTGCGAGGTACTGGAAGCTCATCGGGTCTACCAGAAGTTTCACGCCGTTCTTTTCCATTACGGTGTCGTCTTCGCTCGTCAGTTCATCAAACGTGAAGCCGTACTTGAAACCGGAGCATCCTCCGCCCGCCACAAATACTCTCAGTTTGAGTTCATTGTTCCCTTCTTCTTCAATCAATTGTCGGACTTTGCTTGCCGCATTATCGGTAAAGATCAAGGGAACTTGCATTTCTGCGGCCAAATTCGCGTCTGCTGATGCGTTCATATTGATTCGCAAATAAAATTAATCAAGAAAAATTATCCCCTGCTACTAAACAAAGGTCAATCACTGTGGGAAGCCGGTATTAACGTCACCACCTTATTGTCGAGCTGCATCGTATCCTGATGATGCAGCATTCCTCGAACGGATGCGCCAAGCTGAATTTCCATGGTTTTGTAGTGTATATCTCCAGAGACTCTGGCCTTGGCTTGTAGTTCCACATACTCGCTCACTTGTACGGCGCCGACTACGGTGCCGTTGATAACCGCGTGAGACACCTGGATGACCCCTTCAACGATTGCTTCGTCGCTTAGCACTAAAGTGCTGGGCTTGTCGCCCAGCGCGGTAATATTACCTTTGATATGGCCATCTACGCGCAAACCGCCACTGAAGCTTATATTGCCGTCGATCCGGGTGCTTGCACCGATGAGCGAATCGATCTGGTTCTGGGGTTTGCCTGTCTTTTTCCCAAACATTTTCTCTCCTTCACAAGGACAAATTGACGGTTTGTACCAGCTTAGCCTGGGCCACACCTTTTTCAAACACTTTCACCTGCATACTTTCCACGATGGCATCGGGCGGCACACGGAAGATATCTTCCACTCTCTGGTAAAACTTGAAGCTAACCTCTGCATTTGATATGCCGTTTGCAAGTGGCATCGCCATTTTTTTACCATTTTGCTGGAAATTGATGGTGAACTCCAGACTACCATGGAAATCGCCGGGGCGCTGCTTGCCTTGGACCAACAACAAGCTGTAATGATATTCTCCGGGAAAATTGCCTCGTTCCAGTTTCAAGCGACCGATGGAAATTCGCTGTTCGTTTTTTCCGGGAGCTGACCCAAGATTCTGGAAAAATGCGAGATCTTCTTTCAGACGGGTATTCTCGTGTTCCAGCGTTTTAACCTGCTTGGCGATATCTTCTCGTGCCACGAGATCCATCTGCAACTGACGATCAAGTCCGGCTAACCTCACACGCAATTCCTCATTATCTCGCTGAAGGTCGGTGTTTAACTGGGATAGGCGATCCAGCTCATACGTGACTTCGTTCTTGTCGAAACCTGCGAACTTGCGCCCGGCATCATACATTGCCCACGACAGACCGAGTGCCACCAGGATAAGCACGGCAATGGCCAACCATCGGACATACGCCGGAGTTTGCGGGCGGACCGCCACTCGCGACGCGGATATGCCGGATTTTCTTTTAAACGATTTGATCATAACCCAAGCTTATGCCGTGCGGCAGCGAATTACCGAGACACGGCGCGACTAAAAACACCGCAAAGCACTCAAACAAAATGGACGAAGCATTCTCGCCCGGTCGAAATAAAGACTGGGTTAATACCGTTATTGCCGGGTTAACACGGTTATTGGCGTTGCGTCCCCCGTAGCGGCTTCACCCAAAAAGTGAGTGTCAAATGATATGAAGTATTGTTATTAATCATAACACTGATCTCTTAAATGAGCGGTCAACTACCGGATTTAGGTTCAATGAATACTTAAGGCAGTAATGGAGCATGATTGATCGCCAGGGTTTCCGGCAAGCCGAACATGAGATTCATGTTTTGCACTGCTTGTCCCGCCGCGCCCTTTACAAGATTGTCTGTTACCGACAGTATAACTGCTGTGTTGCCGCCTTGCGGGCGATGGACAGCGATACGGCAGAGATTTGAGCCGCGCACTGAGCGGGTTTCGGGATGAGTACCTGCCGGAAGCACGTCAACAAACGGTTCATCGGCGTACCGTTGCTCATATAAAGCCTGCAAATCGGTATCCGCGGCCAGTCTTGCATAAAGCGTGGCGTGGATGCCACGAATCATCGGTGTAAGGTGCGGCACAAAGGTCAGTCCGACCGGACGTGTTGCAACGTTCGACAGGCCCTGCCTGATCTCGGGTAAATGACGGTGTCCGGCAACACCATAGGCCTTGAAGTTATCGGCCGCTTCCGCAAACAGCGTATGGATTTCCGCATTGCGCCCCGCACCGGAGACGCCGGATTTCACATCTGCGATGAGGTGGTCCAGATCGACGATACCAGCCTCGATCAAGGGTAGGAAGCCCAGTTGCACCGCAGTCGGATAGCAGCCGGGATTCGCTATGAGTCGAGCACTTCTGATTTTGTCGCGATTGATTTCCGGCAGGCCATAGACAGCCTCCGCCACAAGGTCGGGGCAGGCGTGAGGCATGCCGTACCATTTTTCCCATACCGCCACATCCTTGATGCGAAAATCCGCAGCAAGATCTATTACGCGCACCCCTGCGGCGAGCAAAGATCGGGTTTGCTGCATGGCGATACCGTTAGGGGTGGCAAAGAAGACCACATCGCATTTCTCCAATCCTGCTTCCGCGGGATCGCAGAACTTGAGCGATACCCGGCCGCGCAAATTGGGAAATAGTTCAGCTACGCCAATACCTGCTTCTTTACGTGACGTAATTGCCTGGATGCTTGCTTCAGGATGTTGCGACAAAATGCGCAGCAATTCCACACCGGTGTAACCGGTTCCGCCTACGATACCAATTTTAAGCATGGTGTCTCCAGGTTTCAAAGGACGAGTCAGGCTTCATAGACGACGCTTCGGAACGGAAGCCCACCCGTGGGCATCCGCTACGCCAATTGGCTCTTCTTGCTTCAACGCAGCAATTCCGCTGTCGACGAAAAATTCCCCGATACAACCTTATTTTCAAGCCGGATATTCGCACAGATCTCAATCGGCACCTCATGCGGGACGAATTTTTCCATAAGCTTGAGCGTTGGATTTTGAAGCGTTATCCGGCTATTTGTCTTGCAGGGACGCAAATTTCATCGATTGATTATAAGCAACAAATAAAAAAGCCGCCAGAAGCGGGCGGCTTTTCGTATCGCATCGTGCAATGCTTATCTCTTCGAGAATTGTTTGCGCCGGCGTGCCTTGCGAAAACCCACCTTCTTTCGTTCCACTTCACGTGCATCACGTGTGACAAGTCCGGCACTGCTCAATACAGGTTTAAGCGTCGAGTCGAAATCAATCAATGCGCGGGTAATACCATGCCGCACCGCGCCTGCCTGACCCGATTCACCGCCCCCGTGAATATTGACCATGATGTCGAAACTCGTCAGATTTCCCGTCAGCTCAAGTGGTTGACGGACAACCATGCGCCCGGTTTCACGGGAAAAAAATTCGTCGACCGGTTTGTCGTTGACAGTGATCAGCCCCTTTCCCGGTTTGATGAATACCCGCGCCACTGCACTTTTCCGGCGGCCGGTACCGTAACTATAGGTTGTGCTCATGGTATCAAGCCCTGACTTCGAGTTGTCGCGGTTGTTGCGCCGCGTGCGGGTGAGAAGCACCCGCATAGATTTTAAGTTTCTTTAGCATTGCGTACCCGAGTGGACCTTTCGGCAGCATACCCTTGACTGCCTTTTCCAGGGGACGCCCCGGAAAACGGGCATGCATTTTTGCGAAACTCGTTTCGTAAATACCGCCGGGGTAACCGCTATGACGATAATAAGTCTTGTTTTCCGCTTTATTGCCGGTGACGCGTAGCTTATCGACGTTGATGACAACAATAAAATCGCCGGTATCCACATGAGGAGTGAAAATGGGCTTGTGTTTGCCGCGCAAACGATGGGCGATCTCTGCCGCGAGACGTCCCAACACCTTGTCGGCCGCATCGATCACAAACCAGTCGCGGATTACTTCATGTGGTTTGGCTGAAAAGGTTTTCACAAAACCTACCCCTGCTTATTTCGGTAAAGCGGCGCATTCTATGCCAGAGACCCGCGAATGTCAAACTTGAGTATTCCCCCTATAGGAAAAAACGGATTGTCCGCAACTGCCTGCCTACGGGCGTGAAAGCGAGAAATGACCTTTATCCTCAACCGTTGCCACCAAAATTATTAAAAAAACAGTTATCATTACGCTGCTCGAGATTTGCTGAAATCAGCGAAACCACTGACGCAAAGCCCCATAACATCTTATTATCCTGAGGAGAAAGCCTGTATGTCACAAAAGCACCCCGTCATCGCCGTTACCGGGTCTTCCGGCGCCGGTACGTCGACGGTCAAGAACAGTTTCGAGCATATTTTTCGGCGCGAGACACTGACTGCTGCGGTGGTAGAAGGCGATAGCTTCCATCGCTACGATCGCGAGGGAATGAAAAACGCCGTAAGTGATTCGGAGAAGGATGGCGGTCATGCCATCAGCCATTTCGGTCCCGAAGCGAACGAGTTCGAGAAGCTCGAAGCGCTATTCAAGGAATATGGCGAGACTGGAGGCGGACAGACTCGCCTGTACCTGCACAATGATGAAGAAGCTGCGCCATATCAGCAGAAAGCGGGTACCTTCACCCCATGGTCGCCGATAAAACCCGGTTCCGATCTACTATTTTACGAAGGCTTGCATGGCGGGGTGGAAAGCGATACCGTCGACGTTACGCAATATGTCGATCTGCTGGTAGGTGTGACGCCCATTGTCAATCTGGAATGGATACAGAAAATCCATCGCGACATGAATGCGCGAGGGTATTCCGCAGAGGCGGTAACCCACACCATTCTTCGTCGCATGCATGATTATGTGCATTATATTACGCCGCAATTTTCACGTTCGCATATCAATTTTCAGCGTGTGCCGACGGTGGATACGTCCAATCCTTTTATCGCACGGGATATACCTACCCTGGACGAAAGTTTTGTCGTGATTCGATTCCGCGACCCCAAGAACGTCGATTTTCCGTACCTGCTTTCGATGATTCACGACTCGTTCATGTCTCGCCCGAACACGATTGTAGTGCCGGGCGGTAAAATGGGTCTGGCAATAGAATTGGTTCTGACGCCGCTTATTCTGGATCTGGTGAGGAAAAGCCGAAGCAAATAGTCATGTAATATTATCGATAAGGGTGCCCTATAAAAACCCGCTTCAACGGCTCATCCAATTGGATTGCCTGTTGTTTTCACACTCACAGCGCTACATAACGCCGCGGAGCTGGAATTTATAGCGGTGCCATATCTTCTTTTTGCCCGACTGCTCCACAAATTGCATACACGCCGGTAACTCGAGCCCAGCAGTTATCGTCAAGCCATACAGGACTCGTCGTGCCCCGCCTGCACGCTGAGCCTTTACCCAATTTCGGAATTCAAGATTATTCCGGAATATCTGACCGGAAACCCTCTCCATAATGCTTTCTTCTTCTCTTTCCGCACTGAATCTTTCCGCACTCAATCCTGAACAACGCGAAGCGGTCACTTTGCCGCACCAGTCGGCATTGGTGCTGGCGGGGGCGGGTAGCGGCAAAACGCGGGTACTCACTACGCGCATTGTCTACTTGATCCAGTCCAGCCAGGTGAGTCCTCACGGCATACTGGCCGTCACTTTCACCAACAAGGCGGCGAAGGAAATGCTTACCCGCATTTCTTCAATGCTGCCGATCAATACGCGCGGTATGTGGATAGGCACGTTCCACGGCCTGTGCAATCGCATGCTTCGCGCCCATCATCAGGATGCCGGATTGCCGCAGGCTTTTCAGATTCTGGATTCCGCAGATCAACTGGCGGTAATCAAGCGCATCCTGAAGAATCTGGGTGCGGATGACGAAAAATTTCCGCCGCGGCAGGTCCAATGGTTCATCAACAACGCAAAAGACGAAGGGTTGAGAGCATCGCAGGTTGAAACCTATGATGATTTTGCGCGTAAGGCGGTCGAGTTTTACCTTTCTTACGAGCAGCAATGCAATAAGGAAGGCGTGGTTGACTTTGCTGAGCTGCTGCTGCGCAGTTACGAGCTGCTGAGCCGGAATGAAATCATTCGCGAGCATTATCGCAGCCGCTTCCGCCATATACTGGTGGATGAATTTCAGGACACGAGCCGTCTGCAATACAGATGGTTAAGGCTGCTTGCCGGCGAACAGGCTGCTGTATTTGCCGTTGGGGATGACGACCAGAGTATCTATGCATTTCGTGGCGCCAACACCGGCAATATGAAGGAGTTTGAAAGCGATTTTCGTATTTCGAAAATCATCAAGCTGGAGCAGAACTATCGCTCGCACGGCAATATCCTGGATGCCGCCAACACGCTGATACGCAACAATAGCGGCCGGCTCGGCAAGAATCTGTGGACCTCCGAGGGCCATGGCGAACCGATACGCGTGTATAACGCACCGAACGATTTCGATGAGGCTGCATTCATCGTGGGCGAGGCAAAATCGCTGCGTGCGGAAGGTGTGGCGCTGTCCCAGATGGCATTGCTCTACCGTTCCAATGCGCAATCCCGGGTGCTGGAGCACGCTTTGTTCAACGCCTCGTTGCCGTATCGGGTCTATGGCGGAATGCGGTTTTTCGAGCGGCAGGAAATCAAGCATGCCCTGGCGTATCTCCGGCTATTGGTCAACCTCGGCGACGACAATGCGCTGCTGAGGATTGTTAACTTTCCCGCGCGCGGTATCGGTATGCGAAGTCTGGAACAGTTACAGGACGAGGCCAAGCGGCAAGGAGGAAGCCTTTGGGAAGCAATGATCGAGAAATGCGGAGGTGGAGCGCTTTCTTTACCGGAAGCGGAGGATAAAACCCCTGCGAGACCCGAGGGTGGTAAGGGGCCGGAGAAGTCAAAGAAAGGAATTGGTGGTTTTGTCGCGATGATCGAATCCATGCGCCAGGTATGCGAGAAGTTGCCGCTACCGGAGGTGGTGGAACACGTCCTGGAGCATAGTGGGTTAGTGGCGCATTATCGTGCCGAACGCGAAGGAGCCGACCGGCTGGAAAACTTGAATGAATTGGTCACCGCAGCCGCGAGCTTCGTACATGAGGCGGAGGACGACAGCCTCACGGTATTTCTTGCCCATGCATCGCTGGAAGCAGGCGAGCATCAGGCTGGCGGTGGAGAGGATGCGCTGCAGTTGATGACAGTGCATTCGGCCAAGGGTCTTGAGTTTCACAGCGTGTTCATGAGTGGGCTGGAAGAAGGCCTGTTTCCACATGATAACAGTCGTAACGAAGCAGCCGGCCTGGAAGAGGAACGGCGGTTGATGTATGTCGCGTTGACTCGGGCCAGGCGCAGGTTGTATTTGAGTTTCGCCCAAAGCCGCATGCTTCATGGCCAGACCCGCTATAACGTTCCTTCGCGGTTTTTGCAGGAAATTCCGGATAACCTGCTGAAGTGGTTGCAACCGCTGCAGAAGGCGGGAATTCGAAATCACGAACCAGGCTCCAGGGATTACGGCCATGGGTATGGCAAGGCAATCCAGCAGCCCGTGAGGCACGACTCGCCGGCATCGCCCTGGCGAGTAGGACAGAATGTCGTGCATGCCAAGTTTGGTGCGGGTGTAATCGTCAATTGCGAAGGAAGCGGCGCGGACGCTCGTGTCGAGGTCAAGTTCAGCCGTGCCGGCACAAAGTGGTTGTCGCTGGAGTATGCAAAACTGGTCGGTGCGTGAAGCTGGATGAATCGGGCGCTTTTGAAGAATTGTTATGCGATTTCCGCCGAATCCTGGAAAATATCGCGGTAACTCGCATAAATGGAAGCGAACAAGATCGGCGACATGGCCGTGATGACTGCTAACTGTACCATTAGCGAAGGACCTACCAGGACGCTTACCAGCATCATCAGTATCGTCATGACGACTACGAGCGTAATAACATAAACCTGGAGTGGAACGATATTTTTCAGACAGGCAACAAAGCTGGACCGCATTGCGTCCAACGCCTGCATATTGCCGAATTTCACCAGCAGTGGCGCAAACCAGACAGCCATCAAAAGCGGAATGGTCAACACGAGCGCCACCAGGGATGCGGAGAGCATATCGCCTGATACATTCCGCAACTCATTCTCATCGACCCTTTTCCCCTCCAGCAACAAGCTCATCAGTACGTCGCCTCCGACCAGCATGAACATTCCAACAATCAGTACCTGCCCCACCAGATAGATTCCCCCTATCGTTATCAGCGGAGATGCAGTACCGCGAAAGCCCGCCAGCAAGTGGGCAATCTCCAGTCGGCCACCCTCGTTCAGCGTTTTGCATCCTGTCATCACGCCCGCCAGGAATACCGGCGAGAGTAAGGTGAAAATAAACTGTCCTGCCATCGGAATAAGCGCCAGTGTGGCAGCGATCAGCAGCAAGGTGGCGCACAGGATAATCCATACCAGAGGCGCTCTGCGGAACAAAAGGAAGCCAGACATTATCCACTGCCATCCCTGTTTTGCATCCACTTGCCTGACTTGCATTTTTTATCTCCGATAGGGCTGTGCCTGCCGCAAAGCGTTGCCGCAGTTTTATACTCAAACCCAAACCGGCGTCAGTCTGGCGTGGGTTGACGCATGGTTCTTCAGTATACGCATGAAGTGGGCGGGGTCTTTGACATGAGTGAGTTCACCCATGCGCGGCAAATGATAATCCTGGAGCCGCGATAACCAGAAGCGCAAAGCCGCGGCGCGCAGCATCACTGGCCAAGCGCTGCGTTCGCTGGCAGTAAGCGGGCGAGTGCGGTGATAGGCCTGGAGTAAAGACGATGTACGTGCCGCATCCAGTTCGCCATTTTCATTCAGGCACCAGTCGTTGGCGGCAATGGCGAGATCGTACAGCAAGACATCGTTGCAGGCGAAATAGAAATCGATCACGCCACCCATTGCGTTGTCGTTGAATAGAACATTGTCGCGAAACAGATCTGCATGAATTACGCCGCGAGGGAGGTTTTCAAAACGATACAATGACTGAAAACGTAATTCTTCCCGAAGAACTTTCGCATCCTCCGCGGCAAGAAATGGCATGACGTCAGGTGCCGTGGCCTTCCACCACTTCGGCCCGCGCGAGTTCTCCATTTTCTCAGGATAGGAAAGGCCGGATAAATGCATGCTTGCCAGGAGTTCGCCGACTTCAGCGCAGTGCAGGATAGTCGGATGTTCCTGGGATTTTCCATGCAGGCAGCTAACGATACTCGCCGGTTTGCCGTTGAGTTCGCCAAGAAATTTATTGTCGAGATCCGCGATTGGGCTGGGGCACGGAATGCCATGACGTGACAGGTAGGCCATCAGGTTCAGGTAGTAGGGCAAGTCGGAAGCGCTCAGCTTTTCAAACAGGGTAAGAACATACTTGCCGTGATTGGTCGTGACGAAATAATTGGTATTTTCGATGCCCGAGGAGATGCCCTGCAGATCGATCAATGACCCGAGAGAGTAGTTTTTCAGCCAGACAGAAAGCTGGTGCTGCGTGACAGTGGTATAGACGGACATGAACGGGAGCAAAGAAGGCTAAGCAGCAACAGGACGAAAAAGCCAGGCAGCAACAGGAAGATGAATCCTGCTGCCTTTAATCAAAGGTCAAAACTCGCGTATTACCCACATCGGGGGACGAATGCGCTGGTCGAGGCCGCCGGTGTCATGGGCAGCAAATGATCCGTCCCCGCGATTATCCATCAGATAATACGGCAGGCCAATACGAGGCGTCACCTTGATCATGTAAAGCTGGCCATTGATCCGGTATTCCTCGATCTGGTCCTCTCCGCGCTTCGTGATCGTAACCTGTGGCTCCAGCGAGGCGTCCTCTTCCGCACCCGGTGAAGGCAACGGTAATTCCGGTGGTTCCGGAACCTCGGGCAAGGGCCGGAGATCCTTGGGCTCATTGGATTGCGCTGCTGCGGGTAGTGCAGAGATCAATAATAATGCAAGAACTATACGACGCATGGCGCCTCCCGGCAGGGTCAGGGTCAATATGCCATTCTATCCGAAATGACCCGCCATTACAGATTGAGTTGGACTTCGCGCTCGGCTGCGGAAGGCTCGAAACCCCGGGTTTCATAATATTTGAATATGGCATCGACCACCTCGCCCGGCTCATCGATCATCTGTATCAGGTTCATATCTTCCGGACCGATCATGCCCTCCGAGACAAGCACTTGCTGGAGCCAATCAATCATGCCGCGCCAAAAATCCGAACAAACGAGGATAATAGGCATTTTCCGGGTCTTGCCGGTCTGAACCAGCGTAAGCGCTTCCATTAGTTCATCAAGGGTACCAAAGCCGCCCGGTAAAACGACGTACGCGCTGGCGAACTTGACGAACATGTATTTACGCGCAAAAAAATGACGAAAGGTTTGGCTGACATCCTGGTAGACGTTGCGGTGCTGTTCATGAGGGAGCTGGATGTTCAGGCCGATACTGGGTGATTTCCCAAAATAAGCACCCTTGTTGGCCGCTTCCATGATACCGGGGCCACCGCCGGAGATTACGGCAAAACCCGCATCGGACAATTGGCGGGTGATCTGCTCGGTCAGTTTATAGTATGGATGCTCAGGGAGCGTACGTGCACTACCAAAAATGCTTACAGCGGGCCTGATCGAACTCAAGCGTTCCGTCGCTTCGACAAATTCTGCCATAATTCTGAACACGCGCCACGATTCGCTCGCCGACCAGGTTTGTTCCCGAAATTCGTTTGTCATGGTGCGGGCTAGCTTGTCTTTCGGGCTCATTGGCAAAAACCTTTGGAGTTAGATGAAAACATTACTGCTGGTTGACGGTTCATCCTACCTATATCGCGCTTTTCATGCGTTACCAGACTTCCGCAACCGCAACAACGAGCCGACGGGGGCGATTTATGGCGTGATCAATATGTTACGCCGCCTTCACAAGGATTACGAAGCCCATTATAGCGCGTGCGTATTTGATGCAAAAGGCAAGACTTTTCGCGATGACCTTTACGCGCAGTATAAATCGCATCGGCCTCCCATGCCGGATGATCTCGTTGCCCAGATAGCGCCGCTTTATGAATGCATCAATGCCATGGGATGGCCGATGCTGATTGTGGAAGGGGTGGAAGCGGATGATGTGATCGCTACGCTGGCTAAACAGGCTGAACGGGAGAATATGCGTTGCATAATTTCTACCGGCGACAAGGATATCGCGCAGCTTGTGAATCAGCAGGTAACGCTGGTGAATACCATGACAAACGAAACGCTTGATGAAGCCGGCGTGGTGGCCCGGTTCGGCGTTACGCCGGCGCGCATGATCGATTACCTGGCACTGGTCGGCGACACATCCGACAACATTCCGGGCGTGCCGAAGGTCGGTCCTAAAACCGCGGTAAAATGGCTCACGCAATACGGTACGTTGGACAATATCGTCACCCATGCCGATGAAATCGGCGGCGTAGTCGGCGAAAATTTACGCGGCGCGCTCGATTGGTTGAGCAGGTCTCGCGAGCTCCTCACGATCAAGTGCGATGTCGCCTTACCGGTAAGCCTGCGTGGCCTTGGGCTGCAGCCGCAAAATACCGCCAAGCTGGCGGAACTGTATGAGCGGCTGGACTTTAAAACATGGCTGCGAGAGCTGCGGGACGCGGGCTCAGGAGAAAAGGGCGGTGAGCTTTCCTTTTCCCTGGCTCGGACTTATCCGCAAGCGAGTGCGGGCGAGGTACGCGCCGATCGGGTGCCGGTGGACTACCAAACCATTGTTACACCGACCCAGCTCGATGAATGGG
Organism: Nitrosospira briensis C-128; assembly: GCF_000619905.2. Lineage (NCBI taxonomy): Bacteria > Pseudomonadati > Pseudomonadota > Betaproteobacteria > Nitrosomonadales > Nitrosomonadaceae > Nitrosospira > Nitrosospira briensis. The sequence continues at coordinate 1,177,681 of NZ_CP012371.1, read as the reverse complement.
TCATGCGTATCGATGCCGCGCCGGTGGTTTCACTGGATACCGAAACCACCGGACTGGACCCGATGCAGGCGCGGCTCGTCGGCATCGCATTTTCCGTTGAGCCTCACCAGGCCGCTTACTTGCCGTTGGCGCACCAGTATGCCGGCGCACCGCAGCAACTGCCGCTCGATCTTGTCCTCGATAAGCTCAGGCCCTGGCTGACCAATCCGGTTAAGCCAAAACTTGGGCAGAACCTGAAGTACGATAAGCATATTTTTGCCAGTTATGGTATCGCCTTGAACGGTATCGTTCATGACACGCTGCTCCAGTCCTATGTGCTCGAATCCCACCGCCCGCACGATATGGATAACCTTGCATTGCGGCATCTCGGCGTCAAGACCGTCAGTTATGATGAGATCACGGGCAAGGGAGCCGGCCGGATAAATTTTGATCAGGTGGACATCGAACGCGCCTCGCAATATGCGGCTGAAGATGCCGACATCACGCTGCAACTGCATCAACACCTGTACCCTGTAATTGCGGCGGATGCAAAGCTTGAACATATTTATCGTGTTCTTGAAATGCCGGCGATGGAGATACTGTTCGACATGGAGCGCACCGGCGTACTGCTGGACTTGAAGTTGCTGGAAAACCAAAGCCGCGAACTCGGCGAAAAAATGCTGTTACTGGAGAGCCAAGCGTGTTTGATCGCCGGACAGCCGTTCAATCTGAATTCAACGAAGCAGATTCAGGAAATCCTGTTCAACAAGCTCAAGTTGCCCGTCATTAAAAAAACGCCCGGCGGTGTGCCTTCCACGGACGAAGATGTGCTGCAACGGCTTGCACTGGACTATCCCCTTGCAAAAGTCCTGCTCGATTACCGTGGCGTCGCCAAGCTCAAATCTACCTATACCGACAAACTCCCGCGTATGGTGGATGCCGCTACCGGGCGGGTACATACCAATTACGCGCAGGCGGTAGCGGTGACCGGGCGGCTCGCCAGCAACGAACCCAATCTGCAAAATATCCCCGTGCGTACTGTCGAAGGCCGCCGCATTCGCGAAGCATTTATCGCATCGCCGGGGCATAGCATAATCTCTGCCGATTATTCGCAGATCGAGCTACGCATCATGGCGCATATTTCGCATGATGCGGGGATGCTCAAAGCCTTCGCCGCGGGTGAGGACATACATCGTGCGACAGCGTCGGAAGTGTTCGGCGTCCCGCTGGAAGCGGTGAGCAGCGAACAGCGGCGCTACGCAAAAATCATTAACTTCGGCCTGATATACGGGATGTCCGAATTCGGACTTGCCTCTCAACTCGGCATTGAGCGCGCGGCCGCCCGGGCTTACATGGACCGTTATTTCGCCCGCTATCCGGGTGTGGCGGACTATATGCAGCGGACCAGGGAAACCGCCAAGGAAACGGGCTGGGTCGAGACCGTATTCGGACGACGACTACGGCTCCCGGAGATCAACAGTGCCAACGGCAATCGCAGGCAGGCTGCGGAACGTGCCGCAATCAATGCGCCGATGCAAGGCACTGCAGCGGACATCATCAAGCTCGCCATGATTGCGGTGCATGGTTGGCTGGAACGGGAAAACCTGCGCAGCAAGCTCATCATGCAGGTCCACGACGAACTGGTACTGGAAGTACCATCTGACGAAATCGAAATGATGAAACGTGAATTGCCGAAATTCATGGGTAACGTAGCCCAGCTCGATGTGCCGCTGTTGGTGGAGGTGGGCGTCGGCTCAAACTGGGAGCAGGCACATTGAGGTAAGGGACCATTAATAAGCTTGTTTTGCTAGCTCGGCCACCCACCCACGCTGGCAGGCGATCATTGGAGATTCCGGGTTTTAATGGAAGAACTGCCTTAAACGTGGGCGTGGCTGGCTTGCCCGATCAGCATGTGGTAATCTATCGGCTCTACGCCTTCCATCCCTATTGGCAAGCGGAAGTATTACTTGCTAATCCGGCAAAAATTACCGTAAAATCACACCCTTTTCAGTTTTAGACCTCAATAGGCAATATATACATGGTCATTATTCGATTGGCACGCGGCGGCGCCAAGAATCGCCCGTTTTTCAATATGGTAGTAGCGGACTCGCGAAACGCGCGTGATGGCAAATTCATCGAGCGCATCGGTTTTTATAATCCCAGAGCGGCTGAAGGTGAAGAAGGGCTGCGGGTCAAGCTGGATCGAGTCACCTATTGGCAATCACAGGGTGCGCAGCTGTCGGATACCGTAACGAGGCTGGTCAAGCAGTTTGGCGCGAAACAACAAACCGCAGGAAGCTAGACCGGACACAGCGGTCGAGCCGATGGTGGTGATGGGGCATATCGTTGGCCCTTACGGTTTGTCAGGCTGGATCAAGGTTTTTCCCTATACCGAATATGTAGATGGGCTGGCTGACTATCCGGTATGGTGGTTGGGCAGCGGCAATGGCGAATGGCGCAACGTTAAAGTTAATGCGAGCGGTGTTCACGGAAACAGATTGACCGCGTTACTTGAGCAATGCGCCGATCGTAATGCAGCGGCGGAACTGAAGGGCCTGCAAATTGCAATTCCCCGCAATCAATTACCGGCCTTGTCGAATAGCGGTAGAGACGGCTATTACTGGTCGGACCTGATCGGACTTGAAATCATTAACCAGCAGGGCGAAGCGCTGGGGAAAGTGACCGGATTACTTGAAACCGGCGCCAACGATGTGCTTCAAGTGCAGAGTTTGGAAGAACCTGAAAGGGAAAGATTGATTCCTTTCATCAGCCAGGTAATTGTAAAAGTAGATTTGAAGGCGTGCCGGATAACGGTGGATTGGGGCGTGGACTACTAAGACATGGCTCGTGAGTTTGATGTCGTTACCCTGTTCCCGGAGATGTTCGACGCGATCACCAAGCATGGCGTGACCGGGAGGGCGAACGGAAACGATATTTATCGCCTGCATACCTGGAATCCGCGTGAGTTTACCGTGGATAATTACCATACGATAGATGATCGGCCTTATGGTGGTGGGCCGGGGATGGTCATGCTGGCTGAGCCGCTTGAAAAAGCGCTTACCGCTGCGAGGAACAGGCAGACAGCACTCGGTATCGCGGGAACGAAAGTGATTTATCTTTCTCCTCAGGGACGTCCGCTGGATCATGGCCTGGTTGTGGAGTTGGGCGAGTTACCGGCGCTGATATTGCTGGCTGGGCGCTATGAGGGCGTGGATGAGCGTTTGATAGGGCGTCAGGTCGATTATGAAATTTCTATCGGCGATTACGTACTTTCTGGCGGCGAACTGGCCGCGATGGTGCTGATAGACTGCCTGGTGCGGCAGATGCCAGGCGTGCTGGGCGATCCCGAATCGGCGAGCCAGGACTCATTTGTGGCGGGATTGCTGGATTTTCCCCAATACACGCGGCCGGAGATATACCGGGGAAATGCGGTGCCTGAAGTGCTGATGTCCGGCAATCATGCCAGGATCAAGCGGTGGCGTTTACAGCAGTCCCTGGGCAGGACATGGCTCAGGCGACCGGATTTGCTGGCATTGAAAGTAGAACATGGCCTGACGAGAGAAGAAAAGGAGTTGTTGGAAGAGTTCCAGCATATCCATATCACCAATTGAAACCAGGGAATATAAAGTAAGGAGCACAAATGAACCTGATCGAACAACTTGAAAATGAAGAAATCAGCCGCCTCGGCAAGACAATTCCGGATTTTGCGCCTGGAGATACCGTAATCGTTAACGTCAACGTAGTGGAAGGCGACCGTAAACGAATACAGGCTTATGAAGGTGTTGTTATCGCGAAACGCAACCGTGGTCTCAATTCGGCCTTTACCGTACGTAAAGTATCCAGCGGGGAGGGCGTGGAGCGGACTTTCCAGAGCTATTCACCGCTGATTGCCAGCATAGAGATCAAACGTCGCGGGGATGTCCGTCGCGCCAAGCTTTATTATCTACGGGATCGTTCCGGCAAATCGGCGCGCATCCGGGAAAAGCTTCCCGCCCGCGCTGCGGTAAAGAAGGCGGCACCGAAAGCGAGCCAGCCAGAGGGTTAAGCGTAGCCGCTCTTGACGAGGAGTGAGAGCGGCATTGAATTGCCGGCCGCTATCCTGACAGCCTGTCGGGCTTGAAGGATTTCGCCGCTTTTCCGGCCAATAGAATAACTATTGGCCTTCAAAATCCCCCAAAATCCGTCCTCACCAGTCACTTTTTAGCTGCGATTCTTCAAGTCCGACGGACTGCTAGATAAGATAGGGAAACAGTCGGCCGCCTGATCGGCTTGGTGGGGGCTTTCGCATGTTCCCGTTTCCTTTGAGAGGGAATCATCGCTCCTTGGGCGGCTTGGGCGAAACCTGGTCGCCTTTTTTCAGGCTTAGACCCAGGTCTGAACCCGAAAAATGGCGTTACGCCAGTTATCCCAAAAGCCAGTTATCCCAAAACAACGCAGCAAATAGTCTGCGCTCAGCTTCGCTTCGGCTCCGGCTTAACCTCAATTTCCTTATACCAGATATCGTAGACTTCATCCGGCCATAGCGATTTGATCCAGACGATCACGTCATCGATTTCCTGATTCGTCAATTTGCCATTCCACGCTGGCATACCGGCACCCGGACTACCGTCCCGGATCATTGTTTCCAATGTTTCGGTTGAGTGATGCCAGGCATGAGCACTACCGTCCAGTGGGGGCGGCGGATATCTGCCGTCAGCCGCCGGTATTCGCCAACCTGGAGTGGCCTCGCCATTGGGTCCGTGGCAGCTTGCACAATTCTTGGTATAAGTGGCCTCGCCACGCTTGATTTTTTCCGGATCCAGCTTGCGCGCGGCCAGGTTTTTTGGTTGTTCCGCCGGTGCCGGGACAGATGCCGCAGTCGGCGGTTCCGGTTCAGGAACAGGCGGGGAAGGTTCGGCGGTGGGTGACGCTGGCGCAGCGGCGGGTGAAGCAGGCGGTGTTGATGTTGTGGCAGGCGGCTTGGATTCGCCGCAGCTTGCAATGATGCCGATTACCGCACTGACGAGAATGAGACGATGCACGTTCAAGGCCGCTTGCCTCCCGCGCCAGCCATTCCTTGCGCGGCATGCGGCGGAATGGTCAGGGCTGCAAAGAAACCTATTGGCGATGTCAGGAAAACCCTGCTGGATCTCTCTTTCATGCGCTGCGGGTTAAGGTTACAGAGTTTGATACGCTTCATTTCAGCCTCATCACTGAATCTTTTGCGTCGGATGGACGATGCTGGCTGTAAACAGTAGTATCGCCTTGTTTGTTTATTAAAAGCACATCATACGGATCGCTGCGCGCCCCTTCCATACCCGGAGAACCATGAGGCATGCCCGGAGCGGTCAGGCCAATAGCACGGGGACGTTCCTTGAGAAGGCGTTTGATATCCTGGGCGGGCACGTGGCCTTCAATTGCATAACCATCGACCAGCGCGGTATGGCACGACCCGAGGGTAGTGGAAATCCCGGCTTGCTCGCGGGCCTCCTTATTGCCTACATCGTGGGTATTGACCGTAAACCCGTTTGCTCGCATGTGATCAACCCATTTTGCACAGCATTTGCAGGTCGAACTCTTGTAAACCTCGACCGTCGTTGCGGTGGCATGAGCGCCGCTTCCCGCCAAGGCGCCGATGAGGATGGATCCTGCCAATAATGCCTGCTTTGATATTTTCATTTGGTCTCCACTTCGATTGTTCCTTTCATACCTGGAAAATTCATACCCTTGAAATGCCCTGGCAACGGGCACGCAAAGTCAACTGTTCCGGCTTCGGTGAAATGCCACACCAGTTCCGCGGTCTTGCCTGGCGCGACGCTGACCATGTCGGGTTCGTCAGGGTGCTCCATATCGGGAAATTTTTTCAGCATTTTATTATGTTTATCGATATCTTCCGGCGTACCGATCATCATCTCATGCTTTTTCTTGCCGGTATTATTAAGCAGGAATCTAACTGTTTCACCTTGTTTTACTTTGATTTCCGAAGGCTTGAAGCGGTTATCCACCATTGTTATTTCGACGGTTCGCGAAACCTTGCCGGGATCACCGGGGCTGCCCAGGGAGGGGTCTTTTTTCCCACCATGATGATCATGCTGCGCAAAGGCGGCGGATGAGGCCAAACCCAAAGTTAATGCAGATACGATCAAAATATTTTTCATGTGATTTTCCTCTCGGCAGAGATTCGAATTCCCATTTTCAATATCAACCCAATTTTTATTGGGGATACCTCAATACAAATATAGCAAAAAAAAAGCTCACCGGCCCATTTTGCCCCAAACTCTGCCAGTTGCGATCCGATTTCCCGTACGCAGGTAGGAGGACACTCATTTTACATTATTATCCAGACATTATCCGATGGCTGGCTTCCATTCAATGCCTCAAGTCGTACGCCGCCGACATGAATTAACATCTTGACCGCGGGGATTGGAAAGAGGTAATGTCTTGCCGGAAATAGACTGAGAAGCGGCAGTGGAGTTCCTTTCTTTCAGGCTGGCGGAGCCGATACCCGTTTTGGGTTTTTGGGCATATAGGCAGCGCTGAGCCAATTTCTCGACATCCGCGGATTATACAGGTAGACCTGCGAAGCGCTATGCCTTGAGCCGAACCCGTATCGTCCCGAGCATTTACTTTAAATACAACAAGAATCCGCTATCCCGCTTCCATTCTGCTCGCCTAATCCGTTTATCCAGATGAAACTACAGTATATGGGCAGTTTTTGCTCTCGCCCTCAACGTTCGCTATGCATGTTATTTGGCCTGATAGCCACGCTGGTGCTGCCGGGTTGCTTATCTCCCATCACGCTCAACAGAGCGGTCGGCGCTTACGATGATGCGATAACCAGTGCGGCATCCAAGCAGCTATTGATGAACATCGCGCGTGCACATCACCATCAACCCATACATTTTACGGGTGTATCGAACGTTGCTGCCACCTTTGATTTTCGTTTCAGCGCAGGTGGGACGCCTGCGTTGACGGGGAATGCCGGTGGCATTCTCATGCCGGTATTCGGTGGTAGCGTCGCGGAAAATCCGACCATTAGCATTGTTCCCATCGAAGGGGAAGAATTTACCAAACGGATTCTTACTCCATTTCAGCAAAACAAGTTTACCCTGCTGCTTCGGCAGCGCTTCGATATTGATCTCTTGCTGAGGCTGATGGCTCAAGAAGTACGAATTCAGCATTCTATGCAGCATGTCGCCTATCGCAACAGGCCATCCGATAAGGCGGGCTACGAAATGTTTCGCCGCGTGGTGCTTCACCTCTCGGCCATCCAGGATCAGGATCAGCTTTATGTCGAACCGTTGACTCTGGAACACACCTGGACCATTCCGGCGGGTTCGGTCACCGCAGAAGGTTTTCAAGCACTGGAGAAGGAGTTTTCCATGCTCTATAACGAACTGGATAATACTTTCACGCTTCGTAAACAAGTGCCTGGGCCTATCCTCATTACTAACTATGATCCAAATGTCTTGTCTCCTGAAGAACGCACAAAGTTGAGCAGGGAGGCAGGGAACTGGATGAGCAATGATGTTGCGTTCGACATTCGCCCCGGTCTTTTAGGAGGAGAGTGGCCTGTCAGAGGTGTTTTCCGGCTGAGAAGCTTTCACGCCATCCTCAGTTTCCTGGGCCGTTCAATCGGCGACGAGTCGGAGTACGATGTCGATAAGGATCCAAGAACTCCACCGATCGCCAACGATGAAAATCCCGCTGCCACAATGGAACTGGTTGTTTCGGACTCGGATCCCGATAAAGCTGACCTCTCGATCTACTCGCACGGCCGGTATTACGCGGTGAACACAGTGGGGCCGCTCGCCAACTGGAACCGGGACGCCTTTCAGATGTTGTACCTTCTGTTTCAGATGACCGTTACTGATTTACCCCGTGTTGGCGTGCCCAGTATCACTATCGCTAAATGACTTGCCGAAGACGCTAGTCAGTATCCGCATCCCTGACACACTTCCATAGCACGCTGGGGTCACGAAGCGGATGGCTGATCTCAACCACTTTACGCCGGGATTTAATCCCGTGCTTGAGCGTCACATGGCATTGGCGCACCCCGAATATTCCGGCGAGAAATTCAACTAGCGCGGCGTTGGCGGCACCTTCTACAGGTGGTGCAGCCAGCCTGATTTTCATGGCGTCGCCATGCAACCCAACCGCTTCCGTTTGCTTCGCACCTGGCTGTACATGCAGGGTAAGGGTAAGCCGTTGTCCGCCACTATCACAGCGGTACCAGGTGGAAGATGGTATACCCGGCATCAGAACAGGCGGGAGATTTCGCCTTCCGTCCTCGCCACTATGAACAGCAGCAATTGGATAATTATCAGCACAAACAGTGGTGACAGATCGATGTTGCCGATTGGGGGGATGCGTGTCCGGATAACCCCGAGGAATGGCCGGGTAAAACTGTCGAGTACCGGCGCCAGTGCGCTATAAGGATTGAACCAGGAAAGCACCGCCTGAATGATTATCGCCGCCATGATGATGTACAGCGTCATCTTGACGATTTCCACGAGCGCCAGAAGCGCCAGGGCGCCGGCTGCGAGGCCGACAGTCGAGGTGAAGTTATACCCCTGAAGTATATACACGCCCGCCAATAATATGAGCTGCGTAAGCCATGCCAGCAGCAGCGTGGGGAAATCGATCCCGCCGAAGCCGGGGATCATGCGTCGCGCCGGTCGTACCAGAAAATCCGTAATCGCGATGAGAAATTGCGATAGTGGATTACGGTGGGGCGCCCGCAGCAACTGCATATAAAAACGCAGCAGCAGCACCAGGGAAAACAGCCCGAGAAGGGTGTCGAGGAGGAATATCAACATCTGGTTGAGCATTCAATTTCCTGAAATAATAGTCAGCGAAGTTTATATTTTGCCAAACTCATCGCCCATTTCGCGCGAGCGCTCGTTCGCGACATGTATCGCCCGCAGGATGGTGCTCTTGACCCCTTCGTCTTCAAGAACTCGTATTGCGCGTTCGGTGGTGCCCCCTGGCGATGTCACGCGAGCGCGCAGCGTGGCGGCGTCTTCACTGCTCTGGCTTGCAAGCCTTGCAGCGCCGACGAAAGTATCGATACTCAACTGCCGTGCCTGGGCCGCATCCAGGCCTAGTTCATGCGCTGCCTTTTGCATCGCCTCGATGAAATAAAATACATAAGCCGGACCGCTACCGGAGACGGCTGTAACCGCGTGCAGCAATTCCTCATGCGCAACCCACAGTACAGAGCCTACGGCGGCGAGTATGGCCTCTGCATCACCTCTTTCCGCTTCATGCACGCCAGCCATGGCATATAGGCCGGTAACAGCCGCGCCAACCAAGGCCGGCGTGTTGGGCATGGCTCGCACAATACGTGTATAGCCGCCCAGCCAGCGGGAAATATCTTTTGCGCAAATACCGGCGGCGATAGAAATAACCAGGTGATTGTTGAGCAGCGGCGCAAGCTCTCGTGCCACAGCGGGTAGTTGCTGCGGCTTTACCGCCAGCACAACCACGTTGCTGTTGGCTACGCCTTGGAAGAGTTCCGCTACGGCCTCTACGTTAAATTCTTGCTTTATCCTTTCGCGGCCGCCGGCACTGGCTTCCACCACGCATATCCGGGTGGGGAGATAGCCTTGCTGCAACAGGCCGCCGATCAAGGCGGAGGCCATGTTGCCGCCGCCGGTGAAAGTAATGTTCATAGTGACCTTATGTCTGCCCAGGCTGTCTGTCCAGGCATCAGAAAACTGGATGATATACCAACCCGGAATTTTTAATGAACTGGATCATGAGATGCATCTGGATCATGGATGCATTTGGTACCCGTGAGAGGGCGATCTTCATCCGGCACTCCGAAGTTCGCGGTTCTTTAACGTTTCTGTCACCCACACGCTTCGAGGCTGTCGTTCGCGGCGATCCGCTTTCAGCTAAAACTCGGCATGAACTCTCATCCCATAGATATTTACCGGGCCCCGATCCGCATTAAAGCCCGGGTTGGTAATATGCTGATAATCCGCCGTCACCCACAGCGGCAAATTCAATAGATTGGCGCTGTAAAAAATATCCACTACGTGTTCCGCACCCGCCTTGATCCGGCCATCGCCGACAAATCCATCGACGCCGCCCATGTTCAGATATCTGGCATGTTGACTCGAAATCCAGCCTGCGGCAAATCCGATTCCCAATGAATCCTTTTTTCGTTCCCACCGGGAACCATTGGCCAAAACACCCAGCGAGATCGATCTGTCGGTAGAAGTGTAGGAAAACACTTCGGTTTTGCCATCGCTATACATTCCCCGGAAGAATAAACCGATATCATCCGCCACCTGCTGCTCGATATTGATGCCTATGCCTATTTTATCATTGGGTTTGCGTGCCCAGCATAAATCAGGGGCGCCCGCGTTTCCTGATCCATAATTAAAGCCGGTGCAGGTGGTGGCGTTTTTGTTATGGTTGGATTGGAAGGCGGAAATGGCATCACTGAATTTACCCATGTTTTCATGATTCCTGTAAGCCAGTATTCGTATGGAGCCAGGCCTGTCATATAACCGATGCTTATGCTCGAGCTCTATCTGCTGTCCGTAATAGGTGAATATTCTGCTGTCGATAGCGAGCTGGTTGGGATCGATGGAAGTGGCTACATGGCCGAAGCGCACTGCCCAATCATCATGAAAGTATTCGCTTACCATACCCCAGGTATATCCTCTTGCATCCGCGGCAAAATCGAAGGCGGCGTATGTCATGAAGGCCATGTTCAAAAATTGCCGGCGGAGGTCGCCCGAGTACGAATTCTTGTCGAAGAAATCGATAACGCTAAAATTGCCGATCCTGACGACGAGGCGCCTGCTATCCACCGTTGTTCCGAGTTGCATCGGATCGGAGTCGAGTCGTATGCGATCCCCGCCAAATCCCCAGGTTTGCTTGAAAAACAATCTTGATTGGTAATAGACAGGCGTTTCGGAGCCGCCCTTTTGCATCTCGAAATTCTGTATCGCTCCGCCCAAGCCCTTCAGATCCGATAAAGGCCGCATGGATATCATTTCCGGCACAAAATAAACTTCTCCACCCTGCCATGTCTTGAGCCCCAGATACAGCGTGGCGGTTCCGCTAAAGCTTCTTTCGCTTCCCGGCAACAGGGAATTGATGCTTCCATTCAGGTTTGTATACGACGCCGGAAATGCCTCCTTCCAACTGGAAATATAGGTGAACTGACCATAGGCATTCCAGCGCTCGTCCTCCAGATCATGCAATCCCTTTTTCGACAATAGATTCATGAAATCGAATTCCTCCTGGGCGCGCGGATCCGGTTCGGTCACGCCGGCCCATGCCGGTACGACCGAAAACAGCAGGTAGAAGAGAGTAAGCGCCAGAAAAAAAGTATCGCTGTGCCGGGGGCTTCCAATAGTTTTTCCGAGCACATCACGCCATCGGGACCTTCGATTGGTTGGTGCACATGATTTTTTGTGGGGTATCATTGGTATTGCACCCCAGGCTGGGGAATCGGCTTTTTATCGCAGCTCAATTTAGCAACCGTGTGATATCAATACGCATCGATTGATTGCGCTGCACTAGTCAAAGCGCGTAGAACAATTTGCCAATAAACGTTTGAGTAACTTGACACAGTAATGACGGTGATCATGGTCATCGTAGGAAAAATGGCGTGATGTCGGATTTATACATGCAGAAGCCAGGTATTAAATCTGAACCGAAGATTCAGCAGTCATTGGATGTATTTGGGACAACCAGGATGTTGACGGCAGAGTATGACGCCAAGATATCGCCATGTTCACATTCACACAACCATCAGTCTTACCCCTGAATAGAAGCGCGATCTAGAAGCGCGATCGCTTTTCGTTTGGGCAAAAAAATTCATTGAGTTCAATTATTCCGGCCTGTTTGACAGCGCGGACAATAAAAGCTTGAACGCTGGCCCTGCCGGGTTTGCATGATATTTGTGCTGCATTTACGGCATGGCTGGCCGGCTCGGTGGTATACCCAGTACTGCTGCTGGAAATAGCCGGGATTGCCGCTGCTGTCGACAAAATCGCGCAAGCTGCTGCCGCCCGCTTCAATCGCCAGATTGAGTGTCTCTTTTATGGCCTGTGCCAGGGTTTTGCATTTGCTTACCTCAAGCTCACCCGCCGGTGTCATGGGATTGATGCCTGCCCGAAAGAGTGCTTCATTCGCGTAAATATTGCCGACACCGGCGACGATGCGGCTATTCATCAGCACTTCCTTGATGCTGGCACTACGGTTCCGGGTCCGTTCATATAGCAGGAATCCGTTGAACGCTTCGGTGAGTGGCTCGGGACCAAGCTGAGCCAATAACGGATGGTGCATGGCATCAGCCGATGTCCACAGTATTGCGCCGAAGCGGCGTGGGTCCTTGAAGCGGAGAATCGTGCCGTTATCTAAAGTCAGATCGGCATGGTCATGTTTTTCCGGTGCGGTTATCGCTGCGGCAGGCAGCAACCTCAAGCTGCCCGACATACCAAGATGCAGGATCAGCGTGCCTTTGCCACAGTCGAACAAGAGGTATTTTCCGCGCCGCACTACCTTGTCGATTGTCGCGCCGACTAGCGTTTTTCCCAGATCGGATGGCACCGGCCAGCGCAGATTTGGATTCCGTATCGTGACGCAAGCTACGCGATGGCCTTCAAGATGGGGCGCGATTCCGCAGCGGATGACTTCGACTTCAGGCAGTTCAGGCAATTGAGATTACCAAAAATATGGTTCAGCTTATGAAAGAATCACTCAAAAAAAACACAATACGTCGACTTAAGCGCATCTCCGCCGGATCGATTCAGCATGCCCGGGCCGGCCAGCGAAATGATGGCAGAGGCACTAGCCAGCATGGCGGCCGGGGCGAGCTGTTCGGCCATGAGAATATCATGATGATCCGGATTCGGGCATCCCTCCCTTATCAGCCCATCTCTGTGCTTCTTCATACGATTTGAGAAGGCATTTTTGAATTAACAGAGCCGACGATAAACACATTTACGACATCGTCGTTCTGATGTGCACTTGTGATAAGCGTAAAATATACCTAATATGTGGATTGTACTGAAGGACAGGCTCGTCCTTGACAGCCTTTTTTCGAACGTTGCGGACTTCCCCATGAGCTTTAAGATTTTTGGCGCATTGCCGCTGCTTCTCCTCGCTGCCTGTGCGCAGTTTCCTGCCAAGACCGATGTCACGGCGAGCAATCAGTCGCAAAAAACAGGCGCTGGACAGTCGAAATTACCCAGCCAGGACTTGACTCCTCCCATGTTGTTCGATTTCCTGCTGGGAGAGACGGCTTTTCAGCGCGGTGATCCGGAGATCGCTACCCATACTTATCTCAAGCTGGCGAGGACCACGCGCGACCCGCGTGTCGCTCAGAGAGCGACAGAAATCGCCCTTCAATCACGCCAGCCCGTGCCCGCGCTTGAAGCAGCGAACATCTGGGCAACGCTTGATCCGGATTCGATCGGTGCCCGTCAGACGCTGGCAGCGCTGCTGGTCAACTTCAACAGGCTGGACGAAGCCCGGCCCCATCTGGAGAAATTGCTGGCCTCCGGCGGAAACAATATCGATGAGGCTTTTATGCAGTTGAATAGCCTGTTGGTACGCAGCTCGGACAAAAATGCGACATTTGAGCTGGTCAGGAAACTTGCCGAACCTTATCCAAAGCTACCGGAAGCGCATTTCGCCGTGTCTCAGGCAGCGTGGCTCGCCAATCGTTTCGATATTGCGCTGGCAGAGATGAGAAAGGCATTGGCACTTCGCCCGGAGTGGGAGATGGCAGCAATTTATGAGGGCCGAATTCTCGCGCGTGAATCCAATGCCAGCGCTATCAGATTTTTTGAACGCTATCTTGAGACTTATCCCAAGGCCAACGATACGCGCATTACCTACGCCCGGTTATTGCTGGCGGAAAAAGATTACACCAAGGCACGCGACCAATTTCAGCAATTGCTGGCGGAAAATCCGGATAACGCCGATGTCGCCGTGGCTGTAGGTTTGCTTTCGATGGAATTGCGGGAATATGGCTTGGCCGAATCCAATTTCAAGAGAGCGCTGGAGCTGGATTACAGAGATCCGGGCCTGGTGCGTTTTTATCTGGGTGGCATTCATGAAAAAACCCAGGATGATGTCACCGCGATGGAGTGGTATCGCTCGGTAACGGCTGGGACCCAGTATCTTCCGGCACAGATAAAGTATGCCATTCTGCTGAGCAGAAAAGGCAAGACAGATGAGGCTCTACAGCACTTGCAGCAGTTGCCGGTAACGAACGACCAGCAGCGTGCGCAGTTAATGATCGCCGAGGCGCAATTGCTGCGCGAGAGCGGTGCGTACCAGAAAGCGTTCCAATTGCTGAGTAAGGGCCTCGAAAAACTTCCTGATTCTCCCGACCTGCTCTATGACCGCGCGTTGGCAGCGGAAAAAATCGGTAAATACGAAATCATGGAGCAGGATTTGCGTAAGTTGATCCAATTGAGGCCAGATCATGCTCATGCTTACAATGCGCTCGGTTATAGCCTTGCGGAACATACCGACCGCCTGCCGGAAGCGCTCGAACTCATCGAGAAGGCTATCGCCCTTTCTCCTGCTGATCCATACATAATGGATAGCCTGGGTTGGGTGCATTACCGCATGGGCAATCTCAACCAGGGACTCAGTTATCTGAGACAGGCATTCGAAATGGCGCCGGACCCGGAAATTGCGGCGCATCTGGGAGAGGTGCTATGGATGCAGGGGAAAAAGAAAGAGGCGGCAGATGTCTGGCTGTCAGCGCTCGAGACTCATTCTGGTAATGAGGTATTGCTCAGCACAATGAAGAAGTTCATGAAGTAGTATAATCCCAGATAATCCATTGGGACGCGAGATGATGGCGAGGCAGGTTGCGAGACGGTTTTGCCTGTTGAAAGAAGTCCATAGCTTGGTATATGGACGCCGCGCAGGTAGCAAAAATGGCGGCAAAAATGGCCGCAAACTGACCGCCAGCACTCGCGTAGGCTCGTAGAGCCGCCTAATGAATTATCTGGGATAATATGAGTCATTCTGGTATTGCGACGATGCGGTCGGTAATCCGGGTGAGTTCGTCGTTAAAACAAGACTTCGTTTTCTCCTGGCAGGTTTTTATATTCTGCATACCGTTCATACCGGTTTTTTTTTCGGGGTGCGCCACTCTCAGCACTCATGCTCCCAAAAATGCCGTCCGCACTATCGTTACCGAACCTGTTGCCGGGTTGACCAACGCGATATCAGCAGATTTCGGGCTCATTGGCAGGGTATCGGTGAAGGGCGGCAAAGAAAGTTTCTCAGGTGGAGTACAATGGCATCACAGCGGCGGAGGCGATGAAATTCTTCTGCTCTCCCCATTAGGTCAGACGCTGGCGCAAATTCAGCGCACTGCTGAAGGTGTATACCTGACTACCTCCGAGCACAAGCGTTATTACGCGACTGATGTGGAAAGCCTGACGGAGCAGGCGTTGGGTTGGCGATTGCCCCTCATGGGGTTGCAATACTGGGTACAAAGCCTGAATGCGCCCACTACGGCATCGGCGATAGACCTTGACATGGATGGGTCCGTGGTGGCTATTCGGCAGGACGGATGGGAGATTGACTATTCGGGCCATGCCCCTGTGGCGCTGGCACGAACCGGGCAGTCCGGGACTACGTATCCGAGGTTATTGGTACTCAGGCGAAATGGCCTTCAGATAAAACTCATAGTAGATAACTGGAACCCAGGGGATCGCTGAAGCACGTGGATTTGATGACCAGACTTGCCTGCCCTGCGCCCGCCAAACTTAATCTGTTCCTGCATGTAGTCGGACGTCGGGAGGATGGCTATCACCTGTTGCAAACCGTGTTCCGATTGCTGGATTTCTCGGATCAGCTTCATTTGGCGCCACGGAAAGACGGCTTGGTAAAGTTGCATACGCCAACGCCCGGTGTACCCGAAGACAAGGATCTGTGTGTGCGTGCTGCAAGGTTGCTGCAACAGGAAAGCGGCATTTCTCTGGGTGTCGATATCTTTCTGGAAAAGCGTATTCCGATGGGAGGTGGGTTGGGAGGCGGCAGTTCCGATGCGGCCACGACATTGCTGGGGCTCAACCGTTTGTGGGGCCTGGGCTGGAAAAAGAGCCGGCTATTGGAACTAGGGCTCAAGCTGGGCGCGGACGTGCCGGTATTCATCTTCGGAACGAATGCTTTTGCTGAAGGCATAGGCGAAGCGCTTTCGGCTATCGCCTTGCCGGTTGCATGGTATCTGGTCCTGACCCCACCGGTGCACGTGCCGACCATGCAGGTTTTTAGCAGCGAGGAATTGACACGAAACACAATCCCAATCAAAATACCGCCCTTTTCCATCGAGCACGGGCATAATGATCTGGAACCGGTGGTATGCCGGCTATATCCCGAGGTGGCGCGCCATCTTGAATGGCTGAAGCAGCTCGATGGCCCTCGGATAACTGCGATGACGGGCTCGGGCGCTTGCGTATTTGCGGAGTTCGCCACAGAGCGGGCAGCAAGGTCGGCGCTATCGCAAGTTCCATCCGGTATGAATGGTTTTGTAGCACAGGGACTGGATCATCATCCCATGCATGATTTTGCGGAATAGTTATTGGGGAGTCGCCAAGTGGTAAGGCACCGGATTTTGATTCCGGCATTCGTAGGTTCGATCCCTACCTCCCCAGCCAGTTTTCAGGTTTTGAAGTATAAGAAACCTCCGAATAATCCCACGCGCGCTCCACGGAAGGCGTAGTCAGGCTTTCCAGGCCCAGTCAGATCAGATGTGCGAGAGCCACTTGTATTCGCTTGAATCCCTCGGTTCCAGGTTCAGAATTTTCAAACTTATAGCTTCCAGCCATGGCCTACGATAGCTTGATGGTTTTTACCGGCAACGCCAATCCCAAGCTGGCGCAGGATGTGGTGCGGCATCTGAATATCCGTATTGGCCGTGCGACGGTGGGTCGCTTCAGCGACGGCGAGGTAATGGTGGAAATCCTCGATAACGTCCGGGGCAAGGATGTATTCGTTTTGCAATCCACCTGCATGCCTACCAACGATACGCTGGTAGAGCTGCTGGTCCTGGTGGATGCGCTGAAGCGGGCCTCTGCCGGGCGAATTACGGCGGCGATACCTTATTTCGGCTATGCCCGCCAGGATAGAAGGCCGCGTTCGGTGCGGGTGCCAATCACCGCCAAAGTGGTGGCGAACATGCTGACCACCGTCGGGATAGATCGATTGTTGACCATGGATCTGCATTCGGACCAGATTCAGGGATTTTTCGATATTCCCGTGGACAATATTTATAGCATGCCGATCCTGCTGGGCGATCTTTGGAAAAACGATTACCAGAATCTGGTAGTGGTTTCTCCCGATGTGGGCGGCGTGGTGCGGGCCAGACAGATGGCAAAACGCCTGGAATGTGATCTGGCAATCATCGATAAGCGCCGCCCGAAATTTAACGTTGCAAAGGTAATGAACATAATCGGCGAGGTTGATGGGCGTACCTGCGTAATCATGGATGACATGGTGGATACGGCCAACACCCTGTGTGAGGCGGCCAGGGCTTTAAAGGAGCAAGGGGCGGAGCGTGTACTCGCTTATTGCACCCATCCGGTACTGTCGGGCAATGCCGTGGAACGCATCGAGAATTCCGCCCTTGACAAATTGGTGGTCACCGACACGATTCCATTACGGGAGGACGCCAAAGCCTGTGCCCGTATCCATCAGTTGAGCGTGGCAAGTCTGTTGGGGGAAACGATGCTGAGGATCAGCAATGAAGATTCGGTAAGTTCACTGTTCATGGAATAAAAAGGACATATCTGCCAATTCGCAGGAAGAGAAAAAAAGAAACATCTCGACAAGAATTCGGAGACCGGTACAAGTTTTATTAATCAGGATCATCTGGTCGCGGATGATCCACATTGTGGAGAAAACAGATGCAAATTGAAATCAGCGCCAGAAAGCGCGTACTGCAGGGCAAAGGTGCGAGCCGCCGCCTGCGTGGTTCCGGGGTCGTCCCGGGAATCATCTACGGCGGAGAAAACCCGGCCCAGGCAATCGAGCTGGATCATAATAATCTTTATCATAAGCTCAAGCTCGAAGCCTTCCATGCCTCCATCCTGTCCATGGATGTGGAAGGCCAGAAAGAACCGGTTCTATTACGCGATATCCAGATGCACCCATTCAAGCTTCAGGTGTTGCATATCGATTTCCAGCGCGTCGACCCGAACAAGAAAATACACATGAAAGTGCCGCTGCACTTCGTTAACGCCGACATTGCCCCTGGAGTGAAACTCTCCGGCGGGATCGTCAGCCACGTGCTTACCGAACTGGACATTTCCTGCTTACCCAAGGATCTGCCTGAATTCATTTCGGTTGATCTGGCCGAGCTAGCCTCAGGAAACACGCTGCATCTGAGCGATCTCAAGCTGCCGGAAGGCGTGGAAATCCCAGCGCTCGCCAAGGGCGACAATTTGCCTGTAGCGACCATCGTCATTCCGCGGGGAGTGGCCGCAGAAGAAGCAGCGGTCGTGGCCGCGGGCGATATCCCGACAACGGTACAGAAGAAAGAAGCTCCAAAGGAAGCGGAGAAAAAGGATTCTGGCAAGAAGGATGCGGGAAAGAAGAAATAAACCCTATAGTTTACGTGGGGCCCGCTGGAGTCATGTCTGTTCCGGCGGGCTTTTCTTTAATGAGCAAGCGTATTTTTCCTTCTGTCGGATTCAATGAAACTCATCGTCGGCTTGGGAAACCCCGGTAAGGAATATGCGGCAACGCGCCACAATGCAGGGACCTGGTGGATATACCGGTTGGCGGATGAGTTGCGTATCACGTTAAAAGCAGAAGCGCGGTTTCATGGCTTGTGCGCGCGCGTCGGCCAAGGCGATTCGGAATTGTGGCTGCTCAATCCCCAGACCTACATGAATGCCAGTGGAAAAGCCGTCGCCGCTTTATGTCGTTTTTACAAAATCCAGCCCGAGGAAATTCTCATAGTCCATGACGAACTGGATTTGCCGCCGGGCACCTCCAGGCTGAAACTGGATGGCGGACTGGGCGGACACAATGGTTTGAAGGATATTGCCGCGCATCTTGCCACTCGGGAATTCTGGCGCCTGCGCATTGGCATCGGCCACCCCGGCGACAGAAATGCGGTGGTAAATTACGTCTTGCAGCCGCCGCGCAAGGAAGAAGCGGCACTGATAGACGAGGCTATCCACCGCAGCCTGGCGGTCTGGCCGCTCATCGCGGAAGGAAATTGTCAGGCTGCCATGATGAAATTGCATACCAAAAGTAGTAAAGAATGAAGGGTAAGTCTTGAGAAAGACTGGCGCCTTCATTTTCTCCTTCTCACCTCCGCCATTCGTGACCGTTTCTGGTCGGTTCGGCATTTACCTCTCCAAATAAGCTATGAGCCTGAAATGCGGTATCGTTGGGTTGCCCAACGTAGGGAAATCAACTCTATTCAATGCGCTGACCAAAGCGGGCATCGCCGCCGAAAACTATCCCTTCTGCACCATTGAGCCTAATATCGGCATAGTCGAGGTGCCTGATCAGCGCTTGGCCAAACTCAGCGCGATCGTCAAACCGCAAAAGATCCAGCCGGCCATCGTCGAGTTCGTCGATATCGCCGGCCTTGTGGCGGGGGCATCCAAGGGCGAAGGGTTGGGCAACAAGTTTCTGGCCACCATCCGTGAAACTGATGGAATCGTCAACATGGTACGCTGCTTCGTCAATGACAACGTCGTGCACGTCGCCGGCAGTGTTGATCCGGTGTCGGACATTGAGACGATACAGACCGAACTGGCGCTGGCCGATCTCGCTACCGTCGAAAAGACATTGCAACGCGAAACCAAGCTGGCCAAGTCCGGCGCCAAGGAGGCCATCAAGCTGGTGACGCTGCTGGAAATGACGCAGGCACACCTTGATCAGGGCAAGCCCGTCAGGAACCTTGGGCTGGACAAGGAACAACAGCAATTGCTGAAGCCGCTCTGCCTGCTGACCGCCAAACCGGCCATTTACGTGGCAAATGTTGACGAAAAAGGATTCACCGGCAATCCGCTGCTTGAACGCGTACAGGAATACGCCGCGCGCGAGGGCGCGCCTGTGGTGGTGATATGCGCAGCCCTGGAAGCGGAAATTGCGGAGATGCCCGACGAGGACAAGCAAATCTTCCTGGACGACATGAACCTGGAGGAACCAGGGCTGAATCGGCTGGTCCGCGCTGCGTACCAGTTGCTCGGCCTGCAAACCTATTTCACTGCCGGCGTGAAAGAAGTGCGCGCCTGGACCATATCAAAAGGGGATACCGCTCCTCAGGCCGCCGCCGTCATTCATACCGATTTCGAGAAAGGCTTCATCCGCGCCGAGGTCATCGCTTATGATGACTTTATCGCGTGCAAGGGTGAGCAGGGAGCCAAGGAGGCCGGAAAAATGCGACTGGAAGGCAAGGAGTATGTGGTCAAGGATGGAGATGTGATGCACTTTCGGTTTAACGTCTAGCCGCAACTCGGAAGGCGGCCGCGATCGCGCGCAAGGGTGGCCGGATGCGTACGTGAAGGCATGGCGGGTACTAAGCACCGATTCACGCATCTGGTGGGACGAGCATGTCAAAGAAGAATCGCATCCGGCGACTGCCGAAGGGCTGGCGGAATTCATTCGCGACACGCTGGGACCGATCTGCTTTCAGGCAGAGTGTGAAGCGTGATTTACCCCTGCATTCAAGTCGCAAACTCTAGGTGAAGGACTGCGTACACACCTCTCGGAGAAACTGAACCGCTATGAAACGCATCTGGATCGTAAATTTGAGCGCACTTTGGCGATGCTTTTGAAACTGAAAGAGCTGCGCAGCGTGTAAGACCACAGTACTTGTTTTATGGCGTCCAACGACGTACAGGAACAATAAAAAACCCAATAAAAACTGGGTTTTTTTATGGAGTTCGGTAGCGTATTAAATGATCTTAGGTCTTTAGTTTCAAGATAACAATTACGGTCGTCGCCGTCTTTATTAACATGCCGATTAATCTTTCCTTGTAATGCCTCGTTCACGAAGCGGAGTGATATGTGGGCGGAAATAATAGCACCCACCCCATCGGTCAGGGCTTCAATATCCAAGGTAAAGAGAGCAGGCGGGCAACTGGCTCCAACCGGGAAGTTACCACTGTCGGAGCATGGATCGGACTACCTGTAACAACATAAGCACACAGAAGTTACTACTCAATGTTTGAATAGCGAGAAAAACCCCTTTCTTCTTTTCTGATTACCTCTGTTTTACCTGCTCCATACTTCTTTCAGTCTCTTTTAGTTCTGATTTCGGGTCAGCCAAGGCAGCACCTGCGGCTGGGTCCTCAGACCATCCATCAGCGACAGTATTCTCCAGTTTCCCTCCGTTAAGGAGGCGGTGACAAGCTCCAACGCCCTTGTGGCGAGGGAGTCGAAAATCAATAATTAATAAGAGCGCACTGCGCAATTGTACCGCCAGGCATCAACTGACCTGTATTCCGGGGCGACCCGGCATCCAAGTCAGCTTGATCCATTCAACCGGGAGGTTTCCGAAATTCGTCGATAACTTGTGACTCTCGCACATAAGGATTAGGTGTTGGCGTACACGTTGACACTCAAAACTTTCAGGCGACACGAGGCAACAGGAACGCGGCGGATCCATGAGATATCCCGATTCATTAATCAAGAGGGGAGATAAATCTTGAAAATCAAAGTTCTATCCTGTATTGGCAGCATTCTATCCACCTTGGCCTTGCTCGTGCCCCCGGCCTCAACCGCCGCCGAACCCGTGCTCATGGACCAAGGCACGAAATGGACAGCCTCAGATCGAAAGGATTTCTATAGTCGCGACCAAGGGTCACGTATCATGCCGTTGCGCTGGATCTCCGCACTGAAGCAGCCAAACGGCCAGCCATTCATGGCTGAAAGCCTTGGCCGATATGGCTACCTGCCCAATAAAACCAGTAAGCCCGCAGGACTACCTATTGGATTTACCGTTGCCAGCGGAAGCGAAGAACAGGAAATTGGCATGAATTGTTCCGCCTGCCATACCCGCCAAATTGAGGTTGACGGTACCGCATATCTGATCGACGGTGGGCCGGGAATCATCGATTTCCAGAGTTTTCTGGCTGACCTCGATGTCGCCGTGAACGTCATCCTGACAAATAAACAGGCGTTCACGGATTTCGCGCATGCTGTACTGGGTTCGTCGGCAACCTCAAAGGACAAGGAGACGTTGCGAGCGGCAGTGAAGGCCTGGTATTTGCCCTATCATACGTTGATTGGGGGTTCACTTCCTGACCAGCCCTGGGGGCCGGCGCGACTCGACGCCGTATCGATGATCTTCAACCGGCTCGCCGGCCTCGATATTGGTTCTTCGCCTACTCGCATGATCCCGGAGAACATTCAGCCAGCCATCGCGCCGGTACGCTATCCGTTCCTCTGGAATGCCGCAATTCAGGACAAGACCCAGTGGCCTGGTTTCTCCAGCAATGGCAACGACATTCTTGGCCTTGCCAGAAATCTTGGAGAAGTTTATGGCGTATTCGGGATTTTTCGTCCAAAGAAAGATGCGCGGCATTTGCTCGGAATCGACTACCTGCACAAAAACTCAGCTGAATTTCAGGGGCTGGGCGCGTTGGAAGATTTAGTAAAAAAAATAGGTCCTCCCAAATGGGCATGGAAGGTAGATCAGGCGCTTGCTGATAAAGGCAAGGAGATCTTTGCACGCAATACAGGACAGGGTGGCTGCGCCGATTGCCATGGCATCAAACCGGGGAAAACTCAGTTTCTTAACCAAAAAACCTGGGCCACGCCCGTGATGGATGTCGGTACGGATTCCAGGGAGTACGAGGTTCTCGGCCGGACGGTCAAGACGGGTGTGCTTGACGGCGCGAAAATTCCGCTTCTCGCCAAGCCGCTAAAGCCCGTCGATACTGCCTTCAATGTTCTGAGCACGGCCGTCCTCGGCTCCATTCTTCAGCACTACGTTCCCGTTCTGATGAAAACCGAAGACGAAGCTCGGATGAAGGGTGCACAGTCTCCTTTTCCACCGGAAACAGAATCTCTTCGCGATGCGTTCATGGCGCCCCTAACGGCTGCCACAGCCACACCGTCCTACGCGTATGAATCGCGCGTCCTCGAGGGCATCTGGGCTGCTGCTCCCTATCTTCATAATGGATCAGTCCCCACACTGGCGGAGTTGCTGAAACCGGCGGCTGAACGGGTGAGTTCCTTCAAGGTCGGTCCGGCATACGACACAGTTAATGTAGGCCTTGCCATTGAGCAGACCAAGTTCGACTATACGCTGGAGACTACGGATTGCAGTGATCGAAATTCCGGCAACAGCCGCTGTGGCCATGAATTTGGCACTACACTTTCGGCTGACGAGAAAAAAGCATTGCTGGAATACCTCAAAACACTTTGATCTAGCCATATCAAATACTGCTTCTTCGATATCGAAGAAGCAGTTTCTAGTAGCCTGTCGGACTTGAAGAATCGCAGCGAAAAGGTGCTGGGTGAGGGCAGATTTTGCGGATTTTGAAAGCCAATAGTTACTCTATTGGCCGAAAAAGCGGCGAAATATGAACCGCCCAGACGCCTTTGCAGCTGATTTCCTTTAAGTCCAACAGGCTGCTAGGCATCAAGAATATTTCCTGTTTAACGTCCGTTCGTCCGTTCGTCCGTTCGCCACTCGCGTCTTTTTGACATGTCGAAAAGTATCAGGAGTTCCGAGAATCCTCAAGAGAGGACCACACCCCGTATCACTGATACGCGCTGCTGAGGGGTCGAGCCCGAGGGCAAGCGCCACCGTGTAATTACCAGGGCGTTTTATCGAGGTGTCGGCGTGGGCGCCAATTATTGCCTATACTGTACTTGTATGGCCCGATAAATCGTGACTGAATAAAATTTTTCGAAATCAGGTGCAAGATAAATATGGAGGAGTTATGAGATACAAAGTCCTTATAACACCTGCCGAGCCATCGATAAACGGCGAGCCTAATTACAGTGGCGTTCTAGCTGATTACGATATCGAAGCCGACTCTGAAACTGAGGCTGGAGATCTGGCGTTCACTCGATTTTGTCAGGAAAAACCTTATCGTTCTCTCAATCGCGACGATTACATCATAAACGTGCATTGAAACGTATATGCCGGACCTGATCTGCGTTCGATGCAAACGCTGTAGATCTGCCTGAGAATCCCCATCCATTTTCAATATCCGCATACCCGGCATTTTTACGGGCGTGCTATCCTGTTTTATCGCCGATTTCCTACCGTGGATCGCACAAACTCCGTATCCCGGCATTAATCCGGGCTCATTCAGGGTATATCCGGCAGCCCATCTTGTAATCCCCGCTTGCAGCCCATATTTCCCGGTTAAGCAAGTGGTTGAGGTATAATTTCATTTTTTCTATTCCGCTGTATTGGAGGGCTGTCATGCCGATCTATGAATACCGTTGCGGGTCCTGTGGTTTTGAAAAAGAATATCTGCAAAAGGTGAACGATGCGCCGGTTGCGGCGTGCCCTTCGTGCGGCAGCGATGCTTATGTCAAGCTTATTTCCGCTGCGGGTTTTCAATTGAAGGGCAGCGGCTGGTACGCTACCGATTTCAAGGACGGTGCAAAGCCGAAACCGAAACCTGATGCGGAAGCGTCAGCCGCCGTCAAGAGTGAAACCGGACCTGCGGCAACACCGGCAGCGGGTGCCGCGTGCCCGGCCTGCCCTGGTGAGTAAGTTCCCAATCCCCTGATATGAAACGCTACTTCATTACCGGGCTTCTGATCTGGGTGCCTCTTGGCATTACCGCCTGGGCGTTGAGATTTCTCATTGGTACCATGGATCAGTCTCTGTTGCTCTTGCCGGAGAACCTGCGTCCTGAAGCGTTTGTGGGCGTATATGTGCCCGGTGTCGGTACGGTGTTAACCTTGCTGGTGGTATTTCTCACTGGCTTGCTGACGACCAATATCATCGGCCAGCGGCTGGTATTATTCTGGGAAGGCGTTTTATGGCGCATACCGGTCGTAAAATCGATCTATTACGGGGTCAAGCAAGTCAGCGATACGCTATTTTCCAGTCAGGGGGAGGCGTTCCGTAAGGCATTGCTGGTGCAATATCCGCGTAAGGGTTCGTGGACCATTGCGTTCATGACAGGACATCCGGGCGGCGATGTGGCCAATCATCTCAAGGGAGACTATGTGAGCGTCTATGTGCCGACTACGCCCAACCCTACTTCCGGATTTTTCCTGATGATGCCGAAAAGTGATGTGATCGAGCTCGACATGAGTGTGGATGCGGCATTGAAATATATTATTTCCATGGGTGTCGTCGCACCCAGCAATGGAAAAAAAGACGCGAATCAATCACAGGCAGCGCTGCTGCATGGCAGCGGTGCTGCCAGTTCCGCTTCAAGCGACAAATCCTGATTTCTTATTCCCCCAATTACAGAGCTGTCATGCGTACTGACTACTGCGGCCTCATTGATGCCAAATATCTGAAGCAGAATGTCACCCTCTATGGCTGGGTGCATCGCCGCCGCGACCATGGTGGCGTCATATTCATCGATCTGCGAGACCGCGAGGGGTTGGTGCAGGTGGTATGCGACCCCGACAATGCGCCCGCTTTTCAAAGCGCGGAGAAAATTCGCAACGAGTTCGTACTCCGAGTTACCGGCACGGTGAGGCCCCGTCCGACCGGCACAGTCAACCCTGACCTCGTCAGTGGCGAAATTGAGGTGCTGGTACAGTCCATCGAGATACTCAATGCTTCGCTCACGCCACCGTTTCTGATGGATGACGAAAACCTGAGTGAAGCCGTGCGTCTGGAACATCGCTATCTCGATCTGCGACGTCCGAAAATGCAGGAAAACCTGCGATTACGCTACAAGGTGGCGATGGCGGTCCGCGTATTTCTCGACCAGCACGGCTTCATTGATGTTGAAACGCCAATGCTGACCAAATCCACGCCTGAGGGTGCGCGGGATTACCTGGTGCCGTCCCGTGTCAACACGGGGCATTTTTTTGCGCTTCCGCAATCGCCGCAGTTGTTCAAGCAACTCCTGATGGTCGCCGGATTCGACCGTTACTACCAGATCACCAAATGCTTTCGCGATGAGGATTTGCGCGCCGATCGCCAGCCCGAATTCACCCAGATCGATATCGAGACGTCTTTCCTGAATGAAGCCCAGATCATGGCGCTGATGGAAGAGATGATTTGTGGAATATTCAAAAACACAATGAATATTGATCTGCCAAGTCCCTTCCCGCGCCTGGCATACGGAGAAGCGATGTCCCGGTACGGTTCGGACAAACCGGATTTGCGCGTCTCGCTGGTTTTGACCGAGCTTACCGATGTGATGCGGGATGTGGAATTCAAGGTCTTCCGCGAAGCTGCCCTTAAAACCGGGGGCCGAGTGGCTGCGCTTCGGGTACCGGCGGGTGGGACATTATCCCGCAAGGAAATAGATGACTACACCAGTTTCGCAGCAATATATGGGGCGAAGGGGCTCGCATATATCAAAGTCAACGCGCTGGAAAAAGGTCTTGAAGGCCTGCAGTCGCCGATACTGAAGTTTCTGCCAGAGGCAGTGATACAAGTTATCCTGGAGCGTACGGGCGCGGAAGATGGCGATCTCATATTCTTTGGTGCGGACAAGGCCCAGGTGGTGAATGAGGCGCTTGGTGCGTTGCGCGCCAAGGTCGGGCATGACCGTGGACTTGCCGAATCCGGTTGGAAGCCTCTATGGGTGGTCGATTTTCCCATGTTCGAACGCGATGAGGAAGAAAACCGCTGGAAAGCCTTGCATCATCCATTTACCTCTCCTGCGGACGGCCACGAAGACCTGCTGGAGAGTGACCCCGGAAACGCATTATCCAGGGCGTACGATATGGTGTTGAATGGCTCGGAAATTGGCGGTGGTTCAGTGCGTATCCATCGCCAGGAAGTACAGTCAAAGGTATTCCGCGCGCTCAATATCGGGGCCGATGAGGCACATGAGAAATTTGGTTTTCTGCTGGAAGCGTTGCAATATGGTGCGCCACCGCATGGCGGCATTGCATTTGGACTCGATCGTATCGTTGCGATGATGACGGGTTCCGAATCAATCCGTGATGTCATTGCTTTTCCGAAGACGCAGCGCGCACAATGCCTGCTGACGCATGCACCCAGTACGGTGGGTGAAAAGCAGTTGCGGGAACTGCATATCAAGCTTCGCAATATGTAAGCTGTAGGCGCCAAAAGTAAAATCCTGGTGCGTGGTCAGCGGAGATCCGGATTGAAAATAATGCGCTCCGCAGGCCGGAGCAATTTTCCAATCTCTATTCCTTGCGAAATCTTCGCGGTGAAAATTTATAAGACACCGATTTCCGTCCTGGTAATCATCCACACGCCGGATAGGCAGATTCTGTTGCTGGAGAGGGCGGATCATCCCGGGTATTGGCAATCGGTTACGGGGAGTCAGAATCAAGGCGAAACGCTTCTGCAAACGGCAGCGCGCGAAGTGGCCGAGGAAACCGGACTGGATGCCGGTCGCTACGAATTGACCGACTGGAACATTCAGAACGAATACGAGATTTATGAGGAATGGCGCTGGCGGTATGCACCGGAGGTGACACACAATACCGAGCATGTTTTCGGCCTGCTCGTGCCAGAGCCGGTTCCGGTCTCGGTGGCAGCAAGAGAGCATCTCCGCTTTGCCTGGTTTCCCTGGGAGAACGCAGTGGAAAAGGTTTTTTCCCCGACTAACGCGGAGGCGATACGAAAGCTGGCTTCAGATAAAAGCGACAGAAATAATCGCAGCGAAAAAAATCCATACCTGGAGCCTGGTAGAACCGATAGTTAGGATATGGGTCTGACAAAGTATTTGCCAGGCAGCCTTTGGATAACTACCCGAGTTTGCCGGCAGGATACTGGAGCATGATCTTGGCAAGATAGCGTCCGGAATGAGATGTAATTAAAAAAGAAATGCCCTGTGCAGATGATCGCGTCAACAGCCTCATCATATGCTTGTGAATTATTCCGGCTTTAACGGCTCAGTTGCATTGCAGTTGCCAGCTTGGCGCTTGATAAGCGATCCACACAGGTCCTATTAGAGGTTGTCTAACCGTTTCTTGAGGAAAAAAACAGGAGTAGCCATGCCAGCGGAAGCTATTGCATTTGAACGTTTTGATAACTTGAAAGATGACGACTGCGCGCAGCGCATTGTGGAGGCTAAAGCCACGCTCGGAAAGCGCGTCGTAATTCTCGCCCATCATTATCAGCGTGCGGATGTTTATAAGCATGCCGATCTCACCGGCGATTCCCTGAAGCTGTCGCGCCTTGCCGTGGAAACGGATGCGGATTATCTGGTGTTTTGTGGCGTCCATTTCATGGCCGAAGTGGCGGATGTTCTCTCCAAGCCGGAGCAGGTTACCATCCTGCCTGACCTCGCGGCCGGTTGCTCGATGGCGGATATGGCAAGTCTTTCCAAGGTGGAGCGTGCCTGGCGCGAGTTGTCGGAAGTGCTTGATCCTGATGAGGCGGTCACGCCCGTGACCTATATTAATTCTGCCGCTGATCTAAAAGCCTTTTGCGGCGAGCACGGCGGCATCGTCTGCACTTCCAGCAATGCGACAAAGATTCTGGAGTGGTCCTTTTCGCGCCGGGAAAAAGTACTATTTTTTCCGGACCAGCATCTGGGACGCTGGAGCGGCCACAAGCTGGGGGTCCCACTGGACGAGATGGTGGTGTGGGATTTTGATGAGCCGCTGGGCGGGCTTACACCGGAGCAAATCAGGAAAGCAAAAATCCTGCTATGGAAAGGGCATTGTTCGGTGCATCAGATGTTTCAGCCGCAGCACATACTGCGATTCCGCAATCAGCATCCGGACGGAAAGGTGATTTCACATCCGGAATGCAGTTTCGAGGTATGTAAAAATTCCGATTTTGTTGGTTCTACCGAGTACATCATCAAGACCATCCGTGAAGCGGAGGCGGAAACCCGCTGGCTGGTGGGTACCGAGCTGAATCTGGTCAGCCGTATCGCGGAGGAGTTCAAACCCGAAGGGAAAATAGTGCAGTTCATGGCCTCGACAATCTGCATGTGCTCCACCATGGCCCGCATCGATCCGCAACATCTGGCGTGGACGCTGGAAAACCTGATCGCGGATAAGGTCGTGAATCAGATCAAGGTGCCGGCTGCCGAAGCGGTACTTGCGAAATTGGCGCTGGAACGGATGCTGGAGGTTTCAATATAATGAAAAAATACGATTTCTCCAGGGGACCGGAAATGGATATTGGCAGGTAGCATGCACATCAATTTTCCGGGATAAGCTGACGTTCACCATATGCTCAATACGCTGCATATCGCGACCTATAACATTCACAAAGGTTTTTCTCATTTTAATCGGCGCGTAGTGCTGCATCAGTTGCGCGACAGCTTGCGGGCACTTGATGCAGACATCATTTTTTTGCAGGAAGTGGTCGGCTTCCACAAGGGGCACGCGGCGCGTTTCGAAAACTGGCCATGCAACCCCCAGTATGAGTTTCTCGCCGATTCGGTCTGGTCGGATTTCGCCTACGGAAAAAACGCGGTATACAATGAAGGGCATCACGGCAATGCAATTCTAAGCCGTTACCCTATCATGCGATGGGCCAATCTCGATGTTTCGGCGCATCGTTTCGAGAGCCGGGGCCTGCTCCATTGCGAGATCGATGTTCCTGGCTGGCCGGAAAGACTCCACTGCATATGCGTGCACCTGGGGCTGTTCAAGAGAGGACAATCGCAGCAATTGCAAGTGTTGGGGCAGCATATCGAGCAACTGGTGCCCCGACAGGCGCCGCTGGTCATTGCCGGAGATTTCAACGATTGGCGCGAAATAGCGAGCCGGGTTCTGGTTGAGCGATTCAGCCTGATCGAAGCTTTTGAGTCGACTGAGGGGAGAGCCGCGCGCAGCTATCCCTCCGCGTTGCCGTTGTTCCGGCTCGATCGCATCTATGTGCGAGGGTTCCAGGTAGAAAAGACGCAGGTGCATCGGGGTCATCCCTGGTCGCAAACTTCCGATCATGCTGTGCTGTCGGCGAGAATGACGCTTAGATGATGTCACTGGAACCGCACAGCCAGATCACCGCTGCTGCTGCGTTGCTAAGGGCGGGCGGGGTCGTGGCCTTTCCCACCGAAACGGTTTATGGCCTTGGGGCGGATATCTCCAGCCCTTCCGCGGTACGACGTCTGTTCGAGATAAAAAAGCGACCGGTGGATCATCCCCTCATCGTTCATTTTGCCGGTTCATCTCATTTGCAACGCTGGGCGCAAGAAGTCCCCGAACAGGCTTGGCAACTGACCGAATACTTCTGGCCGGGGCCGCTGACTTTGATATTGCGGCGCAGCCGACACGTGCCGGAAAGTGTAACGGGAGGTCAGGATACGGTTGGATTGCGGGTGCCGGATCACCCCGTCGCGCTTGCCTTATTGAATGCACTGGGGCCAGAGAAAGCGCTTGCCGCACCGTCTGCCAACCGGTTTGGGCGTATAAGCCCTACAACGGCAGCTCATGTGCGGGAAGAACTGGGTGAGTCGGTAGATATGATTCTGGATGGTGGTCCATGTCGAGTTGGCCTGGAAAGCACAATTGTCGGCTTTGACGGCGAGATGGCCGTCATATTGCGGCCGGGAGGTATTCCGTTGCCGGCGCTGGCAGAGGTATTGAAAGGCAGAGTGATACTATCCGGACAAGAAAAGCGCGCTGTACGCGTGCCGGGTGCGCTCAAGTCTCACTATGCGCCGGAAACGCCGCTGGAGCTTTGGCATTCGGAATTATTATCCCATCGTGCTCTCGAGCTCGGGACAAAAGGATTGCGCATTGTGATAATAGCGTGGTCCGACCGGCAGATGGATCACGCCGAAAATAAAAACATCGCCCATTTTTCCATGCCTGCTGAACCAGCGGCATACGGTCGCCTGTTGTATGGAACGTTGCGCCGGTTCGACCAGGAACGGTTCGACCGCCTGCTGGTGGAAGCGCCTCCGGATAAACCAGGCTGGATGGCGATCGCAGATCGGTTACAGCGCGCCAGTTGTGCCGCGCAGCGCGATGATTGAAACATGTCGTGCCATGGCAAAGAATATCGAAAATAAAGCGACAAGATGAAGGAGATAGTGATGAATAGCGCGGTTCGTGCGGTACTGTTTGACGTTGACGGCACATTAGCTGATACCGAGCGTGACGGACATCGTCTCGCTTTCAATGCCGCGTTCGAAGAGTTCGGCCTCGACTGGGAATGGGAAGTCGAACTTTATGGTGAACTGCTGGCTATAACAGGCGGAAAAGAGCGCATTCGGCATTTCATGGAAAGCCATGCACCTGCGGAGCTGAGCAGAAGCGGACTGGATGACTGGATAGCCGGCTTGCATAAGGTGAAAACGAAGCATTATGTGAATTTGCTCGAAAACGGCGGAATTCCGCTACGCCCCGGTGTAGCTCGCCTGATCCATCACTTGCGCGATACGAATATAAAAATGGCTATTGCGACTACCACGACACCGGAAAACGTAACCGCACTTTTGAAATCTACGCTGGGGGAGGATTCCCCTGGTTGGTTCGACGTTATTGGTGCGGGAGATATCGTTCCCGGAAAAAAACCTGAGCCGGATATTTATCACTGGGTACTTGATCAACTGGGGTTGCCGGCGCAACAATGCGTGGCAATAGAAGATTCCGAAAACGGGCTGAGAGCATCGCTCGCTGCAGGGCTCGATACGATAATCACCATCAGCGATTACACTCGACTACAGGATTTTAGCGGAGCGGCGATAGTATTGTCGGATCTGGGCGAACCGGCGCAACCATTCACTGTGCTACAGGGGAATCTGCCTTTCACTGGTTGGGTGGATAGTGCACTACTGCTGAGTTTGAAGGGGGAATACCGCGGAAGGCCATAGAGCCGCCTGCAATAATAATTACCCGCTTCAATCGAAATCGACGTCCGAAATTGGAATTGTCATCTGGAAGAGGTAATATTGGCTTTGATTGCTGGCAAATCATCACAGAAAAATAAAATGCTGAATCCCCGCACCACTATTTATTCCCACCGGATGCTTCGGCTCTTTGAAGCTGCGGGACTCATCGTTATCGCGTTGGCCACGATTTTTGCAGGTTATCAGGAAACCATGCTGATGGTACACAACGCCAGAGTTACGCTCGCAGATTTGCTGCTGATGTTTCTCTATCTTGAAATCCTGACGATGGTGGGGTTATATTTCGAGTCCGGCAAGCTGCCGGTACGATTCCCTCTTTACATCGCCATGGTGGCGATGGCGCGATATGTGACAGTCGATATCAAGGAGATGGATAGTATGAGGCTGCTTGGTGTCTCCGCCTCGATTGTGCTGGTCGCGTTGGCGGTTCTGGTTATCCGTTTTGGGCATGTGCGTTATCCCTACCTGGAAGACCTGGATGATCTGGAAGACGCGACGTCCAGAAAAACGCGTCCCCTCGATTGAAATGAAGGGCATTAAATGAACAACCCCGTGGTTGGCGTAATAATGGGTAGCAGTAGCGACTGGGAAGTCATGAAGCATGCGGCCGATATATTGAGTGAGTTTAATGTACCTTACGAGGCCGAGGTGGTTTCCGCTCATCGTACTCCGGATCGTATGTTCGAGTATGCGGAAACTGCGGTCAAGCGTGGGCTCAAGTGTATTATTGCCGGTGCGGGCGGTGCGGCCCATCTTCCTGGAATGATTGCCGCCAAAACTATCTTGCCGGTGCTGGGTGTGCCGGTTACTTCCAGGCAGCTTAAAGGGCTGGATTCGCTTCTTTCCATTGTGCAGATGCCCAAGGGTATCCCTGTCGCCACCTTCGCCATAGGCGATTCGGGTGCATCCAACGCGGCATTGTTTGCCATTGCGCTGCTGGCGGTGGAAGATACAAAACTGGCAGCGCGTCTTGCCGCATTTCGCGAAACTCAGGCAGCAGCGGTCGCGGCATCGACACTACCTGAATTATGAGCATCAGGCCGGGAGCGATGCTTGGCCTTCTGGGCGGCGGCCAGCTCGGCCGCATGTTTACCATGGCTGCGCAGAGCATGGGCTACCGCGTCACCGTACTCGATCCAGCCGAAGGGAACCCATCGAGCAGCGTGGCTGACCGCCATTTGCATGCGGATTATCTCGACACCGATGCGCTGGGTGAACTCGCATCCACCTGCGCGGGCGTTACCACGGAATTCGAGAATGTTCCCGCTGAATCTCTTCGAATACTGGCTGAGCACTGCGTGGTCAGTCCGGCAGCGAACAGTGTAGCGGTTGCGCAAGATCGCATTCTTGAAAAAAATTTCCTTGCTGCGAACGGGTTGGGGGTCGTGCCGTATGCGGTAATACAGAATTCACATGAATTGCATAAATCGCTCGATCTGGACGAGGCATCACCACGAAAGCGTCCGGAACTGTTCCCTGGATTATTTCCGGGTATTCTCAAAGTTAGCCGTTTCGGTTACGACGGCAAGGGACAGGTGCGGGTAAAAAACGCAATAGAACTGGATCATGCGCTGAGTGGAATGAAAGGGGCTGCATGCGTACTGGAGAAACTGTTGTCATTGGAGTGCGAAGTGTCGGTTATCGTATCGCGCGGATTCGATGGCGAGGTAAACACTTTTCCCGTATCGGAGAATCAACATCGTAACGGCATACTCGATGTCAGCATTGTTCCAGCCAGGGTATCGGAGACTATCGTTCAGAAAGCACGTGAAATTGCGGTTCGCGTCGCGGAGAAGCTCGATTACCATGGCATATTATGCGTGGAATTCTTTGTGCTGTCCGATGGCAGGTTGCTGGTGAACGAAATTGCTCCGCGTCCCCACAACAGCGGCCATTACACTATTGATGCCTGCGTCACCTCGCAGTTCGATCAACAGGTGAGGATACTTTGTGGCCTGCTGCTCGGCAGCACCGCCATGCATGGGGCGGCGGTGATGGTGAATTTATTGGGTGATCTGTGGCAGCGGGGAGAGCCGGAATGGGAACAGTTGCGTCGGCATCCCAACGTCAAATTACACTTGTACGGCAAGCTTGACGCTCGGCCAGGACGAAAAATGGGGCACTATACCGTGCTCGCCGAGACGGCTGAAGCCGCGTTGCAGCTTGCGCTGGAAATCAAGCAATCGCTAGAATCCCAGCATCATGCCGCTATATGAAAATAGTGCCTGCATAGATACAACCATGAGTAATCAACCTGTGCTATTTGAAACATCGATACAAAGCCTGCCTCTTTTGCACCGGGGCAAGGTACGCGACATCTATGCGGTGGATGATAACAAGCTCTTGATTATACAGACTGACCGGGTTTCAGCATTCGATGTGATCCTGCCAACGCCAGTGCCGGGCAAGGGAAGATTGCTGACTGCGCTATCCGGCTTCTGGTTTGAAAAATTCGCTCACATAATCCCCAACCACCTCACCGGCATTTCGCCAGAATCTGTTGTAGCAGAGGGCGAGCGCGAACAAGTAGCCGGCCGTGCATTTGTGGTGAAGCGGTTGAGGCCGTTGCGGATAGAAGCCATCGTTCGAGGTTATGTCGCGGGCTCCGGATGGAAGGATTACAAAAATACCGGTATGATCTGCGGCATTACACTCCCTCCCGGGTTGCAGGAAGCCGCCAGACTGCCGGGTGGAGCGATCTTTACGCCTTCGACCAAAGCTGCGCAGGGAGCGCATGACGAAAACATTTCTTTTGCCGAAGCAGAAAAGCTGCTGGGCAAGGAGTTGACTGTGCAGGTGCGCGAAAAGGCAATCGCTCTGTACACGGAAGCAGCGGATTATGCGATTACAAGAGGCATTATTATCGCCGATACCAAGTTTGAATTCGGCCAGGATGACGCAGGCGAGCTTTATCTCATAGATGAGGCGCTTACTCCCGATTCTTCCCGCTTCTGGCCGGTCGACCAGTATGCGCCAGGGAAAAATCCGCCCAGCTATGACAAGCAGTTCGTGCGTGACTGGCTCGAGACCCAGGACTGGAACAAGAAAGCCCCCGCTCCTGCGCTACCGCCCGATATTCTCGCAAAAACTGCCGAAAAATATGAGGAGGCGCTAAAGCGCCTGGTATCCAGCGCTTGACGCTGAGCGCTACAGACTCATCAGTTACCGGCTGTTAAAAAAGCCCAATCAACATCTTCGTTCCCAGCAAATAAAGCAGCACCACAAAAATCCGCCTTAGCGTCGTGGTTCGCATGCTATGAGTCATTTTCGCCCCTAGCGGCGCGGTCAGCGTACTGGCCAGCACCACCCACCCCAACGCTGGTAAATAAACATATCCCAGGCTATATTCCGGCAGCGGTTGTGATTGCGCCATGCCATTAGCGATATAGCCGATGGTTCCTGCCACAGCAATGGGGAAGCCTACCGCGGCCGCCGTGCCGATAGCATGTTGCAACTTGACATTGCAACTGGAAAGAAAAGGAACCGTCAGCAAGCCGCCGCCGATCGCGACAAAGCTCGAAACCACACCGATTATGCCGCCCGCCGCAAACATCCCCGCACGTCCGGGGAGCTTACGGCTGGGCTTGGGCGTAATTTTGAGCAGCATCTGGGTAGCTGCAAAATAGATGAACACAACAAAAAAAATACTGAGAATCCGGCTGGGCAGCATGCTCACCAGTGTGGCACCGCCGAGCGTGCCAACGATAATTCCCGGCGTTATATATTTCACGACCCGCCAGTTCACCGCGCCGTGGAGATGATGGGTACGAAGGCTGGAAACCGAAGTAAATATGATGGCAGCCATCGTGGTGCCGAGGGCTAGATGGAGGATGCGGTCGGCAGGAAAATGTTGCGCACTGAAAATGAAGGTGAGCACCGGCACGATGATCAACCCGCCGCCGATACCCAATAGCCCGGCAAAGAAGCCAACGACTGCGCCTAATATCAAATAAACCGGCCACCATTCCACGTTAAATTTTGCGGGGATTGATATTCGGTTTCAGAATTTCCAAACGGCTTCCGAGTTTGGCGGATCCTCTCCATAAGCGGGCCATTATAAAATTCCCGCAATGAAATCCCATTCTGCCGGATCCACCGGTGTGATGGACAGACGGCTACCCTTCTGCAAAATACGCAGGGTAGCCAGTTCGGGATAACCCCTTAATTCCTTGATGCTGACCAGGCGCGTCTTTTTGACGAGCCGAACGTCAACGTTGAACCAGCGCGGGCTCTGCGGTGTCGCTTTCGGATCGAAGTATTTACTACCGGGATCGAATTGCGTAGCGTCTGGGTAGGCGAGCTTGCTAACCTCGGCAATACCGGCGATCCCCGGTTGTTTGCAGCTCGAATGATAGAAAAAAACCCGATCGCCGACGCGCATCTGATCGCGCATGAAATTGCGTGCCTGGTAGTTACGCACGCCATACCAGGTGACTGTTTGTTGGTGCATTGCGCCAAGGTCGTCAATACTTACGTCGGACGGTTCGGATTTCATTAGCCAGTAACGCATGTCAGTTCCTTGTTGTTCCTATAAAGTTCCAAGAGTGTTCCAACCCAGATAATTCATTAGGCGGCTCTACGAGCCTACGCGAGTGCTGGCGGTCAGTTTACGGCCATTTTCGCCGGGGTGGCGGTTGGTTTCCGCGATACGACCAAGGGAACGACGATATGGTCATGGCTTTGAATTGCCCGGCCATGAATTGCAGGGACGCTGCACATTACTCTCCAGACTACTTGCTAAACCGAATGATGCTTGGCCGCGACAGTACGCATCAGGTTGAACGCGAGGAGTTTTCCCAGCCGTTCGTTGCCCACCGGCCCCCTGCCGATCCGCTGGAGCATGTCGAAATCCGGTGCTTTGTTAATTGCGATCATGCATGGTCCGTTGTCAAGCAGGGCGACGTCCCAGCCGATCAGCACCTGGTCAGAGAACGCGCTGCCATGGGCATATCGGACCAGATCGATCAGCTCGGGCCAGTATGGAAGCTTGCGATGCAGAATCTGCGCGCCATTTTCGTAATACTGCTCATACCATCCATCCACGGTAGACCCCCAGGCCCCACAGGTGGCCCTCCCCAACTCGCCGGTATGAATATCCACATTGGCCGCGATTCCCCCTGTATGAAAATTGTCGACAACGGCGGTGCTATTTTGCGCCATGCGAAAAACCGCATTGGTAACTTCGAATTCGCCTCGCTCATTACGGCAACTCATCACCCGGATCGTTGCAAGGGTGCCATTGCCGAGGTCGGCAATCTCCCTGTGATTCACGAGACGTGGCTGCACCAGGAAAGCTCTTCGTTGTGATGCCTGGCGCAAGCATTCAAGCACCTCGTTCGCGGTAGCATTTTTACCGTCGTTGCGTCGATATTGCCCCGAACCCAGATAATCCCAGCGCGTGGCATTTTTTCCGTTCTGACCCTGCAACGGCTTCACGAAGAGATCGATCTCCGGGAGGCCCGGTCCGCTCCAATCAATTGCCGTAATCTTTCCCTTTGCGACGCTCAGAAGGGCAGGCGCAGTGGCAATACCAAATTCACGGCAGCGGGACATGAAGCGTAATTTGTCTTTGATGTACGCCGTGCTGCGCTCCGCCGGGACGGGAAGGCCACCATTGTAGTCGCGCAGGAGGCGATATAGCCCGCTTTTCATCTCAAAACGGTTCACGTATTCGGAGGCGTGTTGTCGCTTATCATCGTCATGCAGTTCGAAAATATAGTACCAGGGAGGCAAAATCGCGCACCGGAGCGCGAGTCCGATCTGCTCGCGGGCTTGGCGGGTTATCCCTTTCCCGGTCCTCTGCTTTATTGCCTGCCCGTTTAGCGCGGTAAAGACTGTTGCCAGCACCGCGATCACCAATGGCACAAACGGTAGCGCCGCACAAATTACGATACGTTCGCGGAGCCTGATCTCGTGCCAAATCTCGTGCTGGAAGCATCGGTGGACAAAAGTTGCTGCCGAGTTATCGTCAGGCAAGCGGGAAAACGTCCACATCGCACCGCTCAATTCCCGCGTGATCCTGTCAAAGCCCCAGCCGCTTACAATCTTCGTCATGGCAATCCAAAATTATCCTAAATCCGGTAGTTGGACGGGGTGAAGTGTACGGTTTTTGGGGTGCAGGGCAAGGCGCAACGACGCGGAATGGTTGTTCCATTCCAAGGAGTTGCAACGCAGCCATGTGCCCCAAAAACTGTGCAATTCACCCCGTAGCGCCCTCACCCGGAAGGTGAGCGTCAAATAACATGAAATATTGTTATTAATCATAATACTGATCTATTAAATGAGCGGTCAACTACCGGATTTAGGATTATAGCTACAATATAGTGATTATAAATCAATAACCTGCGTCTGACGTCCTATCGAGAAAGTATTTGGTGCTTGAGTAAAGAGTCGGGGCTTAAGTTGAGGATTCCCGCTGTTTTCCCCGGTCTGTCCGAGGAGGAGCAGAGCAGTATGCAGCCGCCGAGGTAATCGTGATGGTTCGGGACCTCCGGGATCTTCTTTCGTTGGGTCGGGCCGGCAGGACTGTCTTGGCGAGTCCTGTCGGCCGTTGCTCGCTTAAACCAAGGCCTCGCCGGTCAGCCTCTCCAGAATGCGAAGCGATGAACGCGACGGATCATTCATCGCCTCCACCGGCAGGTAGAACGTCTGATCGAAGCTGTGCTGGCCCGACACCGCGCCGTGCAGCACCAAGTCGGTGATCGCGATCCAACTTGAGCCGGGCGGGAATTCCATGAACTTATGCGGTGCTGTCTGTTGGTATTCCTTGTCGCCCATACCAAGGGCGCGAAGCGCCGCAATGTACTGATCGTATTTGGTCTTGGTTCCGTCGACGATGCCGAGGCGGGCCAGAATAGAAGAAATAAAACCCGGCTCCTTGAGGCGCACTGAAGGCAGGAAGCGACGCACGAAGGGCTCGAACGGTTCCCCGAGTTGCCAGATACGCGGTCGAGTGGTGGGATGGATGTTGGAGAAAATGCGCAACATGCCGCGCCCCTGGGTGGGGTACCCGTAGCTCGAGTCGATGTGCAGGGCCTGGATGTTGCTGCGCTGAAAAGGCCGATAGGTGACCCGTTTGCGGTCCAGCGTTCCCTGGTAGCTGGGGAACAATTGGCCGATCACACTCTCGGTCCACTTGCCGTAGCGCGCCATGGCCGCCTCGAGATCAGGACGCGCCGTATCTCTGACCTTGGCGCGCATCATCTTGCCACGCACGCGCGCATAATGATATTTCTTGATATGGCCGCGCGCCGGATCGAAGATGATCGTGGGCCGGCCATCCTGAACGTCGGGCTCCCGGGTCAGGATCTTCGCCGTGTCAGAGATCAGCTCCCGCTCTTGCTCAGTAAGCTCGAAACCGCTTTTGGGCAGGTAGATGACGCCTCCCCCTTCCAACGTCTCAATGGCTGTGCGTCGCATCTCCGGCGTCGATAGATCGGCTCCGGGCTCGATCGTCAGCATCTTCACGGTTTCAGCTTCGCATACGGAAACATGTTCTTCATTTACCATGGCATGGCATCCCCTCGATGTGTAAGAGCGTAATAGTCTGGCAGCAAATTAATAACACTGCATCATCCATTTTCTGTTTTTTAGTACCGGTAGCAGCAAATTGGCGGCACGTCTGACTGGCCCCGGAACCACGGCCGGACAGAAGTGGAAAATTCGACTCCATAGGTATACGGGATAAGCCACGATTCCTCGCAATCAGAGTGGGGTGCGCCTCAGTATAGTGAGGTCGCAATTTTGCGCTTGGTATTCCCTAAAGACAATAGCCACTGTACATTGAAGCGCTCCTGTCTCAAGTGTCCACTGAAGCTTTTCACATGGCGCCGCCGGTCGGCTTGCCGGAGGCGGCTGAAGTCGAGTTCAACGCTGGTCCAATCCGGACCCCATACCAGACCCATATCAGACCTGTAGGAGGTCTGGGTTTCAAGTCGGCGACACACAATGCGTCGGGCTGAGCCTGAACTAATACGGATTAACCACGCTTGGGTGCTATAAATGTATCGTCTTCCCCGCATCAATAACTGCAATTATTACCCTATGCGCTATATTGAATTCACCGATCTTCGTTGATGTGTTTCTATCGCAGTCAACAGGGTCAACCGCAATCAAACGCATTGGCGCGATCCAGCGATGAAGAGTCCCGAAAATTCCAGGCATGTAAACCGGCAACTGGAGCGGCGCCAGTTTATCGGTTATGCGCTGGCTGCGGGAATCACCATTGCAGTTCGGCCAATGTGCGCCCAGGCGATCACAATCGATACCGGCAACAACGCCGCCGAAGCCGGAAGCTTATCGATAGATAGTGAACAAACCACCGGCGGCCAGCATCCACAGTCCCTTCACCCGATTACCTTGTTTCTCTGTGGCGATGTCATGACGGGAAGGGGTATCGACCAGGTATTGCCACATCCCGGTGACCCCATCCTCTTTGAGGGTTACATGAAAAGCGCGAGGGGATATGTGGAGCTTGCCGAAGAAGCAAACGGACCGATTCCGAAGCCCGTCGATTTTTCCTATATCTGGGGCGATGCGCTTTCCGAACTGGAGCGAAGAAAGCCCGATGTGCGCATTATCAATCTGGAAACCGCGGTCACCCGCAGTAATGACGTGGAAAACAAGGCAGTCAATTATCGGATGAAT
Source organism: Nitrosospira briensis C-128 (assembly GCF_000619905.2). NCBI lineage: Bacteria > Pseudomonadati > Pseudomonadota > Betaproteobacteria > Nitrosomonadales > Nitrosomonadaceae > Nitrosospira > Nitrosospira briensis. The sequence goes on along the minus strand of NZ_CP012371.1, from coordinate 1,137,161 downwards.
CCCGACAATATCCTCTGTATCACGGCGGCGAATATCGATTGTTGCGCTCTCGCGAACAATCATGTTCTGGACTGGGGATACCCGGGACTTGCGGAAACGCTGAAAACGTTAAAGGATGCGCATATCAAAATTGCGGGAGCCGGGCGCAATATTCAGGAGGCGCAGGCTCCCGCTGTGATAACCATTCCTGAGAAGGGGAGGGTACTGGTCTTCTCATTTGGATCAGAAACCAGCGGCATACCCTGGAGCTGGGCTGCTGCACCGGACAGACCAGGAGTGAACATGTTGCCCGACTTTTCCGCTGCAACGGTTCAAGGCATTCACGACAATATCGGAAAAGCGAGATTGGCGGGCGATATCGTGATCGCGTCGATTCATTGGGGCGGTAATTGGGGCTATCAGATCCCGCACGGTCAACAGGAATTTGCTCATCAGCTAATCGATGACGCGGATGTTGACATCGTCCATGGCCACTCCTCTCACCATGTGAAAGGGATCGAGGTTTATAAAGGAAAACTGATTCTTTACGGCTGCGGCGACTTCCTGAACGATTATGAAGGTATTTCAGGGCACGAAGCTTATCGGAGCGATCTGGCCCTGATGTATTTTGTACGCGCGGATCCCTCTACCGGCAAGCTGGTCAGCTTATTCATGACGCCCATGCAGGTCAAGCGCTTCAGGTTAAACCATGCGGTTGAGAATGATGCCCTGTGGTTAAGGGATATCCTGAATAGGGAAGGCAAAAAATTCGGAACTTCGGTCGAGCTCCAGGCAGGCAATATATTGGCCCTGAGATGGGCATCGTCGCACTAGCCGAAACCGGTGGTTCAAGGGTGACTCAAGGGTGGCTTAAGGTTGCCCAGCGCCCGGTAGATTGAGGAATTCGCGCCGTGTCTTCGGCCCGTAGGTCAGGAAATGCGGCTCGGGATGTTCCATATAAGCCAACCGCTCGCGGGCAATACGGTCGCGTTGGGTATATTTCTTCACTTCGTCCGGGCTGATCGAGTAAACCTTTGCCGCGTTTAGTCCGAAAATCCTGGCACGTAGCTGCGGAGTCATTTCAGGATAGCCATACCTCGCGCGCAATTCCGGGGCGATCTGGAACGCGCGGAATGCCTGAATCTGATCCTGCGGAGAGCCATACCAGATGGAGTCCGTACCCCAGAGTACGTTATTCTCGCCGCAGTACTTCAAGAGCTTGCCCAGCGTATGCGCTGCTGCTTCAGGATCGCGCATCAGGTAGCGCCACGTGCTGCCAAGCTCCGCATAAACGTTGCTATTTGGCGATACTCCGTTCTCGATGAGCGAGCGGATCAGTGTATCGATGCCGTCGTCAGCGCCCCTGCCCTCGAAGGCGCGTTCGGGGACAGTAGTAACAAAGCCGGAGTGATAGACCAGGAAGGAAACGTCGGGGAAGCGCTTGGCGACGACGCCGATATCACTGCATTGGCTGTGCTCATAGGATTGTTTACCGAAGGGCAAACCCTTGTGTACGCAGATGACCTTGACGCCGAGTTTACGTGCTTTTTCGATGAAACGCGTACCGATGTCATCCGATAGAAAATAGCCCTTTCCGCCGGGCCCGAACTGGGTATAAGTCTTCCAGGCAGACACGCCCCAGCGCTCCTTCAATTCGTCCATCGCTTCAAGGTCATGTTCCTGGTTAGGGTTGACACGTCCATGGATCAACAGCCGATGCATACCTTCCATCCGGTCGACGATCCTGCGCACCGCGTCCGCCCCCTGGATGGTAAGCGGCTCGGCGTCGGGTTTCGATGGTACAAAGGAGAGCACCATCATATCGGTATCGGAATCGAGGAATACGTCCTTGATAAACTCATCAGGCCCCAGGCAACGCAGGTAGCTGTGCGAGCCAGGCTCCGACGCGAGTGCGCAGCCTGTTTTTGGCATCTGGCTCAGGGGTTTTACGCCGGGCGCGAGTTTCTGCAACCAGGCACCGTTCGGGTCCACAAAGTGGCCCTGCACGTCGAAGATGAATTCGCCCTTGCCCCCGATTCGCGCCTGTGCGAGTTCGGGATCGAGCGCAGCTTCGATTGGCAGATCGAAAAAACCGCCTGCCTTGCCTGCTGCGGCGTTCGCCGCGTTGAAGGCGAGCAAGGTGGAGGCCGCCCCGCAAGCGGAGATTAGAAAATTTCTTCGAGAAACAGACAAACGCTTTGAATTCTTATTCGCCGCTTCATGTGCGAGGCGGTTCGCAGCCTGATTCACAGGGGATAATGGTACCGGCTCAAACTCCCCGTTGGATGTCGGGTCGAGCTTGATAGGGAGCCGGGCGCCGTCTGGATCAACGAGTGGTTTAGCCGAGTTCATGTTGGCTGGTCCTTTCAAAAAAATAAATGCGGAGCGCAGAAGAGCTCGCCGCCGAGAAAGTCGTGTGCGTTATCCAATTTCACCCTTGAACTCGCACACCCAATCCTGCCAGATTTGATCTTGAATGAGGTGTTCCACTCGCAACCGAAATGCAAGCTCTGCTTGAAAATTAGGCAAGGAGACGCTATCGACAGATTAATACATAGAAATCGATTTGGCAAAGCGCGTATTTGAGATCATTGTTTTACCTACTGATGCGGCGGACTTGCGCAGACAGTATCAAGCAGGCCAAGGTGAAATGTCTGCGTTTATAGCGTCTTCCGCGGGTGTTGTTATCAGAATGCGTCGCCTACATTCAGCGACCGTGGAACGGTGGGTATGGCCGGTATGAGTGCCATGCTTTCGGGGAATGTCCTTGAAGCAGCCACGGAAGGGATTATAAGAATTACCGCCCTGCTGAGCGCCGATACTCGCTATTCATGGTGCAGTATTGCATATTGCATACCGGTGGCATTTTGATGTTCGCTGGCTCGGGTAATGATGAACTTTTCACGACCGGGCTGCGCAGCGCGGTATGGGATCATGATTTTTGCCGTTTGCATGACAATATCCTGAGCGAGCGAAATAGCGTGCTACCGGGATGGTCTATGTTGTTTCTGGTCAACAAACGGGGGGTGCCGGTGAGTGCAATTGACAGGGAGCGGAAAACCTGCCACGGAAATAAAACAGCACATTGACATGCACGTTACCAGCAAAGATAACCCTGCGCCAAGGAAGAAGAAGCCGAGTGACTGACTCCAAAGATGCGTGATTCAATCAGGATTGAAATTAATTGAAGGAAACAAAAAAGCGGCATAGCCGCTTTTTTGTTTCCTGATAAGGTCCCCGCAGATGCCGTCAACCCATTTATCTTGAACCTTAGGGTCCAAGGCGGTCACTAGCCGGATGCATCAGGCGCTTCCCCGAAAGGACTCGCACAACAGCATCACTATGGTTTGCAACCAGTTCTTAAAAAGTTGGTTCAAAGAATATAGGGCTAAACAAACACCGCAGGGAACAACTTTGGTCCATTTTTGCCTGCATTTAATATCTGACTGGCTGGCCGAAATGAAGAATTTGTTCGGGCTGGCTTGAATTTGTAATCCGGTTAAAACAACTTGTCCTGTTCCGGCATCACCGCATCAAGCGCTGCCTGCATGTGATCGATTCTACGCTTAAATTCTTCCATGTCAAAGCCTCCCCTGTTCCTCGTGGTGAGCAACTCATGAGTAATGTTGAGCGCCGCCATGATAGCGACGCGCTCCGACCCGACCACTTTGCCGCTATCCCTGATTTCGCGCATCTTCTTGTCGAGATAGGCCACTGCTTGCAGTAGTTCCTCGCGCTCTTCGTCGGGGCAGGCAACGCGGAATTCCCGCCCCATGATGGTTACATCCAGGGTTCTGCCGGTCTTCATTCTTCGCTTTCCGGAATCTGCATCAGGATGGCCTCGAGGCGAGTGGTTGCGACACCTATTTTTTCGGCCAAACGCTTGTTTTCACTGATAGCGCCAGCCAAGTCCTGGCGGAGTTGGATATTTTCCAACCGCAATTGATGACATAAATGCACGAATTGATCAATTTTCTCTTCGAGGGACTTCAGTTCCGATTCCATCAAGTCACTATAGTTTGGAAATCCCTGTCGAGTCAACTCCCTGTTGAGTCAACTGCTAACGTGATTTTTTAAATGTAGTTTCAAGTAATCCACGACAGTCGGTCACGATCCGTCGGGCACTCGCAGCGATAAATTCGACAGTGGAAGCCTAACCATCAGTTTACGCCCGAAACTGATGGTTCTGGTAGAATGCCGGCCACGTTTGAGGTGCTCTGGCCGCTTTGCGCGGTCGAGTTAAACGGGAACCAGGTCAAGCAACCTCTGAATATAAATCCTCCGGTAGGACTTATTCAGCGGTTTCTTGAATGCCTGGGCTGCCCCCGCAACGGTAAGCAGGTGTGGGCGTATCGAATAAGAAGCTCTGAACAAGAAGTGTTCCGTAAAACGCTGGGTTGGCAATTGCGTTGCCAACCCAGCTGCCAGACCCGGGGATTTTTTCAGAGAACTCTTGATGCCACTGTGAATGCTCCAATTCATGGGAAGGCGATACGTCAAATCCTGCGAGCCCGGATACCGGCCTTGAACGCATATGGAAATATCGCGTGGGGCGGTATCCTGATCGATATCTGTTCGCTCAAAAGCCTCCGCGGTATTTTCTTGTTCTCGCCCGGATGTTTCATAAATTCGCTTGATGATTGCGCAGGATTTTGTTTTGTAGGGAGATTTTGTGAAAGAGTGGCGTAGTTATTCATACGCCCGACTGAACGAAATTTTCATACGAAACAAAAGACCAGCAAGGGCGCGCGTCAATTTATGAAACATCCGGGCTCGATACATGGTGGATACGATTCCTCCAATTACAAGCTGATACCATGGGTCTATTCCACAAGCTGCTCTTGCCGTTTTTTGTCATGTCTGTGTCTTCATGGGCAATCGCCGAATCCAACGATCCGGCGACACTTCCCCTTGAAGAGGTCGTTGTTTCCGCCACGCGCTTTAATCAGCGTGTCGAGAAGTTGCCGATAGGCGTTTCGGTAATTCACGCGGAGCAAATCAAAAATAGTGCTGCTTCGACTTTGCCGGAGTTGCTGCAACAACTGGCTGGCATCCATACCCGTAATGTCGATGGCAGCCCGGACCCACAGATCGATATGCGCGGATTCGGCATTACGGGCAACCAGAACACGCTGGTTTTGCTCGATGGCCAGCGAATGAATGAAAACGAACTGGTGGGTATCCGCTGGTCCACGGTTCCGCTTGATTCAATCGAGCGCATCGAAGTGCTGCGGAGCAGCGGCGCCGTCACCTATGGGGCTGGCGCCACGGGTGGCGTAATCAATATCGTCACACGCGCTGCCGCGCCTGGTCGTGTGTCAGGCACCGGCGGCGTTTCAATTGGCAGCTATAGCGCAACGGAATTCAATGGAACGCTAAACGCCGCAGGCAAGAACCTTGGGTTGGCGCTCACCGGTAACGCGCTGCAAACGGATAACTATCGCGTCAACAATGCACTGCGTCAGTTGAACCTGCAAGGAGATCTACGCTATAAGTTTACCGGTGGGAGGGCATTGCTGAAGTTCGGCCTGGATGATCAAAAATTGGAATTACCGGGCACTCGCACCGAAGCACAACTGAAAACAGACCGAAAAGGGACCTCGACACCGCGCGATTTCAGCACGCGCGAGGGCTCGTTTGTTACGCTCCGGGGAGAACGTACTACTGGATTTGGCGAGCTTGCCGCGGATCTTTCCTTTCGCGATGTCCATCGTACGGCATTGTTTGACGATTACAATCTCGACGGCTTCAACGCCAAAACGTTCGTCAATTCAAAATCCGACCAGTGGCTGTTCAATCCGAGGACGAAGCTGCCGTTTCAGGCTTTGGGAATGAATCACGAACTGATACTGGGCGCGAACCTGGAATGGTGGGATTATCGTGCCGAACGCCTTACCGGATCGGAAACCATACCGGGCTCCACATCCGCCACCACACCTCAGACCGATGTCGTGGCGACTCAGCAGAACCGCGCAGTTTATCTGCAACACACCTCTACTTTACCCAAAGGTACGGTCATTACGCTGGGAGGGCGGTTGCAATGGGTGGACAATAAGGCCAATGATCGTTTTAATCCCTCGGCTCATGCTCGCGGTCAACAGAGCCGCACCGTTCATGCCTATGACGTTGGGGTGCGCCAGCCTCTGGGGTCTGCATTTTCGTTCTACGGCAAGTTTGGCCGCAGTTTCCGCATACCCACGGTAGACGAAAACTTCAATCAGTTCGGTGGGCCGGCATTCGATTCCATCATCAAGATACTTGAGCCTCAAACCGCTCATACCGGAGAAATCGGACTGGATTATCAGCAAGGGCCGGTACGGGCCCGCACCTCGCTTTATCAGATCAATCTCAACAATGAAATCAACTTCATCAACATAGACCCGTTTCGGTTCTTTGCTAACACGAACCTCCCCCCTACCCGGCGGCAGGGCTTCGAACTGGAGGGATCCTGGGCCGTTAATAGCGCAATCGATGTATCCGGCAGCTACACTTATAGTGATGCACGTTTTCGTCAGGGGAATTTTGGCGGCGTCGATGTTTCAGGAAACATCATTCCGTTGGTGCCGCGCCATAAGGTTTCAGCGGGCGGTACCATTCGGCTTGCACCGACAACGCGCTTCGCTGCGACGATGAACTATGTTGGGGAACAGGTATTCGATAACGATCAGGCCAATACAGCCACGCGTCGCATGCCGGATTACGTCACCGTGGATCTCAAGTTTACTCACCAGCTAAGAAAGCTGTTGCTGAGCATGGCAGTAAACAATTTATTCGACGAAAAATATTTTTCATATGCGATTCGCAACGCGCCGGGCACGAGCTTCAATGCGCTACCGGCTCGCGAGCGTAATGTCTGGTTCACCGTAAAATATCAGTTCGACTGAGATTATTCGTAACCCGGATGTTTAATAAATTTGCGTGATGATTGCGCAGAATTTTGTTTTGTAGGGAGATTTTGTGAAAGAGTGGCGTAGTTATTCATACGCCCGACTGAACGAAATTTTCATACGAAACAAAAGACCAGCGAGGGCGCGCGTCAATTTATGAAACATCCGGGGTAATAACGTTCCGCGAAGCATCTTATCGCGCATGGAAGCAGATGACATAATACGGCTTTGCCAGAACGCCTGGTAGTGCACTGTCTCCCGATTCTGCTTGCGCATGCAAAACACGCAAATCCCCACCCGCCGTCAACTATATCTGCGCCTGATAAGGTATATCGCGCCCTATTGGGACGCGGTCATACTGGGATTGATCAGCATGATTGCGATGGCTGCAACTGCGCCTATGCTGGTCGCATTGGTGCAGCCGATGCTGGACGGCGCTATTGCCGGCAAGAACCTGGAATTGATGCAGCTCGTTCTGCTGGGAATCATCAGCCTGTTTGCGGTTCGGGGAGTGGCCGGCCATATCGGCGCCTATGCGGTCAACTGGCTGGGGAGCAAACTGGTGCTGGACTTGCAGGTGGAGATGTTCGCTAAATTATTGACCCTGCCTGCTGCCTATTGCGCCAGCCACGAGAGCGGTAGCCTTGTTTCCGGAATCACATCCGATACCGAGCAGGTCGCCCGTGTTTTTACCGATGTCATGACGGTGATGGTCAAGGACTTGCTTGTGATTCTCGGACTGCTGGGATGGATGCTTTATCTCGACTGGCCGCTTGCCTTGCTGACGTTATTGATGGCCACCGCAATGCCGCTGATCATGCGGCTCATCACGGCGCGACTGCAAAAAATGGCAATGGAAACCCAACAAACAATGATAAATCTCAACCAGGTGCTGGGGGATGCCATCGAGAACTACCAGGTGGTCAAGCTTCACGGTGGTGAGCAGTATGAAATCCAGCGCATGAGGAAACAGGCCGAGGAAGCGCATCGCTTCGCTAAAAGACGGATGGCCATGGCCTCTCTCCGTGTACCGTTGATACAGATAGCCGCTGCAGGTGCGCTGGCGGTTATTGTTTATGTTACGGCTCAGCAAGCGTTTGCCGATGAGATGACGGCAGGCAGCTTTGCTTCTTTCGTGGCAGCCATGCTGATGCTGATTTCTCCGGTAAAACGTGTTGCCGGCCTGAAGGAGATTCTGCGGCATGGACTAGGAGCAGCCGAGAGCGTATTTTCGCTGCTTGACCAGGAGCCTGAACCGGACACGGGAACAATTATCGTCGAGCGTGCGCGCGGCGAATTGCGATTCGAGCAGGTCCGTTTCTACCACGATCAGGAAAAGAGCCTTGAAGCCGGTTCCAAAGCAAGTCCAGAACCAGGTGGCCAGCAGGGTACCGGAGCATGTTCGACGCTGCCGGGCATCACGTTGACCATACAACCGGGCGAAATGGTGGCGTTAGTAGGTTTTTCGGGAAGCACCGCTGTGCTCGCGAATCTGGTGCCGCGTTTCATTAATCCCGCATCGGGAAAAATCCTGCTTGATGGCCATGATCTAAGGAGCCTTGAATTGGCCAGCCTGCGCGCCAATATTGCGCTGGTATCATCGAAGACAACACTCTTCAATGACACGATAGCAGCCAATATCGCTTATGGCGCACTGGGCCGCGCAACAGAAGCAACGATCACTGCTGCAGCACAAGCCGCGCACGCAACGGAGTTCATCCGGAAAATGCCCCAGGGATTGCAAACCCTCATAGGAGAACACGGTGTAAACCTTACGGGTGGACAGCGGCTACGTATCGCCATTGCGCGAGCACTGATTAAAAATTCGCCTATCCTGATTCTGGATGAAGCAGCCGAAACATTGGACATCGAATCTGGGCATCATGTCCAGGCAGCGTTGGATGCCGTCGTGCAGGAGCGTACCACGCTTGTTATAGCCGATCGTTTAGCCACCGTGGAGAAAGCGGATCGCGTCATCCTGCTGGGTAAAGGCGGAGCCGTTGAGATCGGCAGCCACCGGGAATTACTCGCAAGAGGTGGGGCTTACGCCAAGCTCGTCCAGACCTTGTGTGTGCAAAAAGATGTGGCTGCCAGGCAACTCTGAGTCGTCGCCTGAATAAATGGCGCGGGAAGTCAGGAAATCATTGCCCGGATTCCTGGCTTGAATATTCCGGAACCCATCGTCTCAAATCCTGCTTGACTTCCTCATCGCTCAATGCCGGATGCTCGTTTATCCATGCCAACAGTTCCATCAGCCACTGTTTTTCAACCTGGCGGGCTTGGGCAATGCGCAATTTGGGATGGGGCGTCGGTAAAGTGTTCTCATCGTCCGCCAACAACTCTTCGTAGAGTTTCTCCCCGGGGCGTAATCCGTTATATACAATTTGAATATCGCTCTCGCTCAATCCGGAAAGACGGATCAAGTCTTTTGCGAGGTCGGCTATCTTCACGGGATCGCCCATATCCAGCACGAAAATTTCACCGCCACTTTTCCCGCTCCCCATTAATCCCGCTTGCAGAACCAGTTGCGTGGCTTCAGGTATGGACATGAAGTAACGGGTAATTTCCGAGTGGGTGACAGTGATTGGGCCACCCTTTGCGATCTGTTCGCGGAATTTTGGAATGACACTGCCTGCGCTGCCCAGCACGTTTCCGAAACGTACCATGACAAAGCCTGGCTCATGCTTCCCGTCAATCAAATCATTTTTTCCAGAGGCGTTTTCAGAAATGGAGATGGGCTGCTGCAATGCCTGACATACCATCTCCGCCAGACGTTTGCTGGCGCCCATGACATTCGTAGGATTCACCGCTTTATCAGTCGAGATCAATACGAATTTTTCCACGCCATGCTTGATCGCGGCCTGTGCCAGCACATAGGTTCCAAAAACATTGTTCAAAACAGCTTGCCAGGCATTTTCATGCTCCATCAGCGGCACATGCTTATAGGCTGCGGCATGGAATACAACCTTCGGCTGGTACTGCGAGAACACTTGAGCCAGCCGCGCGGCATCCTTGATATCGCCAATGGCGAATACCATGGGTATGTTCGGAAAATTGGCCTGGAATTCCTGCTCGACGCTGTAAAGGGCGAATTCGTTCAACTCGAACAGTACCAGGCGGCCCGGTCTGAATATCGCAATCTGGCGGCATAATTCCGATCCGATCGAGCCGCCGGCACCCGTAACCAGAACCGTTTTTCCTGTCAGCAAGCCGTGCAAGCCGTCGTTATCCAATACCACCGAGTCCCGGCCCAGCAAGTCTTCCGGCTCGACAGTGCGGATCTGCGACACGGTGATTTTACCGCTGATCAAATCGTCGTACGAAGGGACAATCAACGCCTTTACCCCAGCGGTGGAACACATCTGCATCGCCCGCCGGCGATTGCGGAGATGGCGGTCCGGCTGGCGCCTGTCGGATTGGGAGCGGTAAAATTTGCGGCGGTCGGATGACGATGATGTCATGGCGATGATGGCATGATCCACGCGAAACTTTTTTGCGATGGCCGGGAGCTCGCTGATTTGACCCATGACCTTGAAGCCGTGTAACATCAAGCCACGTTTCGCGGGATCATCGTCCAGGAATCCCACTACTTCCCATTGCATGCTCCGGGCAAGCTCTTTCACCAGACCGACTGCGGCATCTCCCGCCCCAAGTACCAGGACGAGATTTTTTTCCAGTTTCTTGCGTCCATAAAGTCGATGTTCCTTCCATAACCGATAGGCAATGCGGCTTCCTCCCATGATGAACAGAAGCAGAATGGGGGCCAGCAGCAACACAGTGCGTGGTACGCCGCTGTGTACTTGCAACAGGTATAACGCCAGGGGTACTGCGGCTGCCGATGCCAATACAGCGAAGAGGATGCGCTGTAAATCGGGCAGACTGGCATAATGCCAGAGCCCGCGATACAGGCCGAACCATAGAAACGCCGCGGCGTGTATCAACACCGTAAATGGCAGGATTTCCTTCAATGCCGCCAGGTAAAAAGGAGGTATTTCGAAATTGAAACGGAACAAATAAGCGAACCACCACGCAGCGACTACTGCGGCAAGATCATGAACGAAGGCAATTCCTGCCCGTATGTTAAGTTTATGTACAGGCATGCTATGAGCCGCCGGGATGGCGTTTCCAGTAGTGGTCGGATACCCGTATCATGATCAGATAAATTCCACCCCATGCGACGCCGACCCCGAGCTGAGCGGCAGTCTGCTGCCCCACTGCCCATATGGCGCTGGCACCCGCGGCTAACATGAGAACATAACCGAGCAGGGCTGTATTGCGATGACCCAAGCCGCTTTGCACCATGTGTTGATAATAATGCTCACGATGCGCCTGCCAGACTTTTTCACCGCGCAGGCCGCGTTTCGCGAGAGTAACAGAAGCATCGACAATAAATGGTGAAAATATGAGCAACGGCAACCATAGCGGCCAGTCACCGTTTATCCAGCCCATAATACCCAGTATTGCAGCCAGGAACCCTAGCGGAATCGATCCTGCATCCCCCATGAAAATACGTGCGGGATGAAAATTGAACAACAAGAAAGCTGCCGCTGCCGCTGCGATGCAGAAATTGATCATGGCAAACGGCGCATTCCCGGCTAGCCATGCTGTCACGCCGTAGCAACTGAAACCTATCAGCGTCATTCCCCCCGCCAAGCCATCCGAGCCGTCCATGAAGTTATAAAGATTGAGCATCCAGGTAATTGCGACCGCGGCCACCGCTGTGATCATCCAGCCATGGATATCGGATAGCATTGCTGTGGAGAACCAGATCGCAATCACTCCATGCATCAGAAACCTTGTCCAGGCCGGCAGGCCCGAAACATCGTCGGCAAATGAGATTGCTACCAGTAATATAACGCTTGCCCATATAAACAACGGCAGCACGCCGGGGAGAAGCGCCCATGAGACGAGGATCCCGGACATCAGGCCCAGTCCTCCGGTCCGCGGAATGGCCTTGCTGTGAAGAGAGCGGGGATTAGGGTGGTCCAGCACTTTGAGAATGCCACCCTTGATCAAATAAGAAATCAGCGCGAACGCCACCATGAATGCGGCGAACGGTGCTGCAAAAGCTGAAAAAGACATGCCGGTGTCCATGATAACGGATTATAGTTGCTGAGAATGCCGCGGCAGATTCCCCAATGGACGCGATGCTTCAAGCATAGGAAAGCTACCGATAAGGCAAACTGATAAAACAATGGCGAAAGCCAATTTTCGGAAGAGTCTGGATTTATTTCTACCTGCCGAGTTTTGCTTGAACCTTACTCTCCCAGCTTCTTCCGATCAAAAAATCTGGTATTGTTGCTCGCAAATTTGCAGCGTTTTCCCAGGACGGTGCTTTCACTCATTGTTCAAATGATCACCGCGAACAAGAATTTTTCACAGCGTATCAAAAATCAACCTCATAAAGCAGCGTACCGATGAGAAAGACATCGCTGAATGCGCAAATTCTGGCTGGTGTGCTGGCTGGTCTCCTGCTGGGTTTGGGGTTATCCCTGCTTGGAAAGGAATCCACAGCCGCGCAGGCTGGGTTATATATCGCTGAACTCGTCGGAACACTGTTTATCGACTTGTTGAAAATGGTGATGATTCCACTGGTGTTTACTTCCATCGCGGTGGGCGTTGCCAATTTACGCGCACACCGGCAGATGCACAAGGTATGGAAAGCAACGCTGGGCTTCTTCATATTCTCCATGGCGCTCGCGATCATGCTGGGGTTGACTGCCGCCAACCTTGTCCGTCCCGGCGCAGGGCTGCAGCTCGCGATGTTTCAGGATGCCATGCAGGGGTTTCGAGCCGAGCAAATGGCACTGTCCGATTTTTTCGCTCACTTCCTCCATTCGTTGTTCCAGAATCCAATGACTGCGCTGGCGCAGGGGAATGTGATTGCGGTGGTGGTTTTCGCGCTTTTGCTCGGGATTGCCCTGGTGGTGGGCGGCGAGCGCTACGCCAATATTCTCATTCTGTTACAGGAACTGCTGGAGTTGATGCTGATGCTGGTGGGCTGGATCATGCGGTTGGCGCCGCTCGGCATCATGGCATTGCTGTTGAAGCTGGCGGCCACGCAGGACGCGGCTTTGCTCGCCACATTGGTGGAATTTATCGCCGTAGTGGTGACGACAACGTTGTTGCACGGCATGGTGGTTCTGCCGTTGATTCTTTATCTGGTTACAGGCATGACCCCGCTGAAATTCTGGCGCGGGGCACGGGAGGCCTTGATAACGGCCTTCGCCACCAGTTCCAGTTCCGCCACTTTGCCGGTCACTTTGCGCTGTGTCGAGCAGCATCTGCATGTCAAACGCGATATTGCCGGTTTTGTCGTGCCGCTGGGCGCTACACTCAATATGGACGGTACCGCGTTGTACGAAGCGGTGGCCGCCCTGTTCATCGCTAATCTGGCAGGCATCGAGCTCAACCTCATGCAACAAATGATCGTGTTCCTGACGGCCATGCTGGCTGCAATGGGTGCGCCCGGCATACCCAGTGCCGGGATGGTGACGATGGTAGTGGTGCTGCAATCGGTCGGGCTACCCGCCGAAGGCATTGCCATCCTGTTGCCCATCGATCGCCTCCTGGATACATTTCGCACTGCGGTCAATGTCGAAGGCGACATGGTGGGAAGCCTGGTGGTGCAGAAATGGGTGGGGCATGAGCAGCACATCAACGAACATTAGGATCGCTGTTGCTGCCGCATAACGTATTGATTTTCAATCAGTTATCGCGCCTCCTGCTCTCCGGTTCATGAGATCGCAATTATCAGGTGCGACAATTTGCCACATTCCCCTATTTCGGTAAATAGATTATTCTCGACCTCAACATTGTTAATGGGAGCGAGAGATGTATCGGGTTCTTCATATTGCATCCATTTTCCTGATGAGCGTTTCGGCAACTGCGCTCGCAAGTCAGCCGGATTCAGCTAATGGAGGGCACAACCATTCAATGTGGCATGCGCCAAAGGCTATGCTGGCGGTGGGCGCAACGCTGGATGAGAATGGACGCTTATGGATAGCAAGGGTTGAGAAGCAGCGACTGCTGGTCTCCTGGTCGGACGACGAAGGAAAGAACTTCTCCACGCCGGTTATCGTCACGCCCGAACCGGAAACCATATCGGCTGATGGCGAGAGCCGGCCCAAGATTGCGGTTGCCCGCGACGGTACCGTACTTTTGACCTGGGTGCAGTCCCTGCCTCAGAAATATGCCGGCAACGTCCGGTTTGCGCGCTCGACGGATTCAGGTAAGAGCTTTTCCGCACCCATTACGCTGAATGACGATGGCCGCATCACCAGCCATCGGTTTGATTCGATGGCGATCGATGGCAACGGGCGGGTGGTAATTGCATGGCTGGATGCCCGTGATCGGGATGCGGCGAAGGAAAAAGGCGAAAATTTCACGGGCACATCGATATATACAGCTAAATCAGACAATAACGGCAAAAGTTTTGGCCCGAATCACCGATTTCACGAACATACATGCGAGTGTTGCAAAATTACGCTCGCCTGGACGAAAGACGGACCGGTCGCCCTCTGGCGGAATATTTTTGGTGCCAACACGCGCGATTTTGCCATTGCTAACCTGGATAAGGGTGGAGTGAGGCGTGCGACGCGTGACGAATGGCAAATTGATGCCTGTCCACATAATGGCGGGAGCCTCGCGGCTGACAGGTGGGGCAAGCTGCACCTGGCCTGGTTTACCAATGGCACGGCTCGCCAGGGATTGTTCTACAAGAATATTGACGGTGATTGGGAGTCCCGGCCCATGCCCATCGGCAATCCGGCGGCCCAAGCAAATCATGCCTCGGTCGTCGTGGAGGATAAAATCGTTATCCTATCCTGGCGCGAATTTGATGGGCAATCCTATTCCGTGCAGATGATGTATTCGGTTAATGGCGGTGTGTCCTGGAGCGAACCTGCACGTTTGATGTTGTCGGCTGGCGCAACGGATTATCCAGTACCGCTGATTAGCGGCGAGAAAGTGCTGGTGGTGTGGAATACCGCAAAAGAGGGGCTGCGAATTGTGCCGATTGAACGGATCACTGCCGGGCGCTCCAGCTGATCTTTAATGGATTGGGATAAATTGTAGTGCTGGCGCAACATTTGAAGCATATGTTGGTAAAGATCCTGGTTGATCGTTATCAGTAAGAGCGATCACGTAATATAAGAATAAATATGAGATCTTTCTCGTTTTTCCTGGTGGGTCTGCTTTGGGTATCTCCGGCCTCTGCAGCCGAAGATTCGGATCAATCAAAAAAATCTCCGCCGAAATACGATAATACGGGTCCCCGCACAGAGGGAGTTGCCACCCAAATATCCCCTTCCGCTGGTGCCGTCAACGGGTTAATGGTGCAGTCAGGCAACCCAGCTTCATCGGCGGAAGATACGGATCGGGTGTCGTCTGGCGCCGGCTCACTCCCTGGTTCTGACACGAAGGCGGCGGGTAAGGTCTCCGGCAAGAACAAGCGCAAGGATGAAAATAAGGATAATCCGGCGCAAGACAGCGTATCGGAAACGGTATTCAAGGAAATGGTTGTTACCGGCGAGACCGAGCGTGACACCCATTACACTTCGCCTTCGACGCGCGTGACCCGGTCACAGATCGAGCTGCAAAACGCGCAAACCACGGAGGAGGTACTGAAATATCAGCCGAGCCTGCAAATCCGGCAGCGTTATGTCGGTGATCCCAACGGTGTTCTCGGCATTCGGGGCGCGGATATGTTCTCGACCGCGCGCAATATGGTCTATGCAGATGGCTTGCCGCTGCACAACTTTCTGCAGGCTTCCTTTAACGGCGCGCCGCGCTGGTCGATGGTCGGCCCCAATGAAATCGATTCCGTCGACGTCGTTTACGGGCCTTTCTCGGCGGAATATAGCGGAAACTCCATCGGCGGTGTGGTAAACATAAAAACGCGCATGCCGCATAAGCAGGAGTTTTATGTCGAGAGCAGCTTATTCATTCAGCCCTATAAACTTTACGGGCCGGATCAAGGAACGTTCATAGGCGATCGGCAATACGTTTCCTATGGCAATCGAATCCAGGATCGGTTTACAGTATTCCTGGCCTACAACCGTCTTGAAGCGCAGAGCCATCCACAGTCCTACTTCATCGACAATACGGGACTATTCGATGTGCCGGGCGGCACCCCGGTCACGGGTGGCATACGGACGCCCGATACTCGCGGTACGCCCAGCATGATCTACGGCGATACCGGGCCGGAAAAGGTACAAACCCACTTGTTCAAGGGCAAGTTTGGTTATGACATTACCCAGGATCTTCAGGCGATCTTCACGGTTGCATACGAGGACCGCACGCGCAACCAGAATCGCCCCCGCAACTATGTAAGCGACACAACTGGACAGCCATTTTGGGGAGGGGCAGCGCCGCCTTGCAAAACTATCGAAGACTGCGCCGTACCCGGTAACGCTTCCTTGGATGGGACCCGGTTCGATGTTGTGCAACGTGGTTTTGGAGGCAGCCAGGACAAGCGGGAAACGCTGAATCTAGGGTTGCAGCTACGCGGCACTCTCACTCCAAACTTGAATGTCGACACGACTATCAGCTATTTTGATGTGCTGAAAGACACGCGCGCTTCAGCTTTCTTCAGTCCCAAGGACCCGGCAAATACTGGCGCGGGGCAGATACAGGATTTCAGGAAATTCAGCTGGCTGAATTATGACCTCAAGCTAAGCACGCCAGCGCTACTCGGCAACGAGAAACTATCACTTCTGAGCGGATATCATTTTGATCAATACAATTTAAGCTTTCGGCAGTATGCACTGACGGACTATGCCACGCTTACTCGCGGTGCCTTGCAGCCTGGCGCGAACAATGACGGCCAGACATCGACTCATGCGATCTTTGCCCAATCCGCATATCGTTTCTTGCCCGACTGGGATGTAACGGCAGGAGCGCGTCAGGAATGGTGGTCGGCTTCCAACGGTGTTGTCGGCAGTACTTCAGTACCGGATCGCGCCGTATCGGCGCTTTCACCCAAAGTCTCGCTAGGCTATGAGCCTGGACCGTGGAAACTCCGTTATTCCTTCGGCCGGGCTCATCGATTCCCCGTCATTGCCGAGCTTTATCAATCAATTGGTACCCCGACCCAGATCGTGACGGCAAACGCCGCGCTTAAGCCCGAAAACGGGGTACACCATAATTTCATGTTTGAGTACGCGCTACCCAAGGGTTACGTCCGCGTGAATGTGTTCCGCGATGATATCAAGGATGCCATTCAGCAGGTTCTGGCAGCCTCGGGCGTTCAATCGAAGGCTTCATTTCAGAATATCGATCAGACCAGCACTACCGGGGTGGAATTTATCTTTGACCAACGGCGGATACTTGGCTCGAAATTCGATTTCATGTTTAATGGAACCTGGATGAACGCAAAGGTAGACAAGGGTCCCACCATCATTTTTACAGATTCGACCGGAAGGTCAAGTAATTTTGATCTCACGGGTAAACAACGCATCCGCCTACCTCACTGGCGAGCGAATTTTTTTACTACCTACCATGCTACAGAAGCTTGGGACATTGCATTCTCCGGTCGTTATACCAGTGATTCGTTTAACGATCTCGATAACCGTGACCATGTAAATGACGTGTTTGGCGCGCAGAGCGATTTCTTCTTCCTGGACTTCAAAACCAGCTATCGGCACAAGTTCCAGAGCGGCCTTAAAAGCCGATTCTCGTTCGGTATTACCAACCTGAACAATGACAAAGCCTTTGTGTTTCACCCCTATCCGCAACGCACCTTCCTGGTGGAAGCTGCGTTCAGCTATTGACGTAACGAGTCTGCATGATCAGGATGACGCGGGTCATGCGAACAAATTGACTACCCCATCCAGACCCACATGATTGATAGCATAGGTCGCCTTCTCCTGTACGATGGGCTTCGCATGATAAGCGATGCTGATCCCGGCCTCTTCCATCATTTTGAGGTCGTTGGCGCCATCGCCGATGGCGATTACTTGCTCGCGCCTCAAGCCCAGCTTTTCGCGTACACTTTTTAGCACTTCGGCTTTTCCCGAGGCGCCAATGATTTCCCCCAATACCTTGCCGGTGAGTTTTCCATCCGTAATTTCGAGCTTGTTGGCTGCGGCGTAATCGAGATTCAGTTTTGTTTTTATTCTATCTGTAAAAAACGTGAATCCACCAGAGATGACCATGCTCCTGAGGCCGGCGGATTTCATCCGTTCCAACATTTTTTCCGCACCGGGACTGAGTCGCACGCGCTCATCGTAAACCTGTTGCAATGCATCCTGGCCCAACCCTTGCAGCAAGGCGGTGCGCTGCCTCAAGCTTTCCGCGAAGACGATTTCGCCACGCATGGTTCTCTGCGTAATTTCCGATACTTGAGGTTTCATCCCGTGCATATCGGCTATTTCATCAATGGACTCGATCGCAAGCAGGGTTGAATCCATATCCATCGCAACCAGGCCAAAATCGGAGAGCTGTACCGTTTGTTCGATGAATGCGAAATCCAGTTCGGCGTCGGCGCAGTATTCAGCCACATGCTCGCGGCGACTTGCGTTTTCCAGCCGAAACGCCTGGCCTGTGATTCGTTCGATATGGTCAGCGCCGGCGAGTTTCGCCAACTCTCTCAAATCGCTGTTTGCTACCTCAAGCCCTTGTATTATCAGATTCATATACCGTTCCATTTATTGTTAAAGATATTTCCAGTCCCCTTCGAGCGCGCTCGAAGATAGCCTGGGCAGTCCAAGCATGCTATCGCTTCAAGAGAGAATTGATGGAGTAGCCGCGCCTGTGCGCCTTCCTGTACACCTGTAGGGCGGTCCGAGGCAGACTCCCATATTTTTATGCCGCGGAGAAGGCCAATGTAGCGGGACTGATATTTTGCTGGCAACCCGACATTTTGCCAGCAATCGCTACCAACTTCCACATCGAATTTCTGGAGCGCTGTTTACGCAGTGGTTCCGGTACCCGGATACACGCCTGCCTGAAGCTACAATCACCCATGGCGGCTCGACCTTTCAACCTAAATCCGGTAGTTGGACGGGGAGAAGTGTACGGTTTTTGGGGTGCAGGGCAAGGCGCAACAACGCGGAATGCGACCACGCAGGGCGGAGCAGTGCCTTCCGCAGGAAGGTGCGACCCCGAAGCGGAATGCGGGCGCCCCCTTGCGTGTGGAGCGCGATCGTGGCATCCCCTGCGCTGCCCGATCCCCACTTCGTGGGGCCCCTCGTGCGACGCTTCGGGGCGCCGTTCCATTCCAAGGAGTTGCAACGCAGCCATGTACCCCAAAAACCGTACAATTCACCCCATAGCATCCTCACCCGGAAGGTGAGTGTCAAATAATATGAAATATTATTATTAATCATGACACTGATCTATTAAATAAGCGGTCAACTACCGGATTTAGGTTCAAGGTCTCGAAAAGCGCTTTCAGGTCTTGACGATCAAGCGAATGAGGATGTGCTTGCCGGCGCACCGCTCTATATCTGCTGCTCCATTCGATGAGCGGGACGGCAAGCAGGCACGCTAATAAATTTTATCTGGCAAGCTTCAGACCCCACATTGAAAGGGGATGCTTACCACATAAACCGGAACTGAGCGATAATATCTGCTTCAATATCAGGATGCGGAGATAACCGAGTCATGGCACCATTGAAGCGGTCAGTTAAGCGCTATAGTCTTTCAAAGCTTCAGCCAGTACCTATGCCGGGCCGGATAGTTTTCGGCCTTATCGGCGTGATCATGACGGGATGCAGCATTCTTCCAAAAGCATCTCCGTCCCAAGCTGAGATTGCCGGCTCCCTCTGGTCATCCTGCGTTGGGAAGCAGCAGGAAATCGAGCGCCTGCAAAAGCTGCTTGTGGAAAAAGAGACGCAGCAGCAGGAGATCGAACGCTTGCAGAAGCTGGTGGCGGAAAAGGAGGCGCAGATCCGCAGCCAGGAGGCCCGGCAGCAGGATCAGGCAAAGACGTTACAGGAAACCAGCAGCCAGGCTGCTCATGCGCAGGTAAAACTCAGGCGTTTAGCTACACGTCCTGCCGCTGCCTCTACCATTGCGGAAGTTGAAATGGTCATGGAAAACCTGAAGTCATCCTCGGCCACAGGCTCCGATCAGTTATTGCAAGCTCAGGCAGCGCGCCTGCTGAACGCGGCCGCTACATCGTACGCAGAGGACAACTATGCCGCGGCAATGGATTATGCTGCGCAGGCTCGCGAGTTTATCAACATGATGACAAACAGCCACGGCCGCAAGAGCGCGGAGTCGCGTCAAGTAACGGTCTCGTTGCAGGTTCCTATCCCGCTTCGCGCCATTGCCAATAGCAATCTGCGCCAGAAGCCGGGCTTGAATGCTGCGGTACTCGGCGTATTAAAGAAGGAATCCCTGATGATAGCGGATGCCTATCAGGGCCAATGGCTGTTGATCTCAGCCGATGGACGGTCGGGATGGGTACTCAATACGCTGGTGGAAGCGCACCTGGGCAAACAGTAAATACCGGCGGACAAACGACGGATTAATGAGCAATATATGCCTGGTTGCGACCCGCCCGCTTTGCTTGATAGAGCGCTTTATCAGCACGAGTGAACACTGCGGTTGGCGTCATATCGTCGAGTTGACACTGCACGATACCGATGCTCACTGTTACTGCAATCGTCGAGCCGTTGGCGTCATATTGGGCATTTTCTACATGTGAACGGATGCGTTCCGC
Organism: Nitrosospira briensis C-128; assembly: GCF_000619905.2. Lineage (NCBI taxonomy): Bacteria > Pseudomonadati > Pseudomonadota > Betaproteobacteria > Nitrosomonadales > Nitrosomonadaceae > Nitrosospira > Nitrosospira briensis. The sequence continues at coordinate 1,116,626 of NZ_CP012371.1, read as the reverse complement.
AGTTTTCGCCGCCAGGTCCGCAGAAGTATCAACCAGAATAATAATAAGTTCATCACCGCCGTAGCGTGCCGCATAGTCGATGCTACGGACAGACTGAAGCAGTATCCGGGCTACGCTTTGCAGAATTTCATCGCCGGTGACGTGGCCATAGGTATCATTTAATGTCTTGAAGTGATCGATGTCCAGCATTAATAGTGCAAACTGCCGCTGCGTGCGTTTAAAGCGCGCAAGCTCATCGGTCAGAATCGCATCGAGTTTACTGCGATTGTACAGGCCGGTAAGACTATCGGTGATGGAGAGTGTCTCCAGCACCTGATTCTGCTGTTGCATGGCTTCATTGGCGGCCATGATCTCGGCGTGACTCTGGCGCAACCGATCCGCCATCTGATCGAATACCACTGTAAGACGACCGAGCTCGTCATTTCGTTTTGCCGAAAGCCGTACCTCCAGATCGCCCCCGGCAATGCGGTCCGCGGCACGGATCAGCCGTTGCAACGGCGCAACAATCGAGCGTCCCAGCTGGAAGGCCACGGCTGCCACTACCAGAACCAGTGCGCCTACCAGCCCCAGAAACATATTCCGAAGTTCTATCCACTGGCCATAAACCGCGGCGCGATCAAGCTCTGCCACAATGACGACTCCCGGCTCCGCGGATACCTCGGCCAATCCAATTACGTTGCGATGCGTCAGGCCATGAAAAGCCACGGAGTTGCCCGGTTGAGCGAGCAGATACCGCAGCACCGACGGATCCAGCTGCGGCAATTTACCTGTGCCGGCCTGACTGCTGACAAGTGCTCTGCCGTCTGAATCAAGCAGGATCACTTCGCCTGGCGGCGATTTTATCTCACTTTTCAGACGGGGCTGCAAGCTATGAAGATCCAGCACGGCCACCAATGCACCCATCAATAAATTGTCGTAGGACAATACCGGAACTGCAACGCTAAGTGTGGCGGTAGCATATCCCTTGTCCCAGTGTGGCGGTGCAATCACAAGGCCTTCCGTGAGGGAACTCTGGGGCCAATCATCGGGGAGCGTCACTGTGACGGGCATTTCCGCGCTGCTCGCCACAACTTTACCGGTAGCATCCACGACAGTCAGTTCCAGTATTGTGTCGAGTTTTACCTGCACCGACCGCAGATAATGAGCCAGGGCTTGCGGATTTCTACCCGGCAAGCTTGTTTCGGGATGGTTGACCGCTGATAGACCGTCTATGACGGCACTGGACGTGGACGTTACGTGCACCTCGTGGACACGTTTATCAATCCAGAGTTCTACTTCGCGGCTGGCGTAACTTGTCATGGCGCGGAGCTCACGGGTTACATTATCGCTTATCTGCGCCTCGTTCTGCCGAAAGGACAACAACCCCAGCCCTAACGACGGAATGAGTGTGGCCATCATGGCAAACACAACAATTTTGCTTTTAATGCTCCTTAGCCACGACATCAGGATGGTTTTCCGGCATAAACGATTATTAACGGACAGGTTATGCCCGAATGAAGGGCGATTATCCTGAAAAGCTGCGATTAAGCATGTATTTTTTCGTACAAACCGGAAACGTCGTAATCGTCAATAGCACTCATCTGAAGGATACCAAAACGCTTGATCGACGCTGCGCCTTTTTGCGCAACTGGATCTTCAGCGACTCAATTCGGTGATCAAGCTTTTTATCCGCGTTACCCGTTCTTTCACTCCCGGGATCCGTACTTTTATTTTCAGGCGATCGGGACCGGAAAGTTCATAATCGCGGCTGCGTTGAAGGAGCGCGACGATTGTTGCGGCATCGACCGGTGGGTTGGGAATGAATTGCACCTGGATGGCGTCAGTGCTCGCTTCAATGCGAGTAATTCCCATGGGTGTAGCAGCAATACGCAAACGGTGGCAATCCAGCAGTGCTCTGACGGGATCCGGCAAGAGACCGAAGCGGTCCGATAATTCTATTTGAATATCATCCAGTTGATCATCATTTGTGCAATTCGCCATGCGCTTGTACAGTACCAGGCGCTCATGTACGTCATTGCAGTATCCATCAGGCAGCAAGGCGGGAACATGTAAATTTATTTCGGTGGCAACGCCCAGGGGATGCTGCATATCGGGTTCTTTGCCCTCCTTTAGTGATCGAACCGCAGCATCAAGCATGGTGGAGTAGAGAGTGAAGCCGATTTCCTGCATCTCGCCGCTTTGCGATTCGCCCAGTACTTCGCCGGCGCCGCGAATTTCCAGATCATGCATGGCGAGATAAAAACCCGCACCCAGTTCTTCCATGGCTTGAATGGCTTCCAGACGTTTCCTGGCTTGTGTTCCAAGCGCTTCTTCCTCAGGCACCAATAGATAAGCGTATGCCTGATGGTGGGAGCGGCCTACGCGCCCGCGCAACTGATGTAATTGCGCCAGACCGAATTTGTCTGCGCGATTGATGACAATGGTATTGGCGGTGGGAACATCGATACCGGTCTCGATGATGGTTGTGCAAAGCAGTAGATTGAAGCGCTGCTGATAAAAATCCTTCATCACATGTTCCAGTTCGCGTTCGCGCATTTGCCCATGGGCAACGCTTATGCGCGCCTCCGGCAACAACCGGGCAAGCTTGTCATGCATGGGTTGAATAGTGCTTACTTCGTTGTGCAGAAAATATATCTGCCCGCCGCGTTTTAATTCGCGCAAGCATGCTTCACGGATGATGCCTTCGGAAAAACGATTGACAAAAGTTTTGATGGCGAGCCGTCTTTGCGGGGCGGTAGCGATTACGGAAAAGTCACGCAGACCTTCCAGCGACATGGCAAGCGTACGGGGAATGGGTGTGGCGGTAAGCGTTAATACGTCCACTTCAGAACGCAGACTTTTCAGCTGTTCCTTGTGACGTACACCGAAGCGATGCTCCTCATCGATGATGACCAGGCCCAGGTTGCTGAATTTCACCCCTTTCTGGACCAGTTTATGTGTACCGATGACGATGTCGATTTGCCCGGTAGCCAACCCCGCCAAGGCTTGGGTTTGTTCCTTCGACGAGCGGAAACGCGACAGCTCCGCAATTTTTATGGGCCATTCGTTCGCGATCAGGCTGAAGCGATCGGAAAAATTCTGGAAATGTTGCTCAGCCAGGAGCGTGGTGGGTACCAGTACAGCCACCTGCTTACCATCGGCAACCGCGACAAAGGCTGCTCGTAAGGCCACTTCGGTCTTGCCGAAACCAACATCTCCGCAGATCAGGCGGTCCATGGGCTTGGCCGAGGCCAGATCCTCGATTACCGCATCGATCGCGGCGGCTTGATCGGGCGTTTCCTCAAAACCGAAACCTTCAACAAATGCTTCATAATCATGTTGCCTTAGCCTGAACGCATGGCCCACACGGGCGGTACGTTGAGCATAAAGATTCAGCAGTTCCGCAGCGGTATCGCGCACCTGTTGCATCGCTTTACGCTTGGCTTTATCCCATTGGCCGCTGCCGAGTTTATGCAGCGGCGCCGCTTCAGGCGTCGCCCCGCTGTATCGCCCAATAAGGTGCAGTTGCGAAACCGGTACATATAACTTATCTCCACCGGCGTATTCAAGTGATAGAAATTCTGTTGCGCCTTCTCCCATATCCATGCTCACCAACCCGAGGTAGCGGCCGATGCCGTGCTGCTCATGCACAACCGGGTCGCCGGATTTGATCTCGGACAAATCGCGCAGCATCGCATCGGCTACTGCGGAAGTCTTGCGCGAATCACGTTCGCGGCGGCCGTGCAAATGCCTTGCATACAGCTCGTTTTCCGTAATGAAGGCCGTTCCTTCGCCCCGGAATATAAAACCGTTGTGCAAGGGCCCCACGCCAAGCATGAAAGCTTTGTTACCTGACCGAAATTGCGCGTAGTCATCGCAGATATCGATATCCAGCCCATACTGTTTCAGATGATCTGAAATCAGCTCCCGCCTGCCGAGGCTTTCCGCCAATAGCAATGTTCGCCCGCCGGGAGAGGTGAACTCGGAGGCGAATTCCGCGATGAAATTATCAAGTCTCTCAGCTGGATTGTCAGCGCGGCGATCAATCTGAAGAGGCGGTAGCGAGCGGGTCCAGCTTTGAGTTTCCGCTTTCGAGGTTTGAGCATCGGATGGGATCTCGATGCGCGCGTAGGGCTTCAGCGCGCCGAAGAAAGCCTCCGTCGTGACGAATAATTCCCCCGGTGCCAGCAATGGATGATCATTGTCGCCACGCAGCAGTTGATAGCGTGATTGCGTGTCGCGCCAGAAGTTTTCCACTGCCGGATGGATTTCATGGTGCAGGCATAGCAGTGTCGCTGGCGGGAGGTAATCGAAGATTGTCGCGGTGTCCTCAAAAAAAAGCGGCAAATAATATTCGATACCCGCAGGCGTGGCGCCCTTGCTTATATCTCTATAGATGCGACTTTTCGATGGATCGCCTTCGAAATGTTCGCGAAAACTACCTCGAAAACGACTGCGGGCTTCTTCGTCGAGAGGAAATTCACGCGCCGGCAGTAATCTTATCTCGGTGACTGGATAGACACTTCTCTGCGTATCCACATCAAATGTACGGATGGTTTCGATTTCGTTATCCAGCAAATCGATGCGGTAGGGCAGCGGGCTGCCCATGGGAAACAGATCCACCAGCCCGCCACGCACGCTGTATTCCCCCGGCGAGAGCACTTGCGTTACATGACTGTAGCCCGCCAAAGTCATCTGGCCGCGTAGCGTGTTCAGATTAAGCGTTTCTCCCCGCTTGAGAAAAAAAGTATGCGCCGCCAGATACGCTCGCGGTGGCATCCGGTATAACGCGGTGGTGACAGGAACGATCAGTACATCGCAGGCGCCGCTCATGAGCTGGTAAAGCGTGGCAAGCCGGTCCGAGACGAGATCCTGATGAGGTGAAAAGGTATCGTAGGGCAAAGTCTCCCAGTCCGGCAGCAGCCGTGTTTTCAACTCGGGGGCAAAGAAGGGGATTTCCTCCAGCAGTCTTTGAGCGGCGAGCGCGCTTGCCGTAATGATGGCGACAGGTTTTGCATCCTGCGCCAGTTTTGCCAAAGCCAGGGCATCGCCTGAACCGTCGAAATGACCATAGCGGGTCATCGAACCGCACTGGGGAATAGTCAACTTGAATGGCATCTGTACTGTTTTCAATGGCCGCAACCGATAAATGTCGCGCTCCACATAAAAAAGAGAGACATTATATGCCAGTTATAATGCCGTATATCCAGCAGACGGATGGCTTGCTGCGAAAGTATTCTTTCATCCGCCCTCGTCAAATTGGAGAACGATAAAAAAATGCATATCAGGTTAATCGCGCTTGAGCAGGCGTAACTTGAGCATCAGGTACGGGCTGAAACCAATGCTCCAGGATGAATTGCAGGGTAGAGCTGCCGTTGAACTCGTTTATCTGTAGTCGGTAAATCGCCTCTATGACATCTGGAAGCGGGTTTGCGTGGGAGAATAATATAGCGTCATAAAGAATATCCGGTTTCATTTGCCTTCCATCTCTGATCCTGGTTTCATGCCTCCTCAGTTTTAATTTCAGATGCTTTTGCCCAACCACGCGCTGATCTTCCACATAGAAGCAGCTACTGAATGTGGGTGGTGCAAAACCCTGACCCCATATCTGTTCCGTAAGATGCCGTGCCAGTTCCAGATTCATTTCGGATTCGTCCAGGTCTCCGTCGGTTTCGATAATATGCTTGAGATCGGCCGGAGCGAGCAACGCCTGTGCAGTTTGCTCGAACGCATCGCGAAATCTTTCGAAATCGCCAGTAAGTATGGTCAACCCGGCCGCGGCCGCATGACCGCCGAATTTCAGCAAAAGACCCGGGTAGCGTTTGGAAACGAGATCCAGCGCATCCCGTAGATGAAATCCCGTAATGGATCTCCCCGAACCTTTCAATTCGCCATTACTGCCAGGCGCGAATGCGATGACGGGGCGATGGAACTTATCCTTGATGCGCGATGCAAGTATGCCTATCACGCCTTGATGCCAGGCTGGATCGAACAGGCTCAGGCTATGGGTATCCAGCGCCTTTATAGTTGGGTATTGTGAATGGGGTGTCGGTGCCGGAAGGAGAGCGTTCTCCAGCATCGTTAACGCACTATCCTGCATATCCGCCTCGATTTCCCGGCGTTTGCGGTTAAGCGTATCGAGTTGCAGGGCTATTTGCGAAGCGCGGGATGCATCATCTGTAATGAGACACTCAATGCCCAGGGACATATCGTCGAGCCGTCCCGCTGCGTTCAATCTCGGCCCCAGCATGAAACCCAGTTCATAGGCGGAAACGTGCTGAAAATCCCGCCGTGAAACTTGCAGGAGCGCGTTGATGCCTGCGCAGGCGCGCCCCTTGCGGATACGCTGCAAACCCTGGTGTACTAAAATCCGGTTGTTGTCATCGAGTTTTACGACATCGGCTACGGTGCCCAGTGCAACCAGATCCATCAGGCTGGCGAGGTTAGGTTCCTTTTGAGGAGGGCGAAAAACCCCATTGGCCCGCAACTCGGCCCGTAACGCCAGCATCAGATAAAACATCACGCCGACGCCGGCGAGATGTTTGCTGGGGAAATCGCAGCCGGGCTGGTTGGGATTCACGATCACAGCGGCATCCGGCAATTCATCCCCGGGCAGGTGATGATCGGTAACGAGCACTTGCATACCGAGCCGGTTGGCTTCAGCTACGCCTTCCACGCTGGCTATGCCATTATCCACCGTGATCAGTATATCGGGACGGGTTGCCCCACCGGTCGCGGTTGCGCCTGTGGTACCGGCTGCAATACGCACGATCTCCGGCGTGAGACCATAACCGTATTCGAAGCGGTTGGGGACAAGATAATCGACTACCGCGCCGAACTGCCTCAAGGCACGGATGCCGACTGCGCATGCGGTGGCGCCGTCGGAATCATAATCGGCTACGATCAGGAGACGTTTTCGAGCCAGAATTGCCTCGGCAAGAAATCGCGCCATTAGTGAAACATTCTTCAGGCGATCGAATGGGATCAGCCTGGACCAGTCCACTTCGAGCTGGACTGGTTCTTCGATACCGCGCGCAGCAAAGACGCGAGCCAGTACGGGATGGAAGCCGTGCCCGAGCAGCGCATCGAAAGCATGCGACGGATAGACCCGCTGGATCGTGTTGGACATGCGTCAGGAAATCTTGGATCAGCCGCTACCGGAGTACACTGCAGTCAGAGTTCATCGACCTGTTCAGCAATAGTCCGTCCGACTGAATAAATAGTTAGGTTGAAGTGCGACTGCCGGGAAGGGCATCCATTCAGCATTTGCTGACCAGGGTTCAAAAATGGTAGTGTGCGCCGAAACCAAGGTAGTCGACTCTTTGTCTGAAAAATTGCCCAGTGGGAGAATTTCCATGAAAATATTCTACCAGGAACAGGAGTTTCCGACCAAATGCCTGGAAGTGATCCAATTGTACACCTGCCCTCGCGGATACATCGGCGTTCCAGTTATTCTGTTCATGGTTTTTGATGTCAACCGCTGCAATTGGTCTCATTGATACAGACTCGATGCGCCAGGGACTTCTGAACTCGACGCCATATTGTATTGACCACGGTTTGATTGTCGACGGTTCCTTGTGAAAGATGCCTCCTCCTCCGCCGTAGACTCGTAATCCATACGGGAGCTCATACGACAGCCTGAGATCGGCTCCTTCATAGCTGAGGTTGATCCGCTCGAAATTGGTTAACCTGCGCAGCAAAAACTCGTCGCCAAGATGTGAGCTCTGGTGATAGATGCGGCCGAAAGCGGAAAAGTTGCCTGCTCGCATACTTCCGTAGGCCGAAGCGATAAAATCGGTATTGATGAGATCCGCAGAGGGCGCGCCGAGATTGAAGTCGCTGAAGACAGCGGCCTGGAGGCCGGCTTCCCATTGCACCGTGGATTTTCCGAAATTACCACGGTAGAACGGAATCGTTTCCCCGAAGCTGACAGCGCCATTGCTATTTCCATCAATGTTGTTTCCAACATAATTACGGTACGCGGCCGAGAAATGGGCCCATCGGGGATCAGCCAGCAATGGTTTGAACAGATGACCTTCAGGCAGCATTCCGGTGGCGAGAACTGCCGGACCCGCTGCGGGCACCCCTTCACTCGCAACTGCCTCTTCTGGCGCCGGCCCCCGCGAGGTAGCGGCAGGTTGCTGAATAGGTTTGAATGCATCGCGCTGAGCGGGACCACCAGCAATATTTTCCGACACAGTCACCCCAGTGACTCCCGGAATCTGTGCCAGTGCCTGCACAATCGAGATACGGTTGTCCGGTGTCAGTTTATTTGCCGGCACTGTAATGATGCCATCCCGCACGATCAACGTCGGAATTTCGACCTTGAAGCCATGCTTGAGGATCCCAGCGGCATAACCGGCAATATAGGCGTCCTCGGTTACCGCAGCGTTGACCGTTGATGTAAAAAACAACAACGCCGCAGCGATGATAGAAAGATGTCGCACGGTATTTCCCTTTTTTAAAGTCTTGTTTGAGGATGAGGTGGTTCTGTAGCTTTTGCTTTTTTTAGCTTGCAACTCATGGATTATCATTTCCAGCAGCCGCGCGTCTGAATTCTTGAACATTATTGAGGAGCAAAAATCTGGTCGGTACGGTGGCGCACATAAAATACCTGGGTGGCCTTTCGATTATCACCGATGTTGCCACTTGGGGTATTATGTGGATAAGGTCAATTTCGGGTGCCCGATCAGGCAGGAGCCGGCAATGCAATGGCTTTTCCTTTCCATCGCAATTACCAGTGAAGTCATTGCGACTTCCGCTTTGAAGTCGAGTAACGGATTCACGCAGCTGTGGCCGTCCCTTGTAGTGATAGCGGGCTACGCCGCCGCCTTTTTTCCTGTCTCTTACCTTGCGCACAATCCCCATGGGAATCACCTACGCTATCTGGTCTGGCGTCGGCATCGTGCCCGTCACGCTTATTGCCTGGCTCGCTTTCGGACAAACACTCGATGGCCCCGCTATACTTGGACTGGCGCTTATCGTCGCTGGCGTGATTGTCCTGAACGTGTTTTCCAGGTTAGCGACCCATTAACATACACCTACTATTCACCTTGAAGCGGGGAGAGCCTCATGAGGATACTTGAAATGGCAGCCGGGAACTCCACCAAGAAATTATTGCGCGTCCAGCGCGGGGGAGAGCAGCACTGGGTTGGCGACGGGTTCCCCGTGCGAACGCTTTTCGCTTATTCGAACCTGGGGCCGATGATCACCCCCTTTCTGCTTCTCGATCATGCTGGCCCCATGGAATTTCCGCCGACTGAAAAACGCCTGGGTGTCGGCGAACACCCGCATCGCGGATTCGAGACGGTCACTATCGTATATAGCGGCGAGGTGGAGCATCGCGACAGTTCCGGCAGCGGTGGCATTATTGGCCCCGGTGACGTGCAATGGATGACGGCGGCGTCCGGCCTAGTCCATGAAGAATTTCATGGCGGCGATTTTGCGCGGCAAGGCGGCATGCTGGAAATGGTGCAGTTGTGGGTCAATCTGCCCGCAAAAGACAAGAGCTCCCCACCGCGCTACCAAAGCATATCGAATAGCCAGATTCCCGCACTGAATCTCCCCGGCGGTTATGGAACGCTGCGCGTCATCGCCGGCGAGTTTGGCGGTATAAAGGGACCTGCGCGAACGTTTACGCCGATTCATGTGTGGGATCTTCATCTGGCGAGCGAGCAGCCGTTCTGCCTCCCGACACCCGAAGGGTACACCACGTTGCTGGTGGTACTCAAAGGTTCGCTAAACGTGAACGGCTCTGAAACGATCCGGGCGGCAGAGGTTGGCCTGTTTGATCGGGTTGGCGATCAAATTTGCATTGATAACGCACAAAATGCAACCGTGCTGCTGCTTTGCGGCGAGCCGATCGACGAACCGATTGTGGGAAGCGGCCCTTTTGTCATGAACAAGCCAGAGGAAATCAGACAGGCGATTACCGATTACCAAAGCGGCAGGATGGGACGTTTGTCATAGTTCCCACATTTGCCGCAGCTGTCATGAAGGGCAGGCAAGTTCGCCCAAGTCAAGATTTCCTCACTGAGTGACCCTGTATCACTACCATGGTCGTTTAATCTTCGCTTCTGGCGACAGGTCGCGGTGACGTCATCAAATAGCCGGTTACATCTTGCTATCCCGACGTGTATTGGTGTGATTCCGATCATCCATGCTGGATGGGCTGCGGTTTTGGTACCGTGCCGCCTGAAGAGCGGATGATCGATTGCCACGCACTTCTTCAGAATAGTTATTCATTCCCGCCCCTGTACGTCCGTTAGAACATATCTTCCTACCCGACACATTCACCGTTAACTGTTTTTCCTTCCTGCCCTCACCGGCTTCGTCCGTACTACCTGCTCGCGCGCCGACAGGAATGGAGTGTCAATTTGTCCTTGAACTCGGGACGTAGTGATCCATTTGCGCCCTGAAGGTGTACCAAGGTCCAATTGACCCTACTGCCGAGGTTGTTACGATGCACACATGACCTGAAAGGCTTTTTTCTTGGGCTTGAATCCTGATCACACTGCCCGGACTGCATTGATCTTCAAGTTTTTACCTCAGTTATCAGATGAGCATCGGTAAATCGGAGTACACGTAGCGTGAGCATAAAAATTTTCTTGCGAGCAGGGGTATTTCTAATACTTTTATTTTCTGCAAACACCCATGCAATTCCCATATTTCAGCCCGACTTTGCGCGTTCTTTGGATGGAGATGCCCATGACGCGCAATATGGCAGCCTCACCAGGATCAGCACGGGGGCTGATGATGTTCCGATACTTGCAAATCCTCTCCTGTGGAACCAGCCTACTGCCGCGAATGCTGCGCCATTGACTGATTATCCGGGCGGAATCGGTATATTTTATGGCGTTCACTCGGTCTTTGGGAGTGATTTTTCGGGTCTGGATATGATGAGTTTTCTCATCCTGGACCATCCGTTTGCGGATTTCATCGACGCAGCGCATATTGTCGGATCAGGTGATGATAAAAACGCCGCTGATGAATTTTTTGCCCTGTTAGGCATTTCACTGGAGGACCCGCTAACAGCCGAAAAACATTCACAGGCATTTATTCGGAAAACCTCACCGGCTGCGGCGCCTGCAATAGTTCGGCAAGGTTCGCGAGATGATTGTCCGCAACCGCGCCAGGAGCAGTCGCAAAAGCGAGGAGGAAGTCTTTGCCCCGAAGAGATTGGGTCGGGCGGCGGTAGCGGTTCTGGCAGGGGTGGCAGGGGCCGAGTCTCAATGCCCGGGGGTGGCGGAAGTGCTGGCCTGGGTCCCCAAAAGAGCATTATGGATGGCAGCGGCTTCGGTGGCGGTGGCGGCCCTGGTGGAAGCGGAGGCGGTGGTGGTACTGGCCAAAGCGACGCTGGAGGCGCTGGCGCCGATACAGGTTCCGATAGTGCTAACCCTGGTACTGGTATTGCAGGTAACGGAGATGCCGATAGCGGGTTCGATTTTGACAACCCGGATGGCGGGGGTGCGGGTGGTGGTTCCGGCATTGGCGGTGCCGATGGCGGCGGGGCTGGTGGAAACGGAAACCAGGGCGAGGACGGAATCATCCCCAATGAAATCAGCACTGTTCCGGAACCGTCGACATTGGCGCTTCTTGCGCTTGGCTTTATCGGTCTCTTCATCGCGCGTAAAAGTGGCCGGAAGCAATCAGGATAAGTATCGGAAGTTTTCTCGAAAATTGGAGCTGTCGGTAGATGCCGATGTTTATTGATCCAATGCTTGCTCGTTGTGTTTCCTTTTAACCTAAATCCGGTAGTCGGACGGGGTGAAGGGTACGGTTTTTGGGGTGCAGGGCAGTCAACTACCGGATTTAGGTTTAAGGATGCAGAACGGGAGTGGCGAACTATATCTTTTACGCGGACATATCCAGGTTTTTGCTTCGGAGGTTTCCTTCTCTTTTTTCTTCTTCCTGCTGGGCAGGGCAATATAATAGCCAGCTATTATTTATAGTAATGTCGGAGAATCTGGCGTAGGTTTTCTTGTCAAATCCGAGTGTGCGACTTATTGTTGATTAAGGGGTGGCGATGGTGTGTGAGGTTGATGGACGGAACTCTTTTGGTTTTCGTCTGCAATAAGGAGATTTCATTGATGAAGCGGAGCCTGGGCATAACACGCTTGCTGCTGGTTTCGGCGGGAATATTGGCTTTAGCTGCTGTGGCGCCCCCCGCATTTTCTGATAATGCCGTCAAGCTAAGAATACTGGTCATCACGACAGGTGAGGTAGCGGAAGATCTGGGATTCGCCTATATCGGCCCCGTCCTTGACGAAATGGAAGTGCCATATGATGTATTGAATGCCCGGACACAGGATTTAACGGCCGCCATGCTCGCCTCATCTTCGACCGGCGTCGGTTGCAAGGCTGAGGATGCGGGCTGTGTAGGCAACTATAACGGCGTCATCCTTACCGACGCCGATCTGGTTCCAGGCTTCACGCCATCGGAATGGGACATACTACATAATTACCAGAAAAACTTCGGCGTCCGCCAAGCGGTGCTGTCAGGATGGCCAGCCACCTATACGGATCCGCAACCTCCTCATGGAGTCTACCTGGATTATGGCCTTGCCTATTCGTCAAGCGGCAATGACTTCGATGCCAAGTGGACGGTGCCTGCCGCTTATAGCAAGGAGATTTTTGAGTATGTGAACCAGGCGAGTCCGTTTCAAATTACAGACTTTGCCTTCGCGGCCAACCCTCGAAGTGATGCCAACCGCCTGCGGGACGGTTCCATACCGCACGTCGATCCCATTCTGCGAACCCGAAATGGCGAGGCGCTGATATCGATTGTGCGATACATGATGCCTTCCCAGGCAACGCCTGTACGCGAGGTTATGATCTCGACTATCACGAACGCGTCGTACCTTGTCCATTCCAATGTTTTGGCCTACGAGTTCATCAACTGGGTGACACAAGGCATATTCGTGGGCTCACGCTTTGTCTATATGGCTGCCCATATGGACGACTTGTTTCGCCATAGTAAATTATGGGATCCCGGTCTCAAAAAAGAACATCCCGTCATGACCTATCGCTTGAACAGTGCTGACATCAACAATACAGTGCGTAGACAGCAGGCGTTTCGTGCCGCACATCCACTAGCCGGTAATTTCAAGCTGGATTTTCCATTCAACGGTGCGGGCGCGGTTGTCGATCCAGAAGCGGCGCCGCTGGCCGCGAATTTGACGGAAGACCTGGTTGCGGCGGTAGTGGCCAACAAAGCAGATTTTCGTTTTATCAACCATACCTTCACTCACGCGGATTTGGATAAGGCGCCGATTCCAGCGGATGCCCCCTGCGATGAGGCTAGATTTACCAACGTCGCGGCCATCCGCGCGGAAATTACCAAGAACCAGGCGGTTTGGGCGCTTCTGGATCTTCCCGAGAGAAGTCAAAACAACCGAGTGCTGATAAGCGGCGCCCACTCAGGCTTGAGAGACCGCAAATGCACGGAGGATCCTGCTTTGCACCCTGATATGTTTGACCTTCAAGCTGATGACATAGCATTTGATGCGGGTGGCGCCAATCCGCTATTCCTTGAAGCAGCCGCCAGCGTGGGCGTGGAGTATCTCGGTGCCGACGCATCGCAGCGGGCGGAGAACATCGAACAATATATCGCTCAGTACGAAGATGGTAGCGGAACGGATCGACTGATGCTGCCGCGCTGGCCAACCAATATTTTCTATAACGTGACGAATCCATCCCAGTTGGAAGATGAGTACAACTATATTTACAATGGGAGATTTATCAATGCAGGGCGAAATCCATGTGAAATACCCGAAGCTATCTGCTCTCCCCGGAATTATGCTGAAATCCTCATGGTGGAAGCAGATATGGCATTACGACATATGCTGACATTCAATATGTGGCCTCATTTTTTCCATCAGGCGAATTTGGCTAGATACGACGAAAGCGGTAATACACTGGAATTTGACTGGCTCAATGCGGTTTTCGTGGAATATGAGCAACTGTTCAATTTGCCCGTCAGGAATTTACCATATTATCTGATCGGTGACGGTACCGCGGAAAGTCTCAACGTCAAGTCTGCGATTATCCACGCGCAATGGAATCGCACGACCAATCAGATTATCCTGTCTGCAAACAAAGCTGTACCGAACCTTCGTGTCACGGGACTCTCTGGTGGAGAGCTGTACGGCGGCCAATTTATCCGCGCTGTCAACGTAGATACAAACGCAACCGCGCACGTTGTCGACCGCGGGTTGACCCAATGAGTATGCAACGCTTCTTGGCTTTTCGCATCCTGCCGGTTATTGCGCTTTCCATTTTCATTGTCATAGGAGCCCCGGTAGCGGCACAGACGGTATCGAAAAAAACTGATGAGGCAACTCAGCAAGCCAGTGATGAGGCTAGAAAGAAGATACGAAAGGCAAATGACTTCAAGCTGAAAACAGGAGAGCTGTTGTTTCCCAAACAGGCAGAATCTCTGGCGAAGGGTTATAAAGAGACAGCGGAGATTATCGCCCGACAAGGCGGCGACCCCAAGCCCATCCTTGACGCCGCAGCCTATTTCGAGGGCCAGTCCGAGCTTGTTTCAAGAGTCAATGCGAGTAATAAGCCTTCCGTTCGGTGAACACACTTACATGCGTTTTTTTTCTGGCAAGGCAAGTTTCGCCTTGGCAGCGGGCAGCACTGTCTTATCCACGAATTTGTGCTTGAGCGTGAGCTTCTGGCCGATTTGCAGCAGACGGCCCGTACCCCCGTTCCATGACCTTATTTGCTCTACCGTGACGTCATGGCGTTTGGCAATGCCCAAAAGCGAATCGCCTTTTCTGACAGCGTAGACGAAATTGTGTTCGAGCATTTTCGGCGTGGCGGGTTTGTCGCTCATAACCGAAATATCCATACCTTCGGCGCTCCCATTACGGGGAACGAGCAAAATCTGTCCTGCCGTTATCGCGCCGCTCGTATCAATATCGTTGATTTCCTTCAGTCGCCCGACGCTGATCCCATGCCGAGCCGAGATTTTTTCTATCGTCTCGTCTTTTTTTGCCTCGTAGGCTTGCCACGATACCAAGGGTCTGTCATGAATTTTCAGATTTTCCACAAAGACATCCACTTTTTCCGCTGGAAGCAGCAGCGTACGCGGTCCGTCGATATTAATGACCGGCCGATTATGGCCTGGATTAAGCGCTTTAAACTCATCCACGGAAATTTCAGCAAGCTTCGCCGCCACCTTTACATCGATATGACGGGTCGCTTCGACTTGGCCGAAATAAGGCTCGTTGGGAATGGATTCAAGCTCAATCCCGAAGGCGGCCGGGTTCAAGATAATATTTCTGATTGCGATCAGTCTGGGAACATAGTTTCGGGTTTCAGGCGGCAGCGCGATATTATGAAAATCCTCCGGAAGGCCGCTGCTGCGGTTCTTCATGAGCGAACGTCCCACCGCACCTTCACCCCAATTATATGAAGCCAGTACCAGTTCCCAGTCGCCGAAGATGCGATGGAGGTTTTGCAGATAATCAAGTGCGGCGCCGGTGGCGGTGACTATGTCCCGACGTTCGTCATACCACCAATTCTGTTTCAAGCCATAATTCTTCCCCGTGGATGGGATGAACTGCCAGATGCCGGCGGCACTTCGATTGGAATAGGCCTTTGGATTGAACGCACTTTCGATGATAGGCAGCAGGGCGATCTCGGCAGGCATGCCGCGGCGCTCCACCTCTTCAACGATATGGAAGAGGTAGCGTTTACCGCGCTCGACGATGCGCTTTATATATTCAGGACGATCAACATAAAAATCTTCGTTGCTGCGCACCTTTTCACCATCCAGTTTAGCCATGGCAAAGCCATTACGAATGCGTTGCCATAAATCAACGGGGAGAGGAGGCGCTATCTTGCGCGCGGGCGGACTCGCTTCGATGATGGGAATGACTGGATCGCTTTCTGCGATGGGAAGCGTGTTCGATTTGTCGTGCGCAAGCTCCGCAATCGACTGACCAGCATGTTCTTCTGCGTTTGCTGCGAGACTCGCGGCTGTCAGCATGAGACTGGTAATCAAAACTAAAGTGAGCCGTTGCACTTCCATGGTTATTATTGACCTTTTGCCGAGGTTTTATTTGGAGAAAATTCGCTGGGGTAGGGCCTCATTCTAAAATTGAACCTAAATCCGGTAGTTGGACGGGGAGAAGTGTACTGTTTTTGGGGTGCAGGGCAAGGCACAACGACGCGGAATGCGCTCGCGCAGGGCGGAGCAGTGCCTTCCGCAGGAAGGTGCGCCCCCGAAGCGGGATGCGGGCGCCCGCTTGCGTGTGGAACGCGATCGCGGCATCCCCTGCGCTGCCCCCGATCCCCGCTGCGCGGGGCCCCTCGGGCGACGCTTCGGGGCGCCGTTCCATTCCAAGGAGTTGCAACGCGGCCCTGTGCCGCAAAAACTGTGCAATTCATATGAAATATTGTTATTAATCATGACACTGATCTATTAAATGAGCGGTCAACTACCGGATTTAGGTTTAATCGAGCTGCACAAGGCATTATCCCGTGGCAGCAATCGCTAAACGGATATCAATCCCATCAAAAAGCAATAGGTGAGCTATAACGGCGGGACCTGCCCCGTGCATGGCTGCTACGGGCCAGACAAGAAATTTATCCTCGTGTTGCAGGTTGAGTCCCGAATGCCGCCAGTTCTACCGCCGGCAGTGGTTGCCACCCTGGTTTCCGATGTTCTGCGATGACATTGGTAAAAATACCGCCGCGCACGTAAAATTTGGCAGTGAGACGTAGATACCTTGGCTCCAGGACGGCAACGAGGTCATCGGCAATACGGTTGGTTACCGCCTCGTGAAACGCTTTTTCATTCCGATAAGACCAGATGTAGAGCTTGAGGCTTTTAAGCTCGACGCAGTTTACGTTTGGAATGTAATCCAGAATCAGGGTGGCAAAATCCGGTTGTCCGGTTTTTGGACAAAGGCAGGTAAACTCCGGAATTTCCATATGAATATGATAATCCCGCGCCGGTGCGGGGTTCGGAAAAACTTCCAAGTCGGTCGTGGGGTTGCTGGGCATTCTCTTATCTCTTTCAAATCGGTTAGAATTGTCTACCCTGGGGTGTGGTCGTTGCTCAATAGCCCAGAATAACTTCAGGGCTTTTTTCAAGGCTATCTTTTCGATCTGCTCAATTATAACTGGTTGCGAACGACAAGTTGCGTCTCTCCCGCATCAAACTAGCCGGGTTCAAATCCTTTGTCGACCCTACCGAGATTCCCCTTCCAGGGGATCTGGTCGGGGTTGTGGGCCCCAATGGCTGCGGAAAATCCAATGTGATCGACGCCGTGCGCTGGGTCTTGGGCGAATCGCGCGCGTCTGCGTTGCGCGGCGAATCCATGCAGGATGTGATTTTTAACGGTTCCGCGAATCGCAAACCGGTGGGAAGAGCCAGCGTAGAGCTGATGTTCGACAACAATCTTGGCAGGGCAGCCGGGCAGTGGTCGAGTTATGCGGAGATTTCCATCAAGCGGATATTGCGTCGCGATGGTGAATCAACCTATCACATCAATAATATCCATGTCCGCCGGCGGGACGTCGCGGATATCTTTCTTGGCACTGGAGTGGGCGGGCGCGGCTACGCCATTATCGAGCAGGGAATGATTTCTCGCATTATCGAAGCAAGGCCGGAGGAGTTGCGCGTACTTCTGGAGGAGGCAGCGGGCATTTCCAGATATCGCGAGCGCCGCCGTGAAACTGAATCGCGCCTGGCCGATACACGCGACAATCTTCTGCGGATAAGCGATATTTGCCAGGAACTGGAAAAGCAGTTAATACGCCTGGAACGACAGGCCGAGGTGGCCCGACGCTTCAATGACGTGAAAGATCAATTGCATAAAGCACAAAACCTTTTATGGTACGCCCGCAAACAGGAAGCCGCCGCGCAACGTACCCTTGCGGAAAAAGAGCTCCGATCGCTGCAGACCTCGCTGGAAATGGAAAGCGCGCGCCTGCGCGATGCAGAAAAACGCCTGGAAGAGAAGCGCGCTCATCATTATGCCATGGGCGACCTCCTGCATGAGTATCAGGGCGAGCTTTATACAGCCAATGCGGAAGTAGCGCATACCGAACAGCAAATCCGACACGTGCGTGAAAACCATCATCGCATGGCGCAACAAATCGAGGCAGTGAAGAGTCAGCTTGAGAACCACAAAAAACAAGTGGAAGATGCGGCTGAAAGTTTGAGCCGCTGGCGTGGGGAATTTGAACGGGCGCGCCTGGCCCGTGAAGCCGGCAAACAAAAAGCTGTGGCAGAGAACGAAAAATTGCCGGTGGCGGACTCCGCTTTTCGCTTATGCCAGGAGAAATTTACCGAAACGCAGCGTGAGGTGTTGGTGGTTGAGCAGGCTGGTCAACTGGAAGAAAGTAATCGGGCCCACGCGGCAAAAAACTTCCAGCAGCTTGAGTTGCGACGAGTACGGCTAACGGCTGAGCGAAATTCCTCGCCCCAACCGGAAATCGAAACACTATCCGGTTTAACCCGGCAAGCGGAGGCCAGCGCGGCTGATCTCAAAAACAAACAGGAAACGCTCTCGCAAACTGAAAGCCTGCTGCTGAATGCCGAGGAAGTGAAACGCGAGTTTTCGCGTAAAGTGCAAATGCTGGAGCAACAGATTGTACGGACTGAAGCGCGGCTTGGTGCCTTGGAGCGCTTGCAGAGCCGTCTCGAAGGCAGCGAGGGACTGAGCGCATGGATCGCCCGGCATCAGCTCGATACACTGCCGCGTTTGTGGCAACACATCCAGATTGAGAAAGGGTGGGAAGATGCGCTTGAAGCGGTGCTGCGCGAGCGCCTGAACAGTGTGCGGCTCGGCCAATTGGAGATGGCGCGTGAGTGGGCGGACGATCCTCCTCCGGGGAAATGGGCGCTGTTCGAGTTAGCCAGGCCAGCGACCCAAGGGTTACAGGGAATATCGGGCGAACAACAGCAAGACGCAAGAGGAAGGGAGAGTTGGATACCGCTGCAATCGTATCTGGCTTGCGATCATGCAGAAACAAAACCTGTTTTGGACGAATGGCTGGGTGGAATATTCGTGGCCGAGGATGTGCGGACTGGTCTTTCGCAACGAACAAGTTTATCTTCGCGCGAATTGCTGGTCACTCGCGAGGGCCATATCATTACATGCCACAGTCTTACCTATTATGCTCCCGATTCGCAGTTACATGGCGTATTGGCCCGGCAACGCGAGATAGCCCAGATCAAAGTCGAAGTGGATGCGCTGAGAGTAAGCCTCGCGGATGAGAAAGCCGAGCTGGATATGGCGGAGGAAGCCTGCCATGCACTCGAATCGTCTGTATCTTGTCTGCGTGATGATATCGGGGATCTCCAGCAACTGCATCACAACGTACAAATGCAGGCGTTGAAGCTCACTCAACTCGCTGACCGTACTAGTCAGCGGCATAAGCAGATTGACAGCGAACTGGCTGAAATCGGGCAGCAGGCAACGGCAGAGTCCTTCCGGAAGCAGGAGGCTGAAGAAAAATTGATGCGGTATCGGGTTCAGGCCGAAGCGCTGCAACAGCAGATACAAAAGGAAAAACAAGCGCGGGAAGCAGCGGAACAGTTTTTGGATGCACAGCGCCAGCGCGTACGGATTGCCGAGAAGGAAATGCAGGAGGGGGCATTTCACGAAAAAACCTGCTTGAATAAAATTGCCGAAGCGGAAAATTCCATTCGGTATATTGGTGAAAATGCCGTTGAGCTTGAAGCTCATCTGGAAAAATTGCAAGCCGCGCAGAGTGATTTTGATGAAACGCAACTGAGCAGCCTGCTTCAGGAACGACTGGCGTTGCGTGAACAGCGTGAAGAGAGATTGGCGGTTGCGCGCAATGCCCTTGAAGATGCGGCCAGCGAACTGCGGGAAATAGAGCAGGAACGCATGACTTCCGAGCAAAAATTGCACCCGCTGCGGGAAGGCATCAACCAGGTGCGCCTCAAGGAACAAGAGGCGCGAATTGCCGAGGATCAGTTTGGCGGGCAATTAAAGGAATCAGGTGCCTCGGAGCAGGAACTGATCCACTCTCTTGGGAAAACACGGCCTTTCGCTTTGCAGGCCGAGATAAACCGGATGAATGGAGAAATCGCTGCCTTGGGGGCAGTCAATCCGGGTGCGCTCGATGAGCTGGAATCTTGCCAGACGCGCAAAACCTATCTGGATTCACAATCACAGGATCTGGAGGAGGCATCGGAGACGCTTAAAAATGCCATCCGGCAAATAGATCGTGAAACCCGCGAACGACTGCTGGAGACGGTCGAAAAGGTCAACGGCCATCTGGAAGACATGTTCCCCACCATGTTCGGTGGCGGGCAGGCGAAGCTGATATTGAGAGGTGAGGAAATTCTCGATGCAGGCATACAAATTTTCGCCCAACCGCCGGGTAAGAAGAACAGTTCTATCAACCTTCTGTCCGGCGGTGAAAAAGCGCTCACTGCGCTGGCGTTTGTGTTCTCGCTGTTTCAGCTCAATCCCGCGCCGTTTTGCCTGTTGGATGAAGTGGATGCCCCTCTGGATGATAGCAACACCGAGCGGTTCTGCAATCTGGTGCGGAAGATGTCGCTTCGGACCCAGTTCATATTTATCAGTCATAATAAGATCACGATGGGCATCGCTCAGCAATTAATTGGCGTCACCATGCAGGAAAAAGGCGTTTCACGGGTGGTTGCGGTAGAAATCGAAGAGGCTGTCAGACTGAGTAGCGCTTCCATGGCGACTTGAACATATGATGAACATGAGCGAATTGCAAATCAGCTTGATAGCCATTGGAATCATCGTGGTTATGGGTGTTGTCCTTTTTAACTGGATGCAGCAACGCCGCTATCGGCAGGGCGCGGAAGAAGCGTTCGGGCCAAAACATGAGGACGTATTGCTGAGAGAAACCCTATCCGGCGAACAAAATGAAAGGATTGAACCGCAGCTCGATAAGGCGTTCTTGCAAGAACCCCGGATGGAGCCCCGGGGGGAATCAACCGAAAAACCGATCGAAGAAACTAACGAAGGGCCAAACGAAGAACCAGCAGTAGAAGAATCAATCGAAGAATCATGCGAAGAACCGGCGGAGGCTGCGGAAACTGCCCGACCCAGGCCGGAACCGGCCATAGGCCCGGTCAGGGCCATAACGGCGGTTGAGCAGGAGCCCGCGCCGCTTGAGGAGGATAACTCCCCGGATAGTGTGGATTATGTGATTGAAATCCATAGCGAAAAACCGATCATGAATTCGAGCCTGGCAGAGGTGTTACAGCGGAAATTCGATTTCAGCAAGCCCGTGCGATGGCTGGGGCAGAGAAGCACGGAAGCATTTTGGGAAGAAATCACAACAGAGGCCAACGGTAAGGGGGGCTATACCCATCTGCGCGGTTGCCTGCAGCTCGCCGATCGAGCCGGTCCGGTAAGCGAAGTCAGTCTGTCCGAATTTCGCGACATGGCGGAAAATTTCGCCACCCATGTGGCGGCGGCGGTAAATTGCCCTAATATACATAAGGCGTATGCGCGAGCAATATTGCTTGACGAATTCTGCACGCAGGTGGATGTCATGGTAGGCATCAACATTATCAGCAAGGATAACAGCGTGTTTACCGGCGCCAAAATTCGCGTCTTGGCAGAAACATCAGGTTTCAAACTGGGAACCGAAGGTCTGTTTCATTACCGTGACGAAAATAATGTGGTTTTATTTTCCCTGGGCAACTATGAGCCTTCCCCTTTTCTCCCCGGCAGCGTCCGCACGCTCACGACGCGTGGTATTACATTTCTTCTTGACGTACCGGGCGTAGCAAACGGCGAAGCCGTTTTTGGGCAAATGATGCATCTCGCCGGTGTTTTCACGGACAATCTCGGAGGGGTCATGGTGGATGATAATCGCATACCCCTGAGCGACAGCGGTATCCGCAAAATCAAGCAGCAATTAGTTGCAATACAGTCCACCATGCTGTCGCGCAATATTCCTGCCGGTGGCGAAACTGCACTGAGGCTGTTTGCGTGAGTGGGCATCCGGATGAAGTCTCTCAAGTAGCGCGCCGCATACAGGAACTGCGCGGCAATATCGAACTGCATAATTACAGCTACTACGCACAGAATACCCCGACTATTCCGGACGCGGAGTACGACAAACTGTTCCGGGAATTGCAGGAACTCGAACAGCGCTATCCACAGCTCATTACGCCTGATTCCCCTACCCAGCGCATAGGCGCTGCCGCGCTCACTGAGTTTCCCCAGATTGTCCATCGCATCCCGATGCTGTCCCTCGGCAATGCATTTGGACCGGCGGAAGTGGAGGCGTTTGATCGGCGCGTGCGCCAGACCTTGGGGGTGAGCTGCGTGGAGTATGCGGTGGAGCCCAAATTCGACGGTCTGGCGGTAAGCCTGTGTTATGAAAACGGTATGTTCAGGACGGGCGCCACCCGGGGCGATGGCTACGTTGGCGAAGATGTCACCCTGAATTTACGCACAGTCCAATCTATTCCTTTGGCGCTTAAAACCGGCGCTGGTATCGGTGACACCCCTTCCTTTCTCGAAGTGCGTGGCGAGGTACTGATGTTGAAGGCTGATTTCGAGAAACTTAATCGGCAACAGCGCACAAAAAATGAAAAGGAGTTCATCAATCCCCGCAATGCCGCAGCAGGTGCTCTACGCCAGCTCGATCCCGCCATTACGGCAAACCGTGGACTGAAGTTCTTCGCATATGGCATCGGCGCTTTTGAAGGCGAAAGCGTGCCTCGTGATAAACATCATCATATAACGGACTACCTTGCGTCGCTGCGTTTTCCGGTTGCGCAAGAACGCAGTACCGTCACCGGTGTGGCGGCATTGCTGGAATATCACCAGGAAATACGGATGAAGCGCGAACGCCTGCCGTACGATATCGATGGCACCGTATATAAGGTCAACGATCTCGCGCAGCAGGAGAAGCTCGGGTTTGTGTCACGTGCCCCCCGGTTTGCCCTTGCTCATAAATTTCCGGCGCAGGAAGCGATAACGGAATTGCTGGGAATCGACGTACAAGTCGGTAGAACCGGCGCCATGACGCCAGTTGCGCGATTGAAACCGGTGTTTGTGGGGGGCGCCACCGTTACCAATGCAACGCTGCACAACGAGGATGAAATCAGGCGTAAAGATGTCATGATCGGGGACACGGTAACAGTGCGGCGGGCGGGCGATGTGATTCCCGAAGTGGTGTCAGTACAGAAGGAGAGCCGGCCGCCGCATGCAAGGCCATTCGTCATGCCTGATCACTGCCCGGTATGTGGCTCGAAAGCGGTGCGCCTGCCTGGTGAGGCGTTAACACGTTGTACGGGTGGACTGTTCTGTCCGGCGCAGCGAAAACAGTCAATTTTGCATTTTGCCTCACGCCGCGCCATGGATATCAACGGTTTGGGCGATAAGCTCGTGGAGCAACTGGTAGACAACGCCATTATCAGAACGCCGGCGGATCTTTATAAACTGGGTATAAGCGGACTTGCCGCCCTGGAGAGAATGGCCGATAAATCCGCAGGCAATACCATAAGCGCCATCGAAAAAAGTAAAAATACCACGCTGGCCCGATTTATTTATTCGTTGGGTATTCGTAATGTGGGCGAGACCACTGCCAAGGATCTGGCCCGGTACTTCGGCAGTCTGGACCGGTTGATCGCAGCGGATGCGGAAAGTTTGCGCCTGGTGCCGAACATTGGTCCCGTAGTCGCTGAGAGCATTGCCGATTTTTTCGGCGAAAGACACAATCTCGAAGTGATCGAGCAATTGCGCGCCAGCGGAGTACAGTGGAAAGAGGATGAGGGCATCCAGGCGAAGGCGAGTTCCGACAGTACCTCGGATATGGGCAAAGCCGGCGGCAAGATTTTCGTGTTGACGGGGAGTCTGCCGAATCTGACACGGGAGGATGCCAGGGAAAGAATAGAAGCCGCTGGGGGAAGAGTAACAGGCAGCGTTTCGGCGAAAACCGATTATGTTGTGGCTGGTGCGGACCCGGGCAGCAAGTATGACAAGGCTATTGAATTGGGAATAACGGCCCTTGACGAGGCAGGATTGCTACAATTATTGCGAGATTCACAGGGTTGATTCAAGTTCATTTTCCTGAAATTCCAACACTAAGTGAGTGCGTTCATGGCCAGAATAACTAAAGCGGTTTTCCCCGTGGCAGGGATGGGCACCCGTTTCCTCCCTGCCACCAAGGCGAGCCCCAAGGAAATGATGCCCGTGGTGGATAAGCCGTTGATCCAGTATGCGGTTGAAGAGGCTGTGGCGGCGGGCATAACAGAGATGATTTTTATAACCGGCCGTCATAAGCGTGCTATCGAGGATCATTTCGATAAAGCTTACGAGATGGAAGCAGAGCTGGAAGCGCGTGGTAAAACGGAAACGCTGGAAGTACTGCGAAATATTCTGCCGAAAAATGTTTCCTGCATCTATATCCGTCAATCGGAAGCGCTCGGGTTAGGCCATGCAATATTATGTGCTCGTCCCGCAGTGGGTAATGAACCATTCGCAGTACTGCTTGCGGACGACTTGCTTGTGGATGACGAACCGATCATGCAACAGTTGTGCCGAGTGTATGAACAGAACGGTTGTTCGATACTGGCCGTACAGGACGTCGAGTTGGAAGATACGGTGAATTACGGTATTGTGAAATGCGGGCCGGGGATGAACCGCCTGCACCCTATTACCGGTATTGTCGAAAAACCCGAGCCAGAGAATGCACCTTCAACACTAGGTGTTGTGGGCCGTTATATTTTGACTCCCAAGATTTTTGAGCATCTGGAAAAAATCGATCCCGGTGCGGGTGGGGAAATCCAACTGACGGACGGCATCGCCTCGCTATTATTGGAAGAGCGCGCGTTGGCGTATGAATTCTCGGGTACCCGTTACGATTGTGGAAGCAAGATAGGTTACCTCAAGGCCACTATCGCGCTGGCGCTAGAGCATCCGGAAGTGCGCCAGGAATTTTCCGACTATCTGGATGCCAGATGCCGCGACATTCCTTCTGTGTGATGATTTTTTTCTTTTCACGGTTTCAGCTGATATCCATATTGACCTGATGCTTTCTTGCGAAGAAGCAAAGAAGATCCTCGGTGCGGCGGAGCAGATATTTTCTGCTGACGTGGTATCCCAGACGGTCAAACACATGGCGGTTGAGATTACTGCGGCACTATCGCATCGGTATCCATTGGTATTGAGCATAATGGGCGGCGCTGTGGTGTTTACCGGTCAATTGCTGCCGCTGTTGGAATTTCCGCTCAATTTCGACTATCTCCACGTCAGCCGCTACGATAATGCTACTCGGGGTGGTAAAATCAATTGGAAGGTATCACCGCCCGAGAACGTGCGAAACAGGGTGGTGCTAGTGCTGGATGACATCCTTGATGAAGGGATCACGCTTGCGGCAATCCGTGAACGGGTTATGAGCCAAGGCGCAACGGCCTTCTACAGTGCTGTTTTTGCTGAGAAGGTCATAGGTAAACCCAAGCCCATCAGCGCGGATTTCGTGGGTGTCATGCTGCCGGATCGCTTTGTGTTTGGCTTCGGAATGGATATCTATGGCGCATGGCGGAATCTCCCCGCGATTTACGCCTTGAAGGCGTAGGGGAAACCTGAAAAAATATGCAGCTGCAAAATCGCTAACGTCGCTAATTCGCTAACACGCGACAAGAACGAAAACTGCGGAGTGAATGCTCGCGAACCATGGCTTTTTAAAAGTGGTCAAAGGCACTTTTCAATATCTCTGGATTTCTGAAAGACATGCTTGCAATCATCGGTGGCACAGGTATGGCCCAGCTTGCCTGTCTTGAGATATCGCATCGGCGCATTATGACGACACCCTATGGCGAACCGTCGAGCCCGCTGACTTTCGGCAAAATCAATGATCATGAGGTTGTATTCCTGGCACGCCACGGCTATGGGCACACCATTCCACCCCATGAGGTAAATTACCGTGCCAACCTCTGGGCGTTACACTCATTGGAACTGACCCGGGTGATAGCTGTCGCTTCGGTAGGCGGCATCCGCTCGGATTTAACACCCGGCGTGGTTGCCATTCCCGACCAGATTATCGATTATACCCACGGTCGCAAGTATACTTATCACGACAACACAGCCAAGTCGGTTACTCATGTCGATTTCACGGAACCCTATTGCCAGTTGACTCGTGGACGTTTGCTCGAGGCGGCAGGACGCGCCAATGAAAATGTGATTGATGGTGGTGTCTATGGCGCAACTCAAGGGCCACGGCTGGAAACCGCAGCCGAAATCAATCGCATGGAACGGGACGGGGTGGATATGGTAGGTATGACCGGTATGCCCGAAGCGGCACTCGCCAAGGAATTAGGCCTCTGCTATGCGTCTATCACGGTAGTGGCCAATTATGCCGCAGGACGTAAAACGAGCGCACATTCGATTCGTCTGGAAGATGCTCATGCTGTTCTGGAGAAAGCGATGGTGGGTGTCCGGAATATTCTCGAGCATGCGGTGGAGCTCGATGTCGATTAAGCCGGTCTTGAGAATGGGCGATCCCGGATTGCTCGAAGTGGCCCGCAAGGTGGAGGCGTTCGGCACCTCCGAGCTCGAGGCCCTGATTCGTGATATGCATGACACCATGGAAGCCCTCAACGGCGCAGGACTGGCTGCACCTCAGATTGGGGTCGACCTGCAAGTCGTGATCTTCGGGGTGAAGCGCAATCCACGCTATCCTGATGCGGAGGAGGTGCCTTATACCGTGCTGGTGAATCCGGTGTTAACGCCGCTCGCAACGACCCTGGAACAGGGTTGGGAGGGTTGCCTGAGTGTTCCAGGCATGCGCGGCATGGTTCCACGCTTTACCAACGTGCGCTATCAGGGTTCGGATCAGTATGGTGAATCCATAGATCGCAGTGTCGACGGGTTCCATGCCCGTGTCGTACAACACGAGTGCGACCATTTGAATGGCATTCTCTACCCCATGCGTATTACTGATTTTCGTACATTCGGTTTTACCGACGTTCTGTTTCCCGATGAGGCGCCAATGGACGAGTAAGCCGAGCTATCCGTCCCCATCCCTACTTATCAGCCTGTCAATTTATAGGACGCCGGGCCTAAGCAATGTACATCAATGTACATTGCTGCTGTGGCAACCTTTCTTTTCAAATTTCATCCATTCCCAAACCGGAGCAGGCCAGTTGCTGTGCCAGCAATTGCGCCAGGTGGCGTGCACTTCGTTTCCCGCTTTCAACAATGATATGCGCTGTCTCCCGGTAAAGCGGATCCCGTTGCGTATAAAGTTCAGTCAGTTTCGTGCGAGGATCCTGAGTCTGGAGCAATGGACGATTCTTGTCATGTCGCGTTCGACGCCATAAATCATCGATTGTGGCTCTCAAGTAGATCACGGTGCCGCTACGCTTCAGCATTTCACGGTTTTCTGCGCTCAGCACTGCTCCACCTCCTGTGGCAAGCACAATATTTCCGGTTTTCATCAGTTCGGAGAGCATTTCTGTCTCCCGCTTGCGGAAACCAGCCTCGCCCTCAATTTCAAAAATAAGGGGTATGCTGACGCCGGTTCGTTTCTGGATTTCCCGGTCCGAGTCATAAAACTTTTTTTCCAGAAAATTTGCCAGAAGCCTGCCAACCGTTGTTTTTCCCGCACCCATCATTCCGATCAGAAAAATATTTCCGCTTGTCTCGCCCAGGACGGGTTCGCTTACCATGTTATCCAGCGTCACTATTGCTTTAATTGCATACATTCGCGAATTGTAGCCGAAATGCCCGATCCACGTTAAATACAAGATGTTCAGGTTTTGGCTGCCAGGCTAAAACGATACCCGCTTGGTCAGACCGAGTATGAATGTATTTTGATGACAGTGCCCGACTACCGATCGTCCGCAAGTCAAGGGATGACTTCCAGCAGAACGAGGGAAACGAGGAGAACGAGGAGAACAAAAGCTACAACCGATGACCCACAGCCCAAGCGGCGTTCGGGTAAGTTCAGGTGGGGGATATCACTTCAACCTGATGCGAGGCGCCTTAGCGAACTCATCCCGATTCAGCCGTCCATCCCGGTCAATGTCCAGATCTTCAAAAGTCCGAGCGGACATTCCCTGGGCCGCTGTTTCGTCAGTGCTGATATAGCCATCCTCATTGGTGTCGTATAACTCCCATGGGGGCGCTACTGCCTCCGGTGTATTTTGGTTTGCCTCTGGAGGAGGTACCTCTGCAACAGCCGGCCCTGTGGCGCCGGCAATCAGCATTGCCAACCACTGCAGTTTGAAGATATGGCATGTTGAAAAATATCTCATGGGACCGCCTTATGATATGGCTCGCGCCCCAGCCGGAAGAAATACCTAGCTAGAGCAGCAATGCAGATCAACATCGCTCAATTCATCAAGAAGTAAATTATTATTGAACCCAGATAATCCATTAGGACGCGAGATGATGGCGAGGCAGGTTGCGGCCAGTTTTGCCGGTTGGGAGAAGTCCATAGCCTGGTCTATGGACGCCGAGCAAGCGGCGAAAATGGCCGCAAACTGACCGCCAGCACTCGCGTAGGCTCGCAGAGCCGCCTAATGAATTATCTGGGTTAAGACAAACGCGGGTACGCCCAGAATCCAGGCAAGAACATATTTACCCATGACAACTCTCCTCAAAAAAAGCAGAAGCGGCTTGTTTCGGTCACACCATATTCACATTCGCGTTTTTTCGTTGCTGAATCACGGGCGGCGGTTACGCGATCGCAGCGAGCTTATCACCGAGGGCAGGACCTGACGCATCACCAATGTTCTTGCGCTGCTGCCCAGTATTCCTGCCGTGAGCGCTATGCTGCCTTTTACCGCTTTGTTCAGCCGTCCGCGTGAAACCAGCGACAGCGCAACAAGCGCGCTGGAGACGTAATACGGATGTCGCGTTATGAATTTGAATGTATGGCTGCGTGGGAACGCATGCGTATCATGGACCTGCTCGTGTTCATCCTCATTGACAAACATGGCTCGATAATTTTTGCGACTGGCATCCATCCGCTCCAGTAGCGCTTTTTGTTCATTTTCGAGAGCGCTGCTCATACCACATCCTTCATCAGCTTTATATCCTGCTGCAATTCGTCACGCACGACATCGAAAGCTGGAACAGAAGCTGTCTGTTTTGGCGCTGCGGCGTAGACCAGAAAAGCTATCAAAGCGTAAATGCCGGCAACACCCCATGCGGAGAGTATGCGATAAGGGGTGTCCCAACAGGTGATGATGACGGCCAACCCCAGGAAGATCAGGCTCAAGGCAGAAAAAAGCGCTACCATCAGATAACTGATCGCTTGCTTCTTCCAATTCTGAACCTGAATCTCCGCTGATAACTTCACCAACTCGAGATAGTCGTCGACGCGCTCCAGGGCAAGTGCTCCGAGTTGTTTGGCTTTTTTGATGGACTCAAACATGGCGATTATCTCGACTGATGTGCTGGGGCTGGAAGGACGGTTAACGGCGCGTCATCAGCAAGCCGATCAGCAAGCCGATACCGGCGGCGTAACCTACCGATTGCAGGGGATGCTCCTTGATACACTCCCTGGAACATTCAACACCGTAGTCGAACTGTTCGCGCGCATCATGGGCCAGGTCCGCAGCCGCTTCACGGGTGGAGGCAACCTTTGCCATCAGTGTTTCCTTGGCTTCCTCGAGGTCAACATCCGATAAGCTGGGTATTCGTGAAATCAGGTCGTCAAGATCGGCTCTGAGATTGGCAAGTTCTTCACTCGCGACGTCACCCACCTGCTTACCAGCGGATTTGGCCGCATTTCCGACCCGCTGAGCTGCGGTGCCGGCCCGATCCGCCATGTTTTCCGCTGCGGCTTTTGCGTCATCAATCTTATCCGAAGTATTCTGTTCCATAATGGCTCCTTCAATTGTTAGTCAGAAGATATACGCAGTACCCGGTTGCGAGCGCCTTGTCATCAATGATCAGTTTCTCACAATTGTTGACATGGCTATGTACGTTGACACACATAATCCCGAGTCCGGCGGTTGACCGCTCACTCCACCCCGTCCAGTTGCCGAATTCAGGATAATTGAATCGCTATCAACGCGATCCTACTATTTCTCTTCTGTGATCTCAATATACAGGCCCTTCTGCGCCGGAAACGTAACACACGCCAGAGGTATATATTGTATTTCGCAGGTTCAAATTGAGTGAATCCCGGCAAAAATGATATAATTTCGCGCTAATCTGGCTTTGCGCCAAGTTCGTTCCCGAGTTTCGGGAGGCGTTTTTCGTAAGTCAGCTTAAATTCGCATATCCGTCTGTTTCAAATAGGGTGCTCTTGAGAAGAGCGACTATGGCGGATAGAGGCTCAACCCCAAAGGAGAAATTCATGTCAGTAACCATGCGGCAAATGCTGGAGGCAGGCGTCCATTTCGGGCATCAGACCCGTTTCTGGAATCCCAAGATGGCACAGTACATTTTCGGCCATCGCAACAAGATACACATCATCAATCTCGAAAAAACCCTGACGATGTACCAGGACGCGATGAGCTATGTGCGCCAGTTATCGGCCAACAAGGGCAATATCCTGTTTGTCGGCACCAAACGCCAGGCGCGCGATATCGTCCGTGAGGAAGCCCTTCGCTGTGGTGCGCCCTATGTCGATCAGCGCTGGCTCGGCGGGATGCTCACCAACTTCAAGACGATAAAGCTGTCGGTCAAGCGTCTGCATGATATGGAGGCGATGGCGGAGGATGGCACTCTCGACAAGCTTTCCAAGAAAGAAGCGCTGGATATTCAACGCGATCTGGAAAAGCTCGATCGCAGCCTCGGCGGCATCAAGAACATGAAAGGTTTGCCCGATGCCATGTTTGTGATCGATGTCGGCTACCAGAAAGGAGCGATTACCGAGGCCAAGAAGCTCGGCATACCGATAGTCGGCGTGGTGGACACCAACCACAGCCCAGAGGGATTGAACTACATTATCCCCGGCAATGACGATTCGAGCCAGGCGATACGCCTTTACGCACGTGGTGTCGCCGATGCGATTCTGGAAGGGCGTAACCAGGCTTTGCAGGAGATCGTTAAAAATGAGCTGGCAGAGTCGGATGAGGCAATAGTCGCGGAATAACAAGGGCTGCCGTTAGCTGGTCAGATGGACTTTCCTCTGCGAAGCGACGCTGGCGATATGATCCACGCCCGGCTACTTTAACAAATTATATCTGGAGTGAATATGGCGGACATCACCGCAAAAAGGGTGAAGGAATTGCGCGACATGACCGGTCTAGGCATGATGGAATGCAAGAAAGCGTTGACCGAAACCGGCGGGGACATTAAAGCGGCGGAGGATCTGCTGCGCATCAAGAGTGGCGCCAAGGCGAGCAAGGCCGCCGGGCGTGTTGCGGCGGAAGGAATGGTGGCGGCGTATATTACGCCGGATGGCAAGAGCGGCGCCCTGGTGGAAGTCAACTGCGAAACCGATTTTGTCGCCCGAAACGAAGACTTTATCGGTTTTGTCCGCGATCTTGCGCAACTGGCAGCGACGAAAAATTTAGCCGATACCGAAGCATTGGCGAGCGCTGCGCTACCGAGCGGGGAAAACGTGGATGCGTTCCGGGAAGCGCTGGTAATGAGATTAGGCGAAAATATCAGCCTGCGCCGTTTCGCGCGCCACGTAACGCAGGGGCATCTTGCGTCCTACCTGCATGGCGCAAAAATTGGCGTAATGGTCGATTACACGGGGGGTGACCAGACGCTGGGCAAGGATCTGGCGATGCACATCGCGGCCAGCAAGCCGATATGTGTGTCAACCGAGCAGGTATCGCCCGAGTTGCTGGCGCGTGAAAGGCAGATCTATACGGCACAGGCGGCGGAAAGCGGTAAGCCTGCTGATATCGTCACAAAGATGGTTGATGGGCGTGTTGTTAAATATCTTGCTGAAGTGACTCTTCTCGGCCAACCATTCGTCAAGAATCCGGATCAGACCGTGGAGAAACTGCTTACCGCAAAGTCTGCGAAGGTTAATGGCTTTACCTTGTTTATCGTGGGTGAGGGCATCGAAAAGAAAACTGGTGATTTTGCCGCCGAAGTGATGGCGCAGGTAAACCAGGCCAAAGAAGACAACACATCGCAGCCAAATTGATTATTCACTATTCATGACGATCGCCTCTTACAAGCGTATTCTGCTTAAGCTCTCCGGCGAAGCCCTTATGGGCGATGATAGCTATGGTATCAATCGGGCGATAATTGAACGAATCGTAGCCGAGATCGCCGATGTAATTCAGTTGGGCGTTCAGGTGGCCGTGGTAATTGGTGGCGGCAATATTTTTCGCGGAATAACGTCCGCTGAAGATGGGATGGATCGCGCCACCGCGGATTACATGGGGATGCTGGCTACGGTTATGAATGCCCTGGCCCTGCAGGATGCCATGCGCCGCGGCGGTTTGGTAAGTCGGGTACAATCGGCATTGCGTATTGATCAAGTCGTGGAGCCTTATATCCGTGGAAAGGCCATACGTTATCTGGAGACCGGGAAGGTGGTGATTTTTGCCGCCGGTACAGGTAATCCTTTTTTCACGACCGATACGGCTGCCGCGCTGCGCGGGATGGAAATGAACGTCGATATCGTGCTCAAGGGCACCAAGGTGGATGGCGTTTATACCACTGATCCCAAGACGAATGCCGACGCCATCCGCTATCAAAAGCTATCATTTGATGTGGCCATTGCTCAGAATCTCAAGGTGATGGATGCGACGGCATTGACCCTGTGCCGCGATCAGAAGTTGCCGCTCAATGTATTCAGCATCTTCAAGGCCGGTGCGCTGAAACGGGTGGTGATGGGGGAAGATGAGGGAACGCTCGTGCAGGCTTGAAATGGCCAATTTTTACTACTCAATTCCCATTGGAATCACCGTAAAATAGGGGCTGTCAACGAACAGCGCAAAATCCCGTTATTCTGTAAACGACAATCATGATCGCCGAGATAAAAAAATCCGCTGAACAAAAAATGCAGAAGAGCCTGGACGCGCTGAAACTGGATCTGGGCAAGATACGGACCGGCCGGGCTCACACGGGTCTGCTGGATCACGTTACGGTCGACTATTATGGCGCACCCACGCTCATCAACCAGGTCGCGAACGTCAACCTGGCGGACGCCCGCACTATTACCGTCGCGCCATGGGAAAAGAAAATGCTGGGTGCGATTGAAAAAGCGATTCGGAATTCCGATCTGGGGCTAAATCCTGTCACCGTCGGCGAGTTGATCCGCGTGCCCATGCCGGCACTCACCGAAGAGCGTCGTCGCGATCTCACCAAAGTGGTAAAGCATGAGGGTGAAACTGCGCGGGTGGCGGTGCGAAATATCCGCCGTGACGCAAATACGCATCTGAAGGATCTGCTGAAGGAAAAAGAAATAGCCGAGGACGACGAACGCCGCGGACAGGATGAGATTCAGAAAATCACCGACCGCCATATCGCGGAAATAGACAAACTTCTACAGATCAAGGAAGCCGAACTGATGGCGATCTGAGGTTAAGCAACGTAGCACAAAGATATTGTGGAGGTTAGCATCCGCTTTCGCGAACCGGTGCTGCGAATCACTGGATTTTAAATGTCCTTGACTCAACCGTATCCCCATGCCCGTTACCACCAGTTCAACCCGGGAAATACCTGAAACCGACCTGATTCCGCGGCATATCGCCATCATCATGGACGGCAATGGCCGCTGGGCGAAAAATCGCTTCATGCCGCGAATGGCTGGGCATAAACGTGGAGTGGAAACAGTACGCACGGCGATCAAAGCTTGTATGGAGCGTGGTGTGGAATATCTCACCCTGTTCGCGTTCAGCAGCGAAAATTGGCGCAGGCCAACGGACGAGGTCGCATTCCTGATGCAACTTTTCATCAGCGTGCTCGAGCAGGAGGTTACAAAACTGCACGAGAACGGCATTTGCTTCAAAGTGATCGGCGATTTGTCTAAATTTGATCCAAAAATAGTCGAATTTGTGCGTAATGGCGAGGCGCTTACAGCCGGGAACAGTCGATTTACACTTACCATCGCGGCCAATTACGGGGGGCGCTGGGATATGATGCAGGCTGTTCGGAAAATGCTGGAGCAAAGCCCGCAATTAATTGATTGTTTTGATGAAAATGATTTGATGAGGCATTTTTCTTTGAACTATGCTCCCGAACCGGATCTATTTATCCGCACCGGCGGCGAAAAACGCATCAGCAATTTTCTGTTATGGCAACTGGCTTATACCGAGCTTTATTTCACCGATACGCTTTGGCCGGATTTTGATGCGCGTGCGCTGGACCTCGCGATTCAGTCTTATCAACAGCGTGAACGCCGGTTTGGGCGCACCAGCGAGCAACTTCAAACGACGCCATCCGTTCATGGAGGAAGAGAAGCTGTCGTCAAAAAAACGGCATAACTTCTACGCCTTTCCAATCCGTGCCGTTTCTTCTTTACCTTCCCAGTCATGCTTAGGGCTCGGATTTTAACCGCCGTCGTTATATTATGCCTTTTCCTGGCGGCATTATTTTACCTGTCGCCTATTTTCTGGATGGCATTGCTGCTTCTCCTGACTGCGGCAGGCTCACTGGAATGGACCCGGCTCGCACAGTTTTCCCTCAAGCATTCCATCATTTATCTTTTATTTACCGTGTTGCTGACGGGTGAACTGCTGTTCCTGTTAAGCGGCGCCGTTTTGGCTGATCCATACACCACGTCATTTCTCTGGATTTACGTCGCATCACTGGTGTTCTGGACGCTGGGTGTTCCGTTTCTGTTGAAATCAAGACGTCCGATCGGAAATACGACCTTGCTGGCCTTGGCGGGTTGGTTGCTGTTATTGCCGACATGTTTTGCCCTGTACCAGTTGCGGGCTATCAGTCCGTTTCTCCTGCTGGGGTTCATGTCCACCGTCTGGATATCCGATACGGCAGCGTATTTTTCCGGTCGTGCCTGGGGAAAGCATAAGCTTGCACCCACCATCAGTCCGGGAAAGACCTGGGAAGGCGTGGCGGGAGCGCTGGCCGCGGTGTTTATTTATGCGCTGATATGGAGTTACGCCGGGGGAAACGAAGTTCCAGCCAGGCTACTGATACCACTGTTACTTTTACTTGCCGCAATGGGGATCATCGGAGATTTGTTTGAGTCTTTGATGAAACGTCATGCCGGACTCAAGGATAGCGGGAATATTTTGCCGGGCCACGGTGGTATACTTGACCGTATTGATGCGCTGACTTCAACCCTGCCCCTAGCCGTTTTGTCACTTCTATTGTTACAGTCCGAATTATGAAAGCAGTTCGTCACCTCACTATTCTTGGTTCTACCGGCAGCATCGGCGTAAGTACCCTTGACGTGGTTTCACGCCATCCTGACCGATTTCGTATCGTTGCCCTTGCTGCCAATAAGAGCGCCAAAAAAATGCTCGAGCAATGCCTTCGCTTTCAGCCGCGTTATGCAGTGCTGCTGGAGGAGGCGAGCGCTGAATGGCTGCGGGCAGAAGCGCATGCGGCAGGGCTTGCTACCGAGGTGCTCTGCGGTGTCGAGTCTCTGGAAAAAGTGGCGTCGCTAGCAGAAGTCGATACCGTGATGGCTGCGATCGTTGGTGCGGCGGGCATACGTCCCACGTTTGCCGCCGCCCGTGCGGGCAAGCAGGTACTGCTCGCCAACAAGGAAACCATGGTCATGGCGGGGCGGATTTTTATGGATGTGGTCAAAGAGAATAACGCCACCCTACTGCCGATTGACAGCGAACATAATGCGATTTTCCAATCGCTACCGCAGCATTTCAATGGTGATTTAGGCGCAATCGGCGTACGCCGCATTTTACTGACCGCATCCGGCGGTCCGTTTCGGCAGTCTCCGCTGAGCTCGCTGGAGCAGGTAACGCCGGGGCAGGCATGCGCTCATCCCAACTGGGTAATGGGGCGGAAGATTTCAGTCGA
Organism: Nitrosospira briensis C-128; assembly: GCF_000619905.2. Classification (NCBI taxonomy): domain Bacteria; kingdom Pseudomonadati; phylum Pseudomonadota; class Betaproteobacteria; order Nitrosomonadales; family Nitrosomonadaceae; genus Nitrosospira; species Nitrosospira briensis. Next base: position 1,080,780 of record NZ_CP012371.1, on the reverse strand, counting down.
CTCCGCTACCATGATGAACAAGGGGCTGGAAGTCATTGAGGCGCATTGGCTGTTTGAAGCCCCGCCGGACCAGATCCAGGTAGTGATTCATCCGCAAAGCATCATCCATTCCATGGTCGAATATGTGGATGGTTCGGTATTGGCACAGCTTGGTAATCCGGATATGCGTACGCCGATTGCACATGCCCTGGGTTTTCCGGACAGGATTGAAACGGGTGTGGCACCCCTGGATATGTTCAAAGTCGGCCGGCTGGATTTCGAAGCGCCGGATTTCAGACGCTTTCCCTGTTTGAGGCTGGCATACCAGGCGCTGGCAACCGGAGGCAGCGCACCAGCGATACTCAACGCAGCGAACGAAGTAGCGGTAGAGTCTTTTCTGGCATGTAAAATGCCTTTTACCGCGATCCCGGCCATGATTGAAGACGTCATGCAGACTATCGGTCGCCAGGATATCGCCACCCTTGACGATGTACTGGATGCGGATAGCATAGCGCGTGAAGCCGCACATGAGTGGCTGACGTGCCTGGCATAAAGTATCGGCGTTTCCCCCGTTGTGCCTGACGCCAATCTGATCATTTCTCACCGATCACGCTGCCATCCTGCCTTGCGGAAGACAGCAAGCCGTTTCTTCCGGATATTTGAAGCTCCCTTGGGCCGCGTTAGTCGCCGGCATGCCGCATGACATTCATTTTTACCATCGTTGCTTTCGTTGTCGCCTTGGGGCTGCTGATCGTATTTCATGAATTTGGCCATTTTCTGGTGGCGCGCTGGTGTGGAATAAAGGTGCTACGTTTTTCGATCGGCTTTGGTCAGCCTTTATTACGGAAGCGCTGGGGAAAAGACCAGACCGAGTGGGTAATAGCTGCCTTTCCTCTCGGCGGTTACGTGAAGATGCTCGATGAAAGCGAAGGCGCCGTTCCACCCGAGGAACTGACGCGAACCTTCAACCGCAAGCCCGTGGCACAGCGGCTAGCGGTTGTGGCGGCAGGGCCTATCGCCAACTTTCTTCTGGCCATCGTGCTTTACTGGCTTCTGTTCGTGCTCGGCGTCAGCGCTATGAAACCCGTCCTGGGGCCCGTGGTGCCGGCAACGCCAGCAGCGGTTGCAGGTTTCGAGAAGGGTGACACTATCATGAAAATCGAAGCTGAACCCGTCGCTACCTGGCAGGATGCTCGCTGGCTATTGCTGTCGAGTGCAGTGGAAAGGTCACCCGCCGTGACCGTGGAGATACTTGATACACACGGACAACTTGTCTCGCGGCAAATAGACTTCAGTGGCATTCATGCCGACGATCTGGACGGTGATTTTCTGAAGAAAGTCGGCTTGAGCAGCTATCAGCCCGCGGTGAAACCCATCATTTCGCAGGTGACGCCGGATAGCGCAGGTAGTCGCGCCGGCTTGCAGGCGGGCGATGAGATTCTGGCAATAGACGGTAAGCGGATTACGCTTTGGGAAGATCTGGTGCAAAAGATACGGGCCAGTCCGGGAATTCCACTAATGCTGGATATTCACCGTAATGACACGACGCTGAGTATGGAAGTCATTCCCGATGCGACTACCGACAGCGGAGAGAAAATCGGCAAAATAGGTATCGGACCCCGGATCGACCATGACGAACTGAAAAAGCTGCTTATAGAAGTCAGTTATCCGGCGGGCACAGCCATGGTCAAGGCCATGAGCAAGACCTGGGAAACGTCGATATTTACTTTGCATATGCTGTGGAAAATGGTCGCGGGTGAAGTATCCTGGAAGAATGTGAGTGGCCCCATCACGATCGCCGACTACGCAGGCAAGTCGGCGCAGATGGGCCTGTCATCCTATCTGGGTTTTGTCGCCCTCATCAGCATCAGTCTGGGTGTGCTGAACCTGTTACCTATTCCCGTACTGGACGGGGGGCATTTAATGTATTATGTGATCGAAATCGTCAAAGGCAGTCCTGTTTCTGCGAAAACCATCGAAATGGGTCAGCAGGTCGGGATGATACTGTTATTTGCCCTGATGGCTTTTGCCATATACAACGATATCAGTCGGCTTATCCCCAGTTAAAGTATGAAAGTCAGGTATCTCGTCGCGCTCGTTTCTGCCTTCTGCGCTTCGGTTTCATGGGCGCGTGAGCCATTCGTAGTGAGAGACATACGGGTGGAAGGCATACAGAGAACCGAGGCGGGGACAGTGTTCAGTTATCTTCCCGTGAAGGTGGGAGATACGCTTGACGATGAAAAGGCCGCGGCTGCCATCAAGGTGCTCTATGCCACTGGTTTTTTCAAGGATGTACGGCTCGAATCTGAAAACGGCATTTTGATAGTTGTGGTTGAGGAGCGTCCCGCTATTGCACAGATCAGCATTATCGGCGCGAAGGAATTCGAGAAAGATAAACTGAAAGAAGGGCTGAAACAGGCTGGGTTGGCGGAATCGCGGATATTCGATCGCTCAGTGCTGGAAAGAGCCGAACACGAACTCAAGCAGCAGTACATCAGCCGTGGTAAATACGGGGTAAAAATTACCACTACCACAACACCGCTTGAACGTAACCGCATCGGAATCAATTTCCATGTGGATGAAGGCAAGACCGCCAAAATTCGTAAGATCAATATCGTCGGGAACCGGGCTTTCAAGGAAAAAGAGTTGCTGAGCGCGCTCGTGTTGAGGACACCTGGTCTGCTCACCTGGTTCACCAAGGAGGATCAATATTCAAAACAGAAGCTCTCCGCTGATCTTGAGTCGCTACGATCCTATTATCTCAATCGGGGTTATCTGGAGTTCAGCATTGAATCCACCCAGGTTTCCATTACCGCCGACATGCAGGATATTTACATTACGGTAAATATCGTTGAGGGTCCCCAATATAAGGTTTCCGAGATAAAGCTCGCCGGTGAACTGCTGGTACCGGAAGAAGAATTGCGCAAGCTTATAAAAATTGAAGAGGGTGCAGTTTTTTCACGCGAGCGGTTGACTGAATCCATCAAGCTCATTACCGACCGGCTTGGCGACGATGGATACGCATTTGCAAATATCAATGCGTCGCCTCAACTGGATAAGGAAACGCAACAGGTAGCGTTTACTTTTTTTATAGATCCCGGGCGGAGGGTGTACGTAAGACGTATCAACATAACGGGCAATAACCGCACCCGTGATGAAGTGATACGCCGGGAAATGCGCCAATTCGAAGGAGGATGGTATTCGACCAGCAAGATAAATCAGTCCAAGACACGTATAGACCGGCTGAATTTTTTCCTTGCCGTTAACCTTGAGACCCCGGCGGTTTCGGGTACTACCGATCAGATTGACGTGAACGTCGAGGTTAAGGAAAAGCCCACTGGCGCGGTAATGTTTGGAGCGGGTTATTCCAATATGGAGGGACTGATACTGAGCGGTTCCATTGCCCAGGACAACATTTTCGGTACAGGTAAATTTGTCAATCTCATGATCAATACCGGTCGTGTAAACAAGACCTATTCGCTATCTTATACCGATCCTTATTTCACCCGCGACGGCGTTAACGCCGGGTTCGATCTTTATAAGCGAGTTCTGAATACAAGTTCGCTTTCGTCTGTGATGAACTTCAATACCGACACCACCGGTGCCGGTGTACGCTTTGGCGTTCCGATCAACGAAAACGACAGAATCATAGGTGGATTGGGGATCGAGAATACGGTGATCGATCTAGGTGCCAACAGTCCACAGCGTAACATCAATTTTGTGGAAAAATTCGGGCGGAGCACCATTAATATACCGCTAACGTTCAGCTGGCGGCGCGATGGCCGCAATAGCGCCATCTGGACGACTGAAGGCACCACACAACGGGTATTTGCGGAAGCAGGTTTGCCGGGAGGCGATCTGACCTATTATAAAGTGAGTTATGACCTCAGTTGGTATTATCCTATTACGGAACTCTTTACTCTTATGTTGAAGGGCGAATTCGGATACGGTGGCGGTTACAACGGCAAGGATCTTCCCTTTTTCAAGAACTTTTTTGCCGGTGGCAATACCTCGGTTCGAGGCTATAACATCAGCTCGCTGGGTCCACGTGACGCGACCAATAGGGCTCTTGGCGGCAATAAGCGGGGTGTAGGCAGCGTGGAAGTACTGTTCCCGATGCCCGGCATGAGAAACGATCGAACAGTGCGCCTGAGCGTATTTCTTGATGGCGGCACGGTCTGGGGTCCCGATGGAGAAAGGCCGCAGCAGGAAGGCTTGCGTTATTCCGCGGGGGTCGCAGTAATGTGGATTTCACCGATGGGGCCACTTAAAGTCAGCGCCGCACAACCGTTGAATGATAAACCAGGCGACAGTCTACAGCGGTTTCAGTTTCAATTTGGGCAGCAGTTCTAAATTAAATGAACAATCCGGAGATAAAATTGAAACAAAAGGTTCTAAGGCTAAGAACTTTAACGGCGGCAGCATGCGTGATCCTTGCATCTGCCTGGGGATCGACGGGTGCCCTTGCGGATGAGATCAAGATCGGCGTTGTCGATACCGAGAGAATTCTAGCCGAATCAGCGCCCGCGGTAAGAGCGCTGAAAAAAATAGAAAAGGAATTCTTGCCGCGCGACCAGGAAATCAAGAAGTTGGCTTTACAGGCCAAGGCGCTGCAGGACCTTCTTGAAAATGAGGGAAAAGCGATGCCGGAAGCGGACCGGCGCAGCAAGGAGCGCGAACTTGCCACCCTTAACCGCGAACTTCAGCGCGCTCAACGGCAGATGCGCGAAGACTTGAGCCTGCGCCAGAACGATGAAGTCGCCACACTTCAGTTGACCGCCAGTAAAGCCATTCAAATAATCGCGGAGGCAGAAAAGTACGACTTGATATTGCCCCTGCGTGATCTCGTCTACCGTAGTGCGCGTGTCGACATTACCGAGAAGGTGATCAAGGCCTTGGCGGACAAATAGCAGTCCGGTAGTTCCTCTGCGGAAATACGCGGGGTCGGCATTGCTTATCCAGACTGTTACCATTACGGACTCAGGAGATATTATCACCCATGGATATTCAGGAAATTCTAAAGTATCTCCCCCATCGCTATCCTTTTTTACTCGTTGACCGCGTTTTAACCTGCGATCCGGGGAAGAACATCACCGCGCTCAAGAATGTGACCATTAACGAGCCGTTCTTCGGCGGTCATTTTCCTCATTACCCGGTTATGCCGGGCGTTCTCATAATCGAGGCATTGGCACAAACGGCTGCCATTCTGACGCTCAAGACCGCGAATCTGGAAACCGACGAGAATTCGGTTTACTATTTTGTCGGCATAGATGGTGCTCGTTTCAAGAAGCCGGTAGTGCCGGGTGACCAACTGATACTCAAGGCCACGATTCTGCGCGAGCGGATTGGAATCTGGAAATATGCTGTCCAGGCGGAAGTGGAAGGCCGGACTGTTGCCGTGGCCGAATTGATGTGCACAATGCGCCGCAAGGAGTAATGGTGCCGAAAATATTTTGGCCAGGCAGTTGCCAGCATTGAGAAAGGGAAGCCGCAAGAAGTGATGGCAATCGAATCTAGCTGGGTTTGCGGCGTGGATGAGTCCGGCAGGGGACCGCTGGCAGGACCGGTATTCGCCGCCTGCGTAATACTCGATCCAGACTATTGCATTGAGGGCCTGGCGGATTCAAAAACGCTAAGCGAAGCCAAACGCAACAGTTTGACTGTTGCCATTAAAGCGCATTCCATCGCCTGGGCTATCGGTTTCGCATCGGTTAAGGAAATCGATCGAATCAATATTCTTCAGGCAAGTTTGCTGGCTATGAAACGTGCTGTAGAGAGTCTGTCTCTGGTTCCTTCCAGGGTATTGGTGGATGGGAACCAGAAACCTCGCCTGCGATGTCCCGTGACCACAATCGTCAGAGGCGATAGCCTGGTACCCGAGATCTCCGCCGCTTCCATACTGGCAAAGACGGCGCGTGACGCGGAGATGGTGGCGTTACACCAGCGCTTTCCACATTATGGCTTTGACCAGCATAAAGGATATTCCACAGAACGACACATTGCGGCGCTAAGGACTCATGGGATCTCGGTAGTGCACCGACGCAGTTTTGAGCCAGTCAGAGAATTGATTGGAACTTGTAAAAACCTGTGAACCTGCGGATAAGGCTGCATTGGCCATATACAGATTCCCTCGAGGCAGAACTTTATTCATTTCATAATTACTAATGCAATTATGGTTGCTCTCGATAAGCCACATTGATAGCATATGCGCATACTTGGGAGCGAGCGGTTTTCTTGAGAATAACGCAAGAAATATTATCGCTTATCTTTATTGCAACAATTAACCTATATTAACCTGTGGCCTTGATAATATGAGAATCGAAAAAGACAGCGTAGTGTCACTCAACTATAAATTATCTGATCTGGCCGGCAAGATCATGGAAGAGCCCGATGCGCCAATCAGCTACCTGCATGGAGGCTACGATGGAATCTTCCCGATGGTGGAAGAAGAATTGCATCGCAAGGAAGTGGGCTATAGTTGCTCAGTTTTGATGGAGCCGGAAAATACTTTTGGTGAATACGATAGTGACTTGGTGCGAGTGGAGCCTCGTGATCTTTTTCCGGACAACGTAACGGTCGGAATGCAGTTTGAAGGAGGCGAAGAAGGTTCTGACGATGCCTTTATCTATACCGTAACCGACATTGCCGAAGACAAGGTGGTAGTAGACGGCAATCATCCATTCGCGGGCGTGACACTGCGCTTCGATTGTACGGTTACCGCAGTACGGCCCGCCACCGCAGAGGAACTGGCTCACGGCCACGTCCACGGTGCCCATGGGCACGAACATTGAACCTAAATCCGGTAGTTGACCGCTCATTTAATAGATCAGTGTTATGATTAATAACAATATTTCATATTATTTGACGCTTACCTTCCGGGTGAGGGCGCTACGGGGTGAATTGCACAGTTTTTGGGGCACATGGCTGCGTTGCAACTCCTTGGAATGGAACGACCATTCCGCGTCGTTGCGTCTTGCCCTGCACCCCAAAAACCGTACACTTCACCCCGTCCAACTACCGGATTTAGGTTGAAGAGAAATCCGCGAACCCGCAGTAACTAGAACCGGTCTTTCTCTGCGGCTTTTTTCAACGCATAGAGTTCTTCCAGCGCTTGCTTCGGGCTTAGCTCGTCCGGGACGATGGCGCGTAGCAGTTTGAGTACGGAGTGTTCGGGCAGGGTTTGCGGGTTTTCTTTTGCGGTGGCCGATGCTGCCGCGAACAAATCCCGTTGTGGGTGTCTGCCAACCGCTTCTTCCTCAAGTTTCGCCAGATATTTTCTTGCGGTTCTGATCACTTGCTCCGGCACCCCGGCCAGCGCAGCCACTTGAAGCCCGTAGCTCTGACTCGCAGCCCCCTCATCGACCGAGTGCAGGAATACAATATGATGCTTGTGTTCCACTGCACGCAGGTGCACGTTGGCAGCCTGCGTAAAATCCTCCGCGAGCCTCGTCAGTTCAAAATAGTGGGTCGCGAACAATGTGTAACAGCGGTTGTACTTCAATAGATATCTGGCAATCGCAAAGGCCAGCGCCAAGCCATCGAAAGTAGAAGTTCCCCGTCCTATCTCATCCATCAACACCAGGCTTTGTGCAGTGGCGTTATGCAGGATATTGGCGGCTTCCGTCATTTCCATCATGAAGGTCGAGCGCCCCCCGGCCAGATCATCCGAAGCGCCGATACGGGTAAAAACCTGATCCAGCGGACCGAAGCGCGCATTTTTTGCCGGTACGTAGCTGCCGCAATGTGCGAGTAACGCAATCAGTGCGACTTGTCGCATATAGGTGGATTTTCCACCCATGTTAGGGCCGGTAATAACGAGCATTTGCCGTCCGGCATCGCCGTAAGCGCCGAGCCGAACATTGTTGGCAATGAAATTTTCCACCTGTTTTTCCACCACCGGATGACGGCCCGCTTCAATTTCAATAACGGCTTCATCGGTGAAGGTCGGCACGATATAGTCCAGAGCCAGTGCGCGTTCGGCGAAGGCGGCTAATACATCCAGTTCGGCAATACTGCGGGCGACCTGCTGCAAATGACTGATATGTGGCAAAAGCCCTTCCAGCAGCTCATAATATAAAAGCTTTTCCCGTTCCAGCGCGCGGTCCTGCGCGGAGAGCGCCTTTTCTTCAAAAACCTTGAGCTCTGGCGTAATATAGCGCTCGGCATTCTTCAGCGTTTGCCTTCTACGGTAGTCCTCCGGGATTTTCTCGGTGTGCGCGTGCGTCACTTCGATATAAAAACCGTGCAGCCGGTTGTATTCCACTTTGAGATTCGGAATGCCGGTGCGTGCTTTTTCCTGTGTTTCGAGTTGCAGCAAAAATTCACCGCAATTGTTCTGTATGGCGCGCAACTCATCTAGCTCGGCGTCGTAGCCATCCGCGATCACGCCGCCTGTGCGCAGCACAACCTCTGGCTCTTCGCGCAAGGACGCTTCCAGAAGCCCGACAAGCTTGGTATCCGGGGTCATCGATCGCGCCAGCGCGGCAATATGTTCGCCAATGCCGTTCATGACTTCAGCAATAGCGGCGATATCAGCGATAGCCACAATCGCTTCCGGCAGCCGTTTGAGACTATCGCGCAATCCGGACAAATCCCGTGGACGGGCCGATCCCAGCCCGATACGGGCGGTGATACGCTCGATGTCGGCAACCCGCTTGAGGCATCCTCGAACGGAAAGGTAGGGTCCTGAGCCCGCTTCGCCGATTAAAAACGATACGCTGTCAAGCCGGTTCTGAATCGCTGCCCGGTCGCGCAGGGGATGATGCAGCCAGTGCCGCAACAGACGGCTGCCCATATTGGTCGAGCAGGTATCGAACAGGGATAACAGAGTGGGCGACGCACCGCCAAGTATGGTTTCGGAAATTTCCAGATTGCGGCGAGTGACAGCGTCCATGCGCAAATAGGCGTTGTCCCGCTCCACCCGCAATGCCTTGATATGGGCGATACTGCTGCCTTGCGTGAGGCGGGCGTATTCCAGCAACGCACCGGCCGCGCCCAGCGACGAATGCAGGCCTTCGCAACCGAAACCGGAAAGGTCATGGGTTCCCAGTTGGCGAGAGAGAATGCGAACAGCAGCCTCGACGTCGAACTGCCAAAAAGGCAGACGCTTAAGAGACGTTTTGGATGCACCCGCACCATTGAGCCCGACAAGCGTATCCAGCGAATCCGGCAAAAGAATCTCCGCCGGCTTCAGGCGTTCAAGCTCGTTTGCCAAATTATCGAGCGATGTTTCCAATACCCAGAATTGCCCCGCCGCCAGATTGAGCCATGCCAGCCCCAGCGTTGTTTCATGCACGCACAGGGCAAGCAAAATGCTTTCCCGTTTTTCATCCAGCAACGCCGAATCGGTCAGCGTACCGGGCGTAAGAATCCGCATGACCTGGCGTTCCACCGGGCCCTTGGACGTAGCGGGATCGCCGGTCTGTTCACAGATCGCCACCGATTCGCCAAGCTTGATGAGTTTTGCCAGATACTGCTCGGCGGAATGATAGGGCACGCCCGCCATCTTGATCGGCTCGCCCCCCGAGGTGCCGCGCCGGGTAAGGGTAATGTCAAGCAGCTTGGCCGCCTTTTCCGCATCTTCAAAAAACAGCTCGTAGAAATCCCCCATTCGATAGAACATCAGCATGTCGGGATGTTGCGCCTTGATGCGCAGGTATTGCTGCATCATGGGAGTATGTTTTTCTATCCCCGGAGTTTTCATCTTTGATCTCTTTTCGGTTCTTCAAAAGAGGAGGATTATATGGGAGACCACTTCAGAAACCCATTTCGCGGAAGTATCTGCTGATAGCTTCGTAAAAACCTGATTCCTAACCAGCCATTCAGCCATTTGTTGTTTCCGGCATGATCGAAGTCGGCGGAGCAAGGTAATGAGAGGATGGTTGTTCAAATATTGGTTCGATGCTTCGCATCCCTTCCAGGCTCGGCCTGGGTGGCGCCAGGATAAGGAGTATTACTATCGGCTGCTTCACGGTCGGAATGAGCAACCGCTGTTTTCCACGTATTACAGAAAGGGCGTATCAACGCAACAGGGGTGATCTGCTTGATCCTGGTTGTTGCGAATTTATCGTTTCGACGGATCAGCAGTCTGCTGTCTCCAGAACTCCGGTATGTCTGAATGATAGCGGCGCATAATCAAGTTCGCCACCAGCCCGCTCCAGCCGGTTTGATGGGCAGCGCCCAGGCCTTGGCCCGTTTCCCCATGAAAATATTCATGAAACAGCAGCAGGTCACGCCAATGGGGATCGGTTTGATGCGGACTATCGACAGGAAAGGCTGGAATCAGGTCGGATTCGTCGCGGCGGAAGATATCTGCAAGCCGCTCGGCCAGCAAATTGGCGGCGTATTTGAGATTAATCTCGTAGCCGTTCAGACAGGGTGCCGGAAAAGTAAAGGCATCGCCCAGGTAACGATACATTTTTTCGATAGCCTGAACCAGTAAATAGTTGGTTTGCATCCATATCGGCCCACGCCAGTTTGAATTTCCGCCGAATAGTCCAGAGTCGGATTCCCCCGGCACATACCGGATGACGGCGTTGCCGATACCGGGAATATGGCCCAGATTCCGGTCCGTGGCATGGCGTTTGGAGACGCTGCGCATGCCAAACGGGGAAAGAAACTCCGATTCGTTAAAAATACGCGGCAGCATTTTCACCAGCATGGAAGGGGCCACCACCGACAACAAGTGCTCCCCGCGCTCATTCGTATCTGTCGGGCAGGCGCAGATGATGCTTCCGTCAAACATGCCGCCTTTATGCTCCCAGAGGAGCGCATTGAAGCGGGCACAATTTGCAAGCAGCCGCGCGTCTATCACCTCGCAGGCAAATAGTGGAATGATGCCAACCCAGGAAAAAACATCGATACGATGTATGTCGCCATTCGGTTCGACCACGAGATCCTTGAAGAAGCCATCTACATTGTCCCATAGCGATACGCCCGCACCGGTATGACCGGCAATCGTATTGGCAATCGCCAAAAACTGGCTGTAGGACTGAATTGCAATATTTTCATAGGCTGGGTCTTCAACGGCGATTTCTAGTGCCATCACCGTGAGTTGCAGGGAAAACATCGCCATCCAGCCGGTAGCGTCGGCTTGCTTCAACGTATAGCCGGGCGGCAACGGTCGGGAGCGATCGTATACCGAAATGTTGTCCAACCCGAGAAAACCGCCTTCGAACACGTTTATGCCAGTGGCATCCTTCAGGTTAATCCACCAGGTGTGATTCAGCAATAGCTTGTGCAGCACGCGTTTGAGAAAAGCAGTATCGCCTTTGCCGCGCTGTACCCGCTCCGCGCGAAATACCTTGAGCGCGCCCATCGCCTGCACTGGGGGGTTCACGTCGCCGAACGCCCACTCGTACGCCGGGATCTGGCCGTTGGGGTGCAGATAGTTTTCATTCAGCAGCAGTTCGATTTGCTCTTTCGCAAAATCAACATCGACGAGCGCCAGCACTGCGCAATGGAAGGCGAGATCCCAAGCGGCAAACCAGGGAAATTCCCAAGTGTCCGGCATGGAAATAACGTGGCTTGCCTTGAGATGACTCCAGTTGTGATTGCGTCCGTGCTTCCTCGACGGCGATGGGGTTGCTCCGTCGCCTTTCAGCCAGTCGGAGACATCATAGTGAAAGAACTGCTTGTTCCATATCATGCCTGCTAATGACTGGCGCAGGATGCGCTTATCCTGACTGGTAGCATCGGGTAGCAAGGTCTTGAAAAAACCATCCGCTTCGGCGCGACGTTGGACAAAAATCTGATCTTGGTCTGCGAATGGCTGAGGCAGGGGTGCGGCCGACAGCACCAGGTCGATCATTCCGGTCTTGCCTGGCTCAATAGTGAGTCTGTGCATTGCACCGAACTTGGTTCCCTGCTGTGCCGGATTCACTGCCGTATGTTCACCATCCACCAGGTAGCGATGAAATGCGTCTTTGACATAAGGCCCTGCATTGGGCGCGCCCCACAAGCGGGAGCTGTTGCTCTCATTTTCGGTATAAAGGACGTTGGCGCGCTGTTGCCCGTAGAGATTGTAATTTCCGAGTGCCGGATGCTCGGCCATGACTGCCCAGGCAGCGCCGTCGGGTGCGGGCATGGCGTGCAAGACCGGTTTCACTTCGTTTTTTCCCGACCACGACCAATAATTTCGAAACCAGAGTTGCGGCAACAACCACAGGATAGCTTCATCTGGTCCGCGATTACTGGCGAGTATGCGGATGCGTAACTCGTCGGGAGATGCCTTTGCGTAGAATACTTCCACGTCCCAATAGCGTCCGTCGGCGAAAGCGCCGCTATCGATCAGACTAAAAGGGGGATCTTTGCGGGAACGGCGAGCGTTTTCATCCACCAGTCGAGCATAGGGGAATGGAGACTGGGGATATTTATAGAGGTAATGGAGCCAGGAATGCGAAGGCGTCGCATCAAGATAGAAATAGCATTCTTTTACATCTTCGCCTCGATTTCCCTGGTTTCCGGTAAGGCCGAAAGCGCGCTCTTTGAGAATGGCATCCTTGCCATTCCAGAGCGCCAGTCCGAAACAGAGATGCTGTACCTCGTCCGAAATCCCGCCGAGACCGTCCTCATTCCAGCGATAGGCTCGGGAACGGGATTGGTCGTGATCAAAATATTCCCAGGCGGTGCCATCCGGACTATAGTCTTCGCGAACCGTGCCCCAGGCGCGCTCGGACAGATAGGGTCCCCACAAACGCCAAGCTTCTCTGCCTTGCCGCTGATTCTCCAGCCGTTGCCGTTCGGCATCCAGTTTCGTGGACATTGACCATTACTCCTCTTCTTTTGCCGTGCTTTCTTTCCCCACCGATCGAGCACGCTCCAGCTTGACCCAGGCTTCTAGTACGCAGGCCACGCTCCATGCTTGTGACGGGGCGCCACGCGAAGCATGAGGTGGTTCGCCGTCGAAAATTTCCGATATTGTACCCAGCCCCGCATCCAGCAGGTGATCACGAAAGGGAGCCAGGCGGGATTGAGCCATCTCGGCATCGCCCGTGACCCGATACTCCGCCATCGCATAATGAGGCAGTAACCAGCTCCAGACCGTACCCTGATGATACGCGGAATCTCGCTCCCATACACCGCCTCCATAGCGGGAACGGTAACCGGGATATTCCGGGGACAACGAGCGTAAACCGTAAGAAGTGAGCAAATGCCGCCTTGTCTCGGCCACCACCCGCGCCTGTGCCTGTGGCGCAAGCGGGGAGTAGTGCAGGGTCACCGCCATGATCTGGTTGGGGCGCACGCTGCCGTCATTTCCATCCGGGCCGTCCAGCACATCGTACAAACCCGCGTCCGGCTTCAGAAAACGGGAGAAACCGGATTGCGCATGCGCAGCCAGCGTTTTGAAGACTTGATTCTTTCTTTCCAGCAAGCGGCTGAACTCCGTCATGCACATGAGCGCGTTGAACCATAGCGCGTTGATCTCCACCGGTTTTCCGCACCGCGGCGTGATCACCTGATCGTTCACCTTGGCATCCATCCAGGTCAGTTGCATGCCGGGTTCGCCCGCACGCAACAGGCCATCCGCGGAGTCGACAATAATACCGTGGCGGGTGCCTCGCACATGCCACTCCACCATCGCCTGGAGTAAGGGATAAATTTCCCGCAGTGCCGCGATGTCATGGCTGGCGGCGATATAGGCGCGCCAGGCCTCGAAGTACCATAGCGCACCATCGACAGTATTGTATTGCGGTAGTCCGCCACTATCCGGGAATGTATTCGGAAGCATGCCCTGATCGATAAAACGGGCAAACGTCATGAGGATGCTCCGGGCAGAAGCATGGCGTCCGGTAACAAGCATCAACCCTGGCAGCGCGATCATCGCATCGCGCCCCCAGTCGCTGAACCAGGGGTAGCCCGCGATAATCGACTCTCCGCGCTTCTGTTTGTTTCCCTCTTCTTCCTTCAATGGCCGTACTATCGGAAAACTGTCTGCGGCCACGACAAGCTGATGGATCCACGGCGGCGCACAGCGTAATTCCGATGTTTGCGCCACGGCGGTTGCCAGCCGCGCGGCATCATGAGCGCGGCGGCGCAGCAGCAGGGTATCGCAGTGCAGTGGAGAACCATCCGCCAAGGTCGCGATCAGGCCGCTCCATTCAATGCTTAGCTGCAAACGCAAATGCGCAGCACAAAAGTGCGCGTCGCGGTCTGGAAGCCCCCGCTCGCGTTCCTGCGGAAGGTCGAAATCCTTGATCCACTGATGCCTGCGGAAGAGTTGGCCATCATGGGTGTGAAAATGTAGTGGCGGTCCACCGGGGTGCCTGACGCTGATATGCTTTTCATCGCCTTCAATAAGGGGGGCGAATTCCTGTGGCTGGCTTTCGCCATGATGATCGCGGCTATTCACGAGCAGGTCGATGCCGAGATGCACGGGACGCTCCACGGCCTGAATCAGGCGCCAGGCAATACAGGTCGTCTGCTCCGCCCGTTCCATCCAGATGCATTGCTCCAGGATCAGATCGCCAACGGCAAAGCGCCAGACCGGTATACCGCCATCCAGTCGGAACGATTCGATATGTATGAGTCCCTGGGGCTCAACCGCACCACTGCCCCAGCAATTGGTGAACAGCGGCCAGCTACGCTCGTTGTCATGCAAGGTGGCGTCGGCCTTGGCAAAAACCAGGCGACGGCCGAGAGGAGGATGTGCGGCAGCGATCAGGAGACCGTGATAACGACGAGTCAGACATTGCGCAATCGTGCCGCCAGCATACCCGCCGAGGCCATTTGCGAGCCACCATTCGCGCCGGCTGGCTTGGTCAAGATCGCAGCAGATGGCACGGCCGAAGTGAACGAATTTGGGCGGCTCCATTTTCGCTACTTCAAATCAAATGCATGAAAATTCCTTTCCGCTTGTGTCTTTAGTTCGTTTTCAGTTCGGCTGTCAGATGCGGTGCAATCACCTGCAACAGTTGTCCGAAAATTCTCGGATTTCCCGCAAGCACGTTACCGCTCTGCAAATAAGAGTCGTTACCTTCCATGTCACCCACGAGTCCGCCGGCTTCGGTAATAAGAAGGCAACCGGCAGCCATATCCCAGGGAGAGAGACCAAATTCCCAGAAGCCGTCATAGCGGCCCGCGGCTACGTAGGCCAGGTCCAGCGCGGCCGAGCCGGGGCGACGAATGCCGGCGACCCTGGGCATGATATCCTTGAACATCGCAAGATACGCTTCAGCATGCGTAAACTCGCGGAACGGAAAGCCCGTGCCAATCAGGGAATCAGCGAGCTGAGCGCGCTTGCTCACACGTAAACGATGATCGTTCAGATAGGCCCCCGCACCACGGCTGGCGGTAAATAGCTCATTGGCGGCCGGGTTGTAGACAACCGCCTGAAATAGTACATTTTTATGCATCAGTCCGATGGATACCGAATAATGCGGAAAGCCATGGAGAAAATTGGTGGTGCCATCGAGCGGGTCGATAATCCATTGGTACTCGGACTTGCCCGGATCACCTTGAGCGCCGCTTTCTTCTGCTAGAATGGAATGATTCGGGTAGGCATCCAGCAGTACCCCGATAATGGCTTCTTCAGCCGCACCGTCCACTTCACTGACAAAATCGCTGTGCGCTTTACGCGAGACATGCAGCAAATCGAGATTCTGCGCGGCACGATTGATGATACTGCCTGCGCGGCGTGCGGCTTTTACCGCAATGGTGAGCATAGGATGCATTGGCTGGATTCAGAGTGGATGAGCGTGAATCTTAACCTAAATCCGGCAATAAGGCGGGGTGGAGTGCTCGATCTGTCCTGTAACGGTTCAGCCCACCGGGCAAAGTGAAGGTCAAGTGGCACAAAAAGTCTTTGCTCTGCACCCCAAAAACCGCCCACTCCACCCCGTCCAACTGCCGGATTTAGGTTGAACTGAAATGAGCGATCAATTGCCTTATCCGGACTTGATATGAATCTTACCGATCCACTTGACAATGTTCGCGTGGTATTAAGCCATACCAGCCATCCGGGCAATATCGGCGCGGCGGCGAGAGCAATGAAGACGATGGGGCTGGATTCGCTCTATCTGGTGAATCCCAGATCGTTTCCAGACAAGGAAGCGGAAAGACGCGCCGCCGGCGCGTGGAGCGTGCTCAATAATGCCAAGGTTTGCCGGGATCTTGACGAGGCTCTAAGCGGCACGGTTCTGGCGGCGGCAATTACCGCACGCCAGCGCGATCTTTCGCATGAAGTTTTTGATGCCCGCCGGGGAGCGCAGGAACTGCTCTGTCATGCTCGGCAAAATCCGGTAGCACTGGTTTTTGGTACAGAAATGTCCGGTCTCACTACGCCGGAAGTAAGCAAGTGCCAAATTATCCTGCATATTCCCGCGAATCCCGAATATTCCTCCCTTAATCTCGCCAGCGCTGTGCAATTGATGGCGTATGAATTACGTATGGCGCTCCCATCGATCGAGCCTTTATCAACGACTGGCGTGCCAGCAGGCTTTGATGAAATCGAATTACTTTACCATCACCTGGAGCGGGTCGCGATCAATAGCGGTTTTCTGGATCCGCTGCAACCAAAACGGTTGATGCAGCGAATTCGACGGATGTTTGCCCGCACCCACCTGGAAAAGGAAGAAGTCAATATTTTGCGTGGTATGCTGGGTGCTTGCGAAAAACAGATGCAGGCCGCGCATCAGCGTATTTCTTCAAACAGTTCGACCGCTACTCCGGAAAATCTGGATTAGAACCTGTAGTTATCTGGCAGCCTGTCGGATTTCCCTATCTTTGCTTTCACCCTCATCATCCAATTACTTTTGCCGCAACGCGCTCCGCAAGAACCAAGCCAGAGGTTATCAGGCCGGTAAAGCGGAGAAAAGTTGACAACGGTCAAGTTTGATTCAAATTAGCTGAACAAAATAGTTGACCGGGATGGAGGGGATTCATATACTTGACTAACGTTGTCGGGTATTAAGCCGATAACTCCGGCAGATGTTAATTTGGTATAAATCCTATTGGGAGCGAAAAATGCGATTAACGACTAAGGGGCGTTTTGCGGTAACCGCGATGATTGATCTTGCGTTGCACAGTGCGCAGGGGCCGGTTACGCTGGCGGGTATCAGCGAACGGCAGAAAATTTCGTTGTCCTATCTGGAGCAATTATTTGGAAAACTGCGTCGTAATAAGCTAGTGGGTAGTGTGCGCGGACCGGGCGGCGGCTATCGCTTGACGAAACCGATGAACGAGGTATCCGTAGTAGACATCATTTTTGCGGTGGATGAGCCGATCGATGCAACGCAATGCGGGGGCAAGGAAAATTGCCATAACGATCAGCGTTGTATGACCCACGACCTGTGGGCCACTCTTAATGCCAGGATACGAGATTATCTGGCGTTGGTTACGCTGGATCAGCTCGTGGCAAATCCAAAGGTAAAGGATATTGCTGTACTGCAAGACATGAGGGCCTGCAAGAAATCTCATGAAACGGTTCTGGCTTGAGTGAGGGCTCATATCGACAAACGGCTCATATCTATCCAAACCAGATGTTCCAAAAATCAGTATTTGCCGGGAGCGGAGAAAGTGACTTACGCTTATTTCGACCATAACGCCACGACCGCGGTTGATGACGCAGTGCTGGATGCAATGCTGCCATATTTTCAAAAAGAGTACGGCAATCCTTCCAGTCGTCATGCGCCAGGCGTGGCTGCCCGCCGCGCAGTGAATCAGGCGCGGGAGCGGGTGGCGGATTCGGTAGGTGTGCAACCGGCGCAGGTTGTTTTCACGAGTGGCGGGTCGGAAGCGAATAACCTGTTCATCCAGGGAGCGGCAGGTTACCTGAAGCCGGCGCGAATTGCCGTGAGCGCGGTTGAGCATCCCTGTGTGATGCGATCCGCCCAAGCACTGGTCCGGAACCCGTATGGCTGGAATTTGCATCGGTTGACAGTAGATAGCCTGGGGCGGGTAGATGTGGCCGATCTGGATAATGCCTTGTCGGAACGGCAACCCGGCCTGGTATCGGTAATGCTCGCAAACAACGAAACGGGTGTTATTCAGGATGTAGCGGCGATTGCCGAGAAAGCGCGATCACTTGGCGCTTGGGTCCATACTGACGCAGTACAGGCGTTCGGCAAAATACCTGTGGATTTTGCTTCGCTCAATGTGCATGCGCTGACGTTGTCCGGCCACAAGATTTATGGACCCAAGGGCGCGGCGGCGTTGATTATCGATAAACGGTTATTACTTAAGCCCCTTATCTATGGTGGCGGTCATGAGAATGGGCTGCGCTCCGGTACTGAGAATGTTCCTGCCATTGTGGGACTTGGCGTGGCCTGTGGATTAGTCAAGGCAAGGATAGCGGAAAGAACGGGGCACATTTCGGCGTTGCACGTCCGACTGGAGCAAGGGTTGGTTGAGATGGGCGCTGTTATTTTCGGGTTAGGCGCCGCGCGTTTGCCCAATACCTGCTATTTTGCATTGCCTGACATCGAAGGCGACACGCTGGTCGTGCGCCTCGACAAAGCAGGTTTTGCAGTCGCAAGTGGAGCGGCTTGCTCCAGCGTAAATCCCGGCAGAAGCCATGTCCTGGACGCGATGGGGGTGGAATCCGCCTTGGCGCGCTGTGCGGTGCGTGTAAGCTTGGGCGGTGGCAATTCAGCGGCACAGGTGGAGGATTTTCTTAAGGCCTTAAGTAGCGTGGTTCAGGAATTAAAGCAAATGAACATGGCCTCGATTTGAGCACTACCTTGATTATGGATGGGCTCCTGGTGGGATTTATGGTCGAGCGCGGATCACGGCATTTGTCTTGAATGCCGGTCTCTTCCGGGTCCGCCCGTATCGTAGTCTTACAACTGCAAACTGCAGAATGAGTCGATGCTTAGCCTATCAGTCGAAAAGATGATTGACGGTATATTTTCCGTTCTCGCCGGAGGCACCAGGAAGCGTTAAACGGGGAAATATTGTCTTCCGGGAATAATTGAATAATCTTATCCGTTATCTGACTGTTTATGGTTATACTCTGATCTCATCCAGAGGGAATCGATGCCTCAATGATTCTCGGAAGTTCTAATCAACCGTGTCATTTCACTTAATTATCCAATCGTGAGACATAATTATTCTACTTCCCTCCTGTTGTTGATATGTATAGCGCTGCTATCGGGTTGCGCTACCACACGCCCGCACGATCAGAGTACAGAGTCGTTCGATCCGATCGATCCTTACGAAAGAATGAACCGCAAGTTCTATACGTTCACCGATGTACTTGACCGAAAGATCATGGAGCCGGTTGCCAATTTCTATATCGATTACCTGCCCAATCGTGCACAGCGGTCCGTCGGGAATTTTTTCGACAATCTCCAGTATCCGAATGTCATTCTGAATGACTTCCTGCAAGGCAAGGTACGGCAGGGATTTCGGGACAGTCTTCGTTTTGCCATCAATTCGACCATTGGCGGCGTTGGACTCTTCGACATGGCGTCACCTATGGGTTTGGCGCAGCACGACGAAGATTTTGGGCAAACACTGGGTGTATGGGGTGTTGATGCAAAAACCTATCTGTTTGTTCCTCTGCTTGGCCCCAGCAGTAACCGCGATGCACCGGGGATTCCTGTCACCGCCCTTACCAATGTTCTCTTTTGGACCGGTATTTTCGTAATCGGCGCACCTGTTACCGTGCCGCTTGGCGTTCTCGGTGCCATTGACAAGCGGGCGAGGCTGGCCGGCCCCATGCGCATTCGTGACCAGGCAGCGCTGGAGCCTTATCTCTTTGTGCGCGATGCGTACTTGCAGCAGCGCAAGCACGTGATTTATGACGGGGAGCCGCCACCCGAAGCTTACGATCAACCCGCCGAGGATCAGTCTGAGGATAAATCTGCCGATAAATCGACGGATAAATCTGTGGATAAATTATAGTAGCACCAAAGGTACCCAAGGGTGTTTGCGCGATGATATCGCAAACACCTCATCTTCCAGGCCGGGTTTCGCGCGATTATTCACCCGGAGGCGGATATTCAAAACATGAGCGAATTCAACCCCCGAGTTGTGCTTACCGTCCCTCCGGCGGGCCTCGTTCGTCTTACGCACATCATTTATTTATTGTATGGTTTCAGCGTCCTGATGGGTATTCTAGGGCCGGCGCTTATCATTGCGACATTTCTCAGCGGCTGGCCTTCAATTATCGCTGTGATCCTTAACTATCTGAAGCGTAAAGAAGTACGCCACACTTATCTTGATTCCCATTTCCGCTGGCAAATACGGACGTTCTGGTATGCCTTGCCCTGGTTGGTCATTGCGGCAATGCCTTTTGCAACAGTCATCGGTATCACATTTGCATACATACTCGCGGTAGGTACGGGTATCTGGGTCATCTACCGCGTCAGGCGCGGCTGGATGGCTCTTAATGAAGGCAGGTCCATGCCGCTCTGAACCGGCATCCCATCGGATCGAAACATTCCCCGATCCGCTACACGTCCTCAATTCAAGTTTGTACGGTGGGCTGGGTATGCTCGACTCGTTTATCCCATCCATTGATGGTTTTACTGCCATCATGGTCACCCCGAGCTTTCTTCCACTGATTTGATCCACGAGGCCTCGTACCTATGTGTGTCGCCGTACAGAACCACCTGTTCTCGGGCATTAACATCTCACCAGCCTAAGCTTTCAATAGCAGAGATGGTGTCCTGGAAACGAGCCTAAAAACGTCAATACATCGCGGCTAAACGCACACTCTCGGCTATGCATTGCGAGACATATTCTTCCGATACGACAACCGATACTGGGATTTATCATGCCTCCGCCTCAAAGCCCCAAGCAGAACAGAATGCTGGCAGCACTTTCCCTTGCGGACTACACACATCTGCTACCTCTCCTTGAGCTGGTATCGATGCCGGCGGGTTACGTAATTTATGAGATTGGGCTCCCCATAAGGTATCTATATTTTCCGACGAGCTGCATCGTCACGCGGCTGTATGAGACTGAAAACGGCGCGTGCACCCAGATCGGCATCATCGGTAATGAAGGCGTGGTCGATATTTCTGTTCTTTTTGGCGGCGAGAGCAGCCACGCTCGCGTGATAGTGCAGAGCACAGGTGAAGCTTATCGGATCAAAACTGGCTTATTAAAAAGTGAATTTGAGGCGGGAACCGAGCTACGACATTTCCTCCTGCGTTTTGCACATGCGCTGATGATCCAGACGGAACAGATAGCGGTTTCAAATCGATATCATACTGTCGATCAGCAGCTTGCCTACTTTCTGCTGATGAGCCTGGACCGCCTCTCGGGCAATGAGCTTCACATCACGCATGAACAGGCTGGAATTATGCTGGGAGTACGCCGGGAAAGCGTAACGGTAGCAGCGAACAAACTACACATGGCCGGTGCGATTCATTGCAGACGAGGCCACATCGCGATAGCGGACCGCAATCAACTGGAAGCCAGCGCGGGCGAGAACTACAAGATCGTAAAAGAAGAGTATGAGCGGTTGCTGGAAACTTATCTATCGTCCGCCACCTATTTTGGACGGCTTCCCGAGAAACAATTCAAGCGGTTTTTCCAATCAATCGAGTAGGTCACAACTTTTCCCGAACATGACAGTCGCCTTGAGAAAGGAAACAAGGCGAGGCGTCTACTGTCGAGCGTGAGATCGGAAGAGAGAATGCTCAATCCCCAGCAGTCTGTCGGACTTAAAGGAAATCGGTTGCAAAAGCGTCTGGGCGGTTCATATTTCGCCGCTTTTTCGGCCAATAGAATAACTATTAGCCTTCAAAATCCTCAAAATCTGCCCTCGCCCAGTCACTTTTTCGCTGTGATTCTTCAAGCCTGACAGGCTGCTAGTGTGCGGTTTCGCACAGACCTGTTACCTGAGGCATGGGACTATTCACGCTGATTAATTAAACGTGTGGGATATCCGAAAAAAATGAACGTGAAGAGCTGATAACGCTTCCCGCGATCAAGAATGGAGATCTACCATGAAAAGACTGGGTTTTCTGATGTTTGGCTTAGGGTTGACCACGGGAAGCGTTTTCGGCCAGAACGATTACGACACCCGCTCGGCAGATCCGCAATCGCAGGATGCTGTCGTTCGCGCTCAGACCGTGCGCGAAACACGCGTTACCCGGCCAGAACAGCAGAAGAATGAGCACGACCGTTCCAGCGAATTTGCTGCCCCGAATGCGATGCCTTCTTCGCCCGCTTTTGAAAATCAGCCCGACAAGGGAAAGACATTGGGATTCGAATTTTATCGTGATCCCCTGAACGCGAAAAAGCCGATGCAGACCTTCGAGGAAACCATGAAAGCCGATGTGGCCGCTCGTCCCAAGGTCATGAAAACACAGCGAGAACTCCTCTTGCGGCGATACGATTTAACTCCCCGGCTTGATAGAGAAGCGAAAATGTCGCGTGGAAAACCTCTGGCTGTTGGGCCGACAGCGCGTCTACCCGCGGGAATGACCTGGCAAAAATTAGCCGACATGTCTCCACCGGAAATACGGGTAAAAAACATGTTCCCGTATCCGGCGTTACCTCACCCGAAGCAATCCCCAGGGGGACAAGTCTTCACCCAGGCTCAGATCGACATGTTTCCACGCCTGGAGCGGTTTGACGTCGAACATGATTTGCCCGAAGCATTTCTTCCGGAATTCCCTCCGGCCATGTTTCTTCAGAACCGGCCTGAACTAGGAGACGTCTCGCGGGGCGAAGTAGTATCGATCAACAATTATTATCGCCTGTTCAAGGATATCCTGACACCAGTACAACTGGATGGTCTGAGGATGCTGCTCACCCCTTTCCCGCAGGAAGAATTCAACCCGACGGACGATCGCAAAAGTGCCCAACCCAGCCTGGGAGTGACTTGTCTCGACTGCCATGTAAATGGTCATACGACAGGGCAGTTTCATCTCAGCCCCGATATCCGGCCCGAGGAGCGGCGTTTTCGCCTCGATACGGTCAGCTTGCGCGGGTTATTCAACCAGCAGATTCATGGTTCCAAGCGCAGCCTTCGTTCGGTGGAAGACTTCACCGAGTTCGAATTCCGTACCGCCTACTTCAATGGAGACGCGATCCATTCGATGAAAAAGGGCCTTACGATATTCGATCGAATTCACGTGAGTCATATGGCGCAGCTTCAGAATATGCTGGATTTCCCCCCCGCGCCAAAACTCAATACGCAAGGTCGGCTCGATCCGTCCAAAGCGACCGCACATGAACTTCGCGGTGAAAAAGTTTTTTTCGGGAAGGGTCAGTGCGTGAGCTGTCATCAGCCGCCCTCTTTTCTTGATCAGCAAATGCACGACCTGAAACTCGAACGCTTCGTAAACGAGCCAGGAGACGGACCAATAAAGACCTTCACGTTGCGAGGCATCAAGGATAGCCCCCCTTATCTGCATGATGGCCGTTTGCTGACCCTCGAAGATACGGTTGAATTCTTCAATCTCGTGTTGCAGCTCAAACTGACAGATGAAGAGAAATCCGACTTGGTAGCTTATATGCGCCAACTATAGTTAACGCTTCGCAGCTTCGGCGCAAGAGAAAAAATGGATTTATATGTATTGAATGAAACACAGTGAACACATCCTTAGAATTTTATGACTGGAATATAAACGATCGATGTAAAGATGACGACATAATCAGGGAGAGGACTCATGAGTATTTCCGCTGCAACTGCAACTCCAAACCGAAAAGAAGTCGTGTCATTTAGTGGCGCATCTATTCGTAAATCGACAAAATTGGTGCGAAAGGCCGTATTCCCCGTCGCGGGGCTCGGCACGCGTTTTCTGCCTGCAACCAAGGCGGTAGCTAAAGAAATGTTGCCAATCGTGGATCGGCCACTGATTCAATATGCGGTGGATGAAGCAGCGGCGGCAGGTATCGAAGAGATCGTTTTTGTCACTCATCGCAGCAAGCGATCTATTGAAGACCATCTCCATCGTGCGGTGGAACTGGAAAACGAACTGGCTTCACAAGAGAAACATGCGTCATTGAAGATGTTGCGGCAACTCACACCCAACGGGGTCCGTTTCACTTTTGTGCGCCAGGAAGAGCCCAGGGGACTGGGACACGCGATTTTATGCGCTCAGCATCAAATCGGGAACGAGCCTTTTGCTGTGCTGCTTCCGGATGATCTGATTGATGCCCAACCCCCTGTACTGGCGCAGATGATTTCCCAGTACGAGCAAGCACCGAGCAGTCTCGTGGCTGTCCGGACGGTGCCCCGCGAAGACACCTGTCATTATGGAATTGTGGACGCTTTCGGGGAGGATGCCGAAAGCCGCACCATGAAAATTCGAAACGTAGTGGAGAAGCCTTCGCCCGATGTGGCCCCGTCCAACTTGGCTATCGTAGGTCGTTATATTCTTTCGCCCACGATTTTCGAATGCCTCGCAAATCTGGACCCTGGGGTAGGGGGAGAAATCCAGCTTACGGACGGCATCGCGCGTCTTCTCAAACTGGAATCCGTGGTGAGCTACCGTTACCAGGGCAGGCATTATGATTGCGGCAGCAAGATAGGTTTTTTGGAAGCCACGGTAGCTTATGGTTTGCAGCATCCCGAGGTAGGCAGGCAATTCCGGGAAGTGATACTGCGAGTAGGGCGTGAACTCGCGTCCGAACGTTCCTATCCATCGAATCTCGCTATCGACAAGCCTGTTGCTCGTTCGGTAGTGTTGAAGAGTGCCTCAGCCTGAACAATCCAGACTAGGCTTCCGGATCAGTGCTGAGTTGGGGGGCGCCGTGCTTCTGATGTAGTTTGTTTCGGGACTTTTAATAACAGTGGGATTTCAAGAAAGCGGTCCATCTCATTTCATGGAACCAGGTGTGACTACACATCCCGATTGTTGTCGCTGGTTCCGATGGCCATCATTTCGCCGAAACGTATGGCTCGCATGGGCGTCCAAAATGAATTGAATTGCATTGTATTTTTGGGAAATAACATCACCACCGTTGAGCCTAGCTGAAAACGGCCCATTTCATCGCCTTTTCTGAGGATCAGGTTTTGCGAATCGTACCGCCATTCGCGAACACGTCCAGGGCGTTTAGGATTCACGACACCATGCCACGTCGTGGCAATACTTCCAACAATGGTGGCGCCTACCAGCGCTAGCACAAATGGCCCACGCTCCGACTCGAATACACAAATGACACGCTCGTTGCGGGCGAAAAGGCTTGGAATGCCGCGGGCTGTAAGAGGATTTACGGAGAACAACACGCCTGGGACATATATCATACGAGTCAATCGGCCATCGCAAGGCATATGTACCCGATGGTAGTCCTTAGGGCTCAGATACAGCGTCGCAAACTTACCTCCGCGAAATTTCTCAGCCAACTCGCTATCGCCGCCGACCAACGCGGTCGTAGAATAATTATGCCCCTTGGCCTGAAATATTTGATCGCCGCGAATAACGCCTAGCTGACTTATACTGCCGTCGACCGGACAAATAAAGTCCGCTTGGGCCAGGGGCCGCTTCCCGGGGAGCAACGCGCGAGTAAAAAAATCATTAAAGGTCCTATAACTGTGAATATCCGGATTAATCGTTTCGTCCATATTCACATCGTAGCGCTTGATGAACCAACGAATCAAAAATGCCGTCAGACGACCCGCGCGGGCGCTTGCAACCTTTCCGGCAAACACGGTAATTGCCTGCTTGGGTAGCAGATATTGCGGAAGAACCGAAAAAGACGCCTTGGACACTTTGGGTACCTTTGGAAGCCGGACGGTAATTATATTAGGTTGGGTAAATTAAGTCTTGCTAAAACGCCTTGTGGATTTCGTTTGTGCTCTATGGATCAAAAATATTTTGACCGCTCAATATTTTTTCGACACGAGTAGGTCATAAAAAATTCCCACCGGATTCCACACAGCGATATCGTACACCGGGCAAGTCATTTACCGTAAATGACTTGTACTATGCTTAATAGGAGAACCTTTTCAGGTACATCGTATTTTTTCCAGTAGTAGGGATTGGAGCCACGCTGATTTTTGGAAGCGCTTCAGCCGTTATCCGAACTGACCAATGGCGTGCCCGATATTGTCCGGATACATCTGGCGCCATCTATCCTCGACAATAGCGAATGATGGTTGACGGAAAAACTAACCCGAGCTCGCAATGGTATCCACGTGCGCTTCGGTACCATCCAGCAGTTGTCTTGTTTGTTCTTCCTGCTGTTGCAGTTCCCACATGTGGGCATAGGTACCGTTTGCTGCAAGCAGCTCCCAGTGGGTGCCACGTTCAATAATACTACCGCTGTCCATGACCAGAATCTGGTCGGCATCCGCGATAGTGGACAATCGATGCGCAATGGTCAGTGTAGTCCGATCCACGGCAATACGCTTCAACTCTGCCTGGATGGCTTTTTCCGATTTTGAATCGAGTGCCGACGTGGCCTCATCGAAAATAATAATTTTGGGATTTTTCAGAATTGCGCGTGCAATCGCGACACGTTGTTTTTCTCCACCCGAAAGTTTCAATCCTCGTTCTCCTACCGTAGTTTCATACTTTCCCGGCAGGCTTTCGATGAAGTCGTGAATGTGCGCCAGCCTGGCGGCTTCGAGTACTTCTTCGCGGGCAGCATCCGGGCGCCCGTAGGCAATATTGTAATAAATACTGTCATTGAACAGCACGGTGTCCTGGGGCACGATGCCCACCGCTGCACGCAGGCTTTGTTGAGTGACATCGCGAATATCCTGATTGTTTATCAAAATACGGCCGCTGTTGATATCGTAGAAACGGAACAGCAGGCGGGCCAATGTCGACTTACCGGATCCGCTATGTCCGACCACTGCTACGTTACGCCCAGCCGGTATGTCGAAGCTCACGTTAAACAGAATCTGGCGATTGGGCTCATAGCTAAAATTCACTTCCTCAAAGCGAACCGCTGCATGTTCGGGAATGAGATCGGCTGCGTCTGATTTGTCTTTTATCTCCTCATTCTCCGCCAATAAGCTGAACATTTTTTCCATATCCGCCAGGGAATGCTTGATTTCGCGATAAACGAATCCCAGAAAATGCAGAGGCATATATAGCTGGAGCATAAAGGTGTTGACCAGTACGAGATCGCCTAACGACATGGTGCCCTCGATGACGCCATCCGCTGCCAACCACAGCAGCAGGGTGACACCGACCGCGATGATGGCACTTTGCCCGGAATTGAGCGCTGCCAGCGAAGTCTGGTTTCGCACGGCCGCAGTCTCCCACTTTTGCATATGCTCGTCGTAGCGCCGCGCCTCCCATGACTCATTGCCAAAATATTTGACTGTTTCATAGTTCAGCAAACTGTCTATGGCCTGGGTATTGGCTTTCGAATCCATGTCGTTCATGGTGCGACGAAAGATCATGCGCCACTCGGTAACGATCAGCGTGAGTGCAATATAGGCAGCCAGCGTCGCAAAAATAACCACGGAGAACCAAATGTCGTATCTGGAGAGAAGAATAGCGGCTACCAAGCCGATTTCCAGCAGCGTAGGCAGAATGTTGAACAACATGAAGTTAAGCAAAAACGAGATACCTCGCGTGCCGCGTTCGATGTCGCGGGAGACGCCGCCTGTTTGACGTTCCAGGTGAAAACGCAGCGACAATGCATGCAAGTGGTTGAACACTCTGATTGCTACCCGCCGAATGGCGCGCTGTGTCACCTTGGCGAATACGGCATCGCGCAGTTCACCGAACAGCGTGCTGCACAGGCGCAAGATACCGTAACCCAAGAGCATCAGAGCCGGCAGAACCATCAGCGCGCGCGGACGGTCAAGCGCGTCTATGATTTCCTTGAGAATCAGCGGTACAGATACGTTGGCGAGCTTGGCCAGGATCAGCAGTGTCAGTGCCGTGATTACCCGGCCTTTGAATTCCCACAGATAGGGCAGCAAAGAACGAATAGTCTGCAAATCGTTGCGATTGGCGGATGGTTTTTCCAGGCGGGTGGGACGCATCAGTTATTTTTTTGAATGAATGTCAAATGGTTGAATAAGTATAACGTGGTGCTGTCGCTAATGACGTGGCAGATGACCCGCAGGCATGTCGTTCCGCTATGCAAAAAAAAAGGGCGCCCGAGTGGGCGCCCTCATGTCACGCTTTGATAATTTCAGTGTTGTTTTATTATGAATTGATATATCAGATCAACCGATTGACGGTATCACATTCGCTCCCTCATCGCCATCCAGATCTACCGCGCCTTCCTTGAACACCCGGCTTGCGCGGATGTCTTCGGCTTCGATAGTCATCAGATCTATTCGCGAAAGGTTTTTCTTCGCCCCGGCGAACAGGCGATTGGCTTGGCGCAGCCGCGCTCGATCAAGCGCATTGCGAACGGAACGGGCATTCGCAAAATGCTCCAGCTTCATTCTTAGCCCGATATATTCGCGAAAAGCTTTCTCGCCCTCCGGGCTGAAGCGGTAGTTTTGCGCAGCCAGCATGAGCTTGGCGATGGCGACCAACTCATCGGCGCCATAGTCCGGGAAGTCGATATGATGCGCTATGCGCGAACGCATGCCCGGGTTGCTATGGAAAAATTTATCCATCCGGTCTTTGTAGCCAGCCAATATTACAACCAGGTCTTCCCGGTTGTTCTCCATGGCCTGTAACAGAATCTCTATCGATTCGGCACCATAGTCGCGTTCATTCTCGGGTTTATAAAGATAGTAGGCTTCGTCAATGAACAGGACGCCGCCCATTGCTTTCTTCAATACCTCTTTGGTTTTAGGTGCGGTGTGGCCGATATATTGACCCACCAGGTCATCACGTGTGACCGAGACAAGATGCCCTTCACGCACATATCCCAGGCGGTGCAGGATTTCGGACATGCGTAACGCCACGGTTGTCTTCCCGGTACCGGGGTTGCCGGTGAAACACATGTGCAGGCTGGGTGCGCCGGCGGTCAGATCCAGTTTTTTGCGCAGGCGATCGACAAGCAACAGCGCAGCTGTTTCGCGAATACGCGTTTTAACCGGCTTAAGGCCGATCAACTCGAGATCCAGCTTGTCCAACACCTCCTTGATGTTGGAGTCGCGAAATTCCGCAGCCAGATCGACCGGATTATCATCATCCGAAGAAATGGGTTCTTTTGAAGGTTTTTTCACGTTTGATCCATACAAAATAGCCATACAAAGCTTGTACGGGGAAAATTATAAAGTTATTCGCGCCCGCCAGACACCATAGGTGTCGCGTGTGCCGCCTTGCTACTAATTGAAATCAGGGTAGTGCTAAGAGCAACCAGGGAAGAGGCAGAAGGCGATTGAGCGCTGTTGGCTACCCATTCGTTTCCTGCCCCCAATCAACCCCTATCCGTCAAAAGGGATAGGGGAGATCTGATTAATACCGCTCGGCTTCCGGTTTGTCGGTTGCGTAGGAATGAATGGTGTAGCGAATGCAGCGACCTTCCGTTTCCTGACGTACCACGCCAAAGCCCGGTTCGGTTTTGGGACGGTTGACGATGTACGACATGGTTGGACTCTCGACTCCACGAGTGGAGTTGAATGCCGTTACCCGTATGTAATGATTCGGATAGGTTTTACGGCAGTCATTGATCTCGCCCAATATGCCGGCGGGATCCTTCAGATCGAACATCGGATTGCCAAACATCTCCCAATAAGTGTTGCGTGGATGCGGGTCATCGGTATATTCAATGCCTATTGCCCAATTGTTCTTCAGCGCATATTTAATTTGCGCCGAGATTTGTTTGTCCGTCAATGGGGGCAGGAAAGAAAACTGCCCCTGCGTGACGAGATTTCCTACATTGGTCATCATGGTTTATATATCTCCTTGAATATGATTAAACGCTGGCCGTGGTGGACGGCACAAAATCGGCAGTATCAGTGGATTCGTAGTTGAAGGTGATGTCTTTCCAGGTATCCAGCGCTTGCTTGAGCGGCGTGCACCATTTGGCTGCGGCTTCGAGAATCTTGGGGCCTTCATTCACGTAATCGCGACCTTCATTACGCGCCAGGACCATCGCTTCCAGCGCAACACGATTGGCAACAGCACCGGCCTGTATGCCCATTGGGTGACCGATCGTTCCACCGCCAAACTGCAATATCACGTCTTCGCCGAGATAATCAAGCAACTGGTGCATCTGACCCGCGTGAATGCCGCCTGAAGCGACCGGCATGACCTTGTTCAGAGAAGCCCAGTCCTGCTCGAAGAACAGGCCGGTTTCGAGATTCTTCGGAGTATGCGTGTCGCGCAATGTGTCGTAAAAGCCTTTGATCATGAGTGGGTCACCCTCAAGCTTCCCAACGACCGTACCCGCATGTATATGATCCACGCCCGCCATACGCATCCATTTGCAGATCACGCGGAAATTCATGCCGTGATTCTTCTGGCGCGAGTAGGTTGAGTTGCCGGCACGGTGCAGGTGCAGAATCATGTCGTTCTGGCGTGCCCATTTGGCCATCGACTGGATGGCCGTGTAGCCGATCACCAGATCAATCATGATGATGATCGAGCCCAGCGATTTAGCGAATTCAGCGCGCTCGTACATTTCTTCCATCGTGCCTGCCGTGACGTTCAGGTAGTGGCCCTTGACTTCACCTGTCGCAGCGGACGCCTTGTTGACAGCTTCCATGCAATACAGAAAACGGTCGCGCCAGTGCATAAAGGCCTGAGAATTGATATTCTCGTCGTCTTTCATGAAGTCGAGACCACCCTTGAGCCCTTCATAGACTACGCGCCCATAATTACGTCCTGATAAACCCAGCTTCGGTTTGGTGGTGGCGCCCAGCAACGGACGTCCGAATTTGTCGAGGCGTTCGCGTTCTACCACGATCCCGGTAGCGGGACCCTGGAAAGTTTTCAGGTAAGCGACCGGAATGCGCATGTCTTCCAGACGTAGTGCTTTTACGGCCTTGAAACCAAATACGTTGCCAATGATCGATGCGGTCAGGTTGGCAATGGAACCGCCTTCGAACAAGTCCAGATCGTAGGCGATGTAGGCGAAATACTGAGGCTCGTTCTTGGTGCCTGGCCCGGTGTTGGGCACCAGCTCGGAGCGATAGGCCTTGGCGCGGTAGAGCTCGGCGGCGGTCAGCCGGTCGGTCCATACCACGGTCCAGGTTGCGGTGGAAGATTCGCCGGCAACAGCGGCGGCGGCTTCCTCATGGTCCACCCCTGGCTGAGGGGTAATACGAAACACAGCAATGACATCCGTATCTTTGGGTACGTAATCGGAATCCCAGTAACCCATTTTTTTGTAGGGCAGTACGCCGGATTTGTAGCGTTCCTTGCCGGTTAATTCTTCACTCATGTCGATTCTCCTCATAGGGGTAGATAAAAGTACTACAGGGTGCATTGTAACCGGAATTATCATAAACAACAGTCACGTGTTTTGATTGTTATGATAATCTTTATCTTATATTATTCCTCAAAATCGACCCCGGCAAAACGACCATGCTACATCTCACTCTGAGGCAATTAAAGGTTTTCGAATCCGTGGCCAGCCACCTGAGCTTTTCGCGTGCGGCCGAAAGCCTCTTCCTGACCCAACCCGCGGTCTCGATGCAGATCAAGCAGTTGGAGCAAAGTATCGGTCTGCCGTTGTTTGAACAGATGGGCAAGAAAATCTATCTGACGGATGCCGGACGCGAACTTTATCATTACAGCCGCGCGATCTCCCAGCAACTGGCCGATATGGAACTGGCGCTCGATGAGTTGAAGGGCCTGGAGCGAGGCAAACTGAATATCGCGGTAGTGAGTACTGCCAATTATTTTGCCCCGCACCTGCTCGCAAGATTCTGCCAGCGCTATAGCGGTGTTACCGTCAGCCTGAATGTCGCTAATCGGGAGACGGTCCTGAAGCAATTATCCGACAATGCGGTTGATATGGCCATTATGGGGCAACCACCGGATGGCCCCGACATCGCTTCTGAGTCTTTTATGGAGAATCCGTTGGTGGTCATTGCGCCACCGAATCATCCCTTATGCAAGATGCGCCGTATTCCCGTAAAACGGCTGGAGCAGGAAACTTTCCTCGTGCGTGAGCCCGGTTCGGGCACGCGTGGTGCAATGGAACGTTTCTTTGCGGCGCATCATATTGCCATTAACCGGGGGATGGAAACGGATACCAGCGAGGCGATAAAGCAGGCGGTACAAGCGGGGATGGGGCTGGGCATCATGTCGTTGCATACCGCTGAGCTGGAACTGGAGACAAAGCGTCTCTCGATTCTGGATGTGCAGGATTTTCCAATCATTCGCCATTGGCATGTGGTGCACCGAAAAAACAAGCGGCTTTCTAGCGTAGCGCAAGCATTCAGGGAGTTTTTATTGAAGGAGGCCCCAGCGCTGATGCCGGAAATAACAGGAGTGAAACACTGAAGTAGCAGTGTTGTTATCCACCTGTTTTATTGAGTCTGATTCCGGCTACCCTCCGCTGCCATTCGATGCGGTATTCGCATTGGACGCTATGATTTTTCTTCAGGATATAAATCGCCAGCCTCAATCTGTTGAGGCTCAGCGGTTGGTTGCTTACCTCGCCGAGTGATCTTGCCTATCATGACAAAAAAGAGCGGTACAAAAAAAATGGCCAGGAATGTGGCGGCCAGCATCCCGCCGAACACGCCCGTGCCGATGGAATTCCGGCTTGCTGCGCCTGCCCCCGACGCCACCACAAGCGGAAACACCCCCAGGATGAAGGCCATGGAGGTCATGATGATAGGTCGGAAACGAAGGCGTGCCGCTTCGAGCGCGGCATCGACCAGCGGCACGCCTTCAGCATATCGCTGATTCGCAAACTCGACAATCAGGATTGCGTTTTTTGCCGTGAGACCGATCAACGTTATCAATCCGATCTGAAAATAGATGTCATTGGTTAACCCGCGAACCCATATGGCCAGTAGCGCTCCCAGGACCCCGAAAGGTATCGCAAGAATGACTGCGAAGGGAACGGACCAGCTTTCGTACAGCGCGGCCAGCACCAGAAAGACCATGAGCAGAGCGAAGGCAAATACCATGATGGACTGTCCTCCAGCCTTCTGCTCCTGAAATGATATCCCGCTCCAGTCGATCGTATAACCGCGAGGTATCAGGATTTCATTTGCTGCTTGCTCCAGCGCTGCCAGCGCCTGTCCCGAGCTGTATCCCGGCGCGGCGCCGCCCAGTACGAGCGCGGTATTGAAGCCATTGAAATGCGTAACCGGGTCCGGGCCGCTGCTGAATTCGGTTGACACGACCGAGTCCAGCGGGATCATAGTATGTTCCGTACCATTCTGGGCGCGCACATATACTTTGCTGATGTCGTCCGGGCGGGAACGATACTCCGGTAGCGCCTCTGTTTGCACCCGGTAGACGCGGCCGAATTTCACAAAATCGTTGACATACAGATTTCCAAAATAAGCCTGCATGGTATCGAAGACTTCAGAAATGGGCACCCCCAGCGCTTTAGCCCGCTCACGGTCTACCTGGGCATACAGCCGTGGGGTGCTTACCCGAAAATTTGTATTGGCAGCCGCGATCGCAGGGTATTCCACCGCCTTGGCTACAAACTCCTGAGCGACGGCGGCGAACTCGGTAAAATCGCCGCCGCTGGGATCTTGCAATTGAAGCGAGAAACCTCCTGTGGAACCCAGACCCGGGATGGAAGGCGCATTAAATGCAAGAATCAAGGCCTCGGGGATTTTGGCAAATTCCCCGAGAGCCGCCGCAATAAGACCCGGGACCTGGTCGCTGGGATCTGTTCGCGTATCCCAATGTTGCAGCGGCACGAACATCGTTGCTTGATTCGTTCCCCGTGTGCCGAACACAAAATTCTGACCCGCCAGGACATCCGTCGAATGGACCGCGGGATTTGCCCGGAAATAGGTTTCTATTTTTTTCAGGACCTCGATCGTCCGTGTTTTGGATGCGCCCTCCGGCAATTGGACGATCGTAATAAAATAGCCTTGATCTTCTTCCGGAAGGAAACTGCCCGGAATGGTTTTGAACAGCCCGAGGATGACGATTATCAGCGCTCCGAAGATGGCCAGAGCAATCAAGGATCGCTTCAGGATCGTCCCGACGGTTCCAACGTAGCGGCCCTGAATCCAGTCAAACGACCGGTTGAAAATATTCCAGAACTTATTGGCCGAGTCGTGACCTGGCTTGAGGACCAGTGCGCAAAGCGCGGGGCTGAGCGTAAGCGCCACGAACCCGGAAATGGCCACGGACAGGGCAATGGTGATGGCAAACTGTTTATACAGCTCACCGGTAATTCCGCCTAGAAAAGCGACCGGAACAAACACGGCAGCCAGCACAAGGACAATTGCAACCACGGGCCCCGTTACCTCGTCCATGGCTTTTTTGGCTGCGTCCCTGGGTGACAAACCTCCCTTGGTCATATGCCGCTCGACATTCTCCACCACAACGATCGCATCATCCACCACGATGCCGATTGCCAGCACCATGCCAAACAAGGTCAGCGTATTGATCGAGAATCCCAGCGCTTCCATCCCTGCCAGCGTTCCAATGAGGGAAATTGGAACGGCGACGGCCGGGATGAGCGTCGCACGCCAGCTCTGCAGAAAAAGAAAGACGACCAGGATGACCAGGAGCGTCGCTTCAATAAGGGTTTTCACCACTTCTTTGATAGAGACATCAATGAATGTGGTCGTGTCGTAGGGAATATCATAGGACACGCCCGCCGGAAAGCTTCTGGCCAGTTTTTCCATTTCCTGGCGAACATGCTTGACCGTCTCGAGCGCATTGGCGCCCGGAGAAAGAAAGGTCAGCAGGAACGCGTTCGGCTGCCCGTTCCATCGCCCTTCAAGGTCATAGGATTGAGCACCCAGCTCCACCCGTGCGATATCCCTCATTCGGACCATGGAACCGTCCGGATAAGCTCGAACGATCATATCCTCGAATTCCTTGACCTCGCTCATTCGGCCACGCGTAATGACGGGAATGGTAAGCTCGGTGCCTTTGGGCGTGGGTTCGCGACCTATTCTCCCGGCTGGGAAATCCCGATTCTGCTCGCGAACCACAGCCGCAATTTCGGTCGGCGTGATATCGAGTTGCGCCATGCGGACGGGATTGAGGATCAACCGCATCGAATAATTTTGCGCGCCGAAGATGATGGCGTCGCCGACACCGGGGATTCGTTTGACGTTGTCGAGAACGCGAAGCAGGGCATAGTTCGAGAGAAAAACCGTCTCATGCCTGGGATCGGTGGAGCTCAGCATGATGACCGCCAGCAGATCCGGCGACGTCTTTTTTACGGTCACCCCCTGACGGATGACTTCATCGGGCAGTTGGGGTTCGGCAAGGCGTTGCCGGTTCTGCGTCTGGACCTGCGCGATATCCACATCAGTTCCGATCTCGAACGTGAGCCTCATCGTCATGTGCCCATCATTCGTACTGGTGGAGTCGTAGTAGAGGAGATTGTCGATTCCGGGAAGCTGTACCTCGATCGGACGCGCTACCGCTTCGGCGACAATTTCCGCGCTTGCGCCGGGATAATCCGCATCAATCTGCACCATGGGTGGCGTAATTTGCGGAAATTGCGCTATCGGCAGCTTTTGCAAAGACACCAGACCCAGCACGACAATAATGATGGACAGGACCGAGGCAAAAATTGGACGATCGATAAAAAAATGGGAACTCATGGTGCGTTCTGCGTGGGTTTTTCCTCCAGACGACTATTTGGAGTCTTTCCATCCTGGAATGGGACAGCGGTCACCTGAGCCCCTGGTCGAACCCGATGGAAGCCCTCCACCACCACCCGTTCTCCTGGCCGGAGGCCGTCGTCGATCAACCACTCGTTTTCGTACCATAAACTTGCCTGAACCGGGCGAAGCTCCGCCTTGTCACCCTCGCCGATCACATAGACAAACGATCCGGTAGGCATCTGTTGAACGGCTCGTTGCGGGATGAGGATCGCATCAGGTCGGATATACCCCTTGAGGCGAATTTTGACGAACTGCCCAGGATAAAAATAGGACTGCCCCGGCGCAAAGCCTCCTTCCGGATTGGGAAATGTGAATCGCGTCTGTAGCATGCCTGTCTCGGATCGTAAGTTGACATCCGCAAAATCAAGTAGTCCTTCTCCCGGGTATACGCTCCCGTCGGAAAAGGTCATCACGCCCCGTAACTGAAAAATACTCGGTCTCTCGATCCTGTGTTCGGCAAGATCGCGGCGCCGCCGGAGGAGATAGCTTTCCGGGACGCTCACATTGACGTACATGGGGTCCAGCTGATCGATAGTCGTCAAAAGGGTCGTCTGTGCGGAGACGAGCCTTCCTTCGTAGAACTGGCTACGGCCGACTCGGCCGCTTACCGGCGCCGTGATCAGCGTATTGTCCATATCGAATTTTGCCTTCACCAAGTCGCTGCGCGCCGCTTCCAGCGCGGCTTTGGCCGCCAGTGTCTCGGCTACGGCATCGTCGACGTTTTTTTTGCTGACAGCCTGTTCCTCGAGAAGGGGCTTTACACGGACCAGATCCTGCTCCGCCTGCACCAGGCGCGCCTGAGCCTGGGCCACGCGTGCGCTGGCGCTGAGATAAGCGGCTTTGAAGGGAACAGGGTCGATAAGGTACAACTGTTCACCTTTGCGAATATTCCGGCCTTCGGTAAAAAATATTTTTTGAATGATGCCGGTAACCTGCGGCCGAATCTCCACCGGGCGGAAAGCCTCCGTTCGTCCGATAAACTCCGGTTCGTCCGGGACCGTTTGCGTGGTTACGGTAATCACTTCTACTTCAGGGGCAGGCTGGGCCGAGCTGGGCGGTGCTTTCTCCGAGCAAGCGGCGAGGACGATCAGGAGCGACCCTACGCTCATGCGAATGATGCGGGTTCCGTCCCGGATGACTGATGCTGTTAACCGCTGAATTGTCAGATTCATATCCCGGCTCTTGGGTTGCCCTGAATAGAGGACAGGTTTCCAGGGCTGAGTTACCCGGCGATCGGATTTTTCCGGGAATTCAGCTGCTGAATGTGCATTTCTGTTTCGGTTGAGGCCGCGATCGACGCATAGCGGGAAGCCATGGCTATGAATGTCGTATTGTTCAGCCTTGCTACTCTTGATTTTCGCTGCGGCTCACGCCGCAATTGACTGTGAAGCTTGGGTTGGCCGCAAATGCGGATTCAACTGAAGAAAGTTCTGGATAAAAACCAAACGTTTCCTTGCATCTTCTTCCATTATGAGCGATCCACAGCAGAGCAGTGAAGCAATATAACGTGAAGCATATAAAATGTATCGCAGCTTGCCAACGGTACTGATGGGCGAAACGTCTGGCCGGTGCTTGAAATATCGGACCGGCCAGTTTTTGCAAAAAAAAACGGATATGGAGAAAATACGTTCAGAACTGAAGCGGCGGTGCCATCCGCCAACCGCCAACCGCGACGACCTGGTGCGGATGATGCTCGTTAGGCTGGCAACCATCCTCCGCCCAGCGCCTTATAGAGTTGAATGACGGACACCAGATGCATCCGGCGTGTTGCCGAAAGCCCAAACTCGGCATCGAACAGGTTGCGCTTGGCAAGAAGTACGTCCACATAGCTGGTAATGCCGCCCTTGTAGCGGAGGTCTGCCACGCGTAAAGCCGAGCGCAACGCTTCGACCTGTTCTTGTTGTGCCGTACGTTGATCATTAAACGTACGAACAGCCACCAAGGCATCTTCAACCTCCTTGAAGGCCACAAGAATGGTCTGTTCGTACTTGGCCAATACCTGTCTTGCCACCGCTTCAGCCGCCCGCTGTTCGAACCCCAGGCTTTGCGGATTCAGCAACGGGCCTGCCAGCCCGATTCCCGCTGCCCCAAATTCGCTTCCCGCAACGAGTAGCTTGGACAATGCCGGACTGGCCACGCCGAGAAAACCGGTGATCGTAATCCTGGGAAAGCGTGCCGCTTTGGCCATTCCAATCCTCGCGGTAGCTGCTGCCAGCGTTTGTTCGGCTTGCAAAATATCCGGGCGCCGCTGCAACAACTCGGAGGGAAGGCCGGCAGGGACTGCGGGCGGCAACAGTTGTTCTGTCAGCGAAATGCCTCGCCCGATCGGCACCGGATTCTTGCCTAACAACACGCTCAGCTCATTCTCTTTCTGAACCATTTGACGCTGGATCTCCGCCACGCGCGTGGCCGCGTTGGCCCGCTCTGCCTCGAACTGATCCAGATCGAGCCGCGAGATGAGGCCTCCACGCAGTTGTGCCCGAGAGAGGGCAACCGATTCCTCCCAGGACCGCAGTGCATTTTGCGCAATGTCCAACTGCATGTCGAATTGCAAAAGATCGAAATAGGATTGTGCTACCGAGCTCACCAGTGTGAGGACAACGGCCCGGCGATTTTCCTCGCGCGACATCAAGTCCGCACGAGTGGCCTCGTTGGCGCGGCGGAGCCTGCCCCAGATATCTATTTCCCAGGCCAGGTTATTTTGTGCGAAGTAGCTGTACGGTGTGGGAAACCCGGGGAAAAGGAATCCGCCGAGGGTGCCGAATGCAGGCGCGTTGATGTTGTAGTCCAGCTTCGGGAGCAGGTCAAAACGGCTGATGGCACTGCGGGCCTCGAGTTCCTCGACGCTTGCCACGGCCTGCTTGAGATCCTTGTTTTCCGCTAAAGCCTGCCGGATAAGCTGTTGAAGCACATCGTCGTGAAGCAGCTCCCACCATGGAAGATTGGCAATGGAGTGTCCTTCGTTTTCAGCCATGCGAAACGCATCAGCGGTGTCGATGTGGGGCCGGACATAGTCGGGCCCCATGGCGCAAGAGGTTACGACCAGGGTCGGGAGTAAGAACAGTATTCTGATCCATGCATTATAGTGGCGCATTTGCCCTTTCCTCTTGTACATGTTGTACATCTTCAGCCCGCTTTCCCGAGTTCTTGCGAGTAAGCCAGGTGAAGAACAACGGAATGAATATGGTTGCGATAAAGGTCGCGAGCAGCATGCCGCCAAAGACACCGGTTCCCATTGAGCGGCGTGCGGCGGCTCCGGCCCCGGTCGCGATGACCAGCGGTACGATCCCCAGCACGAAAGCCATGGAAGTCATGACGATGGGACGGAAACGCAAACGCGCAGCTTCAACTGCGGCTTCTGCAACGGGCATGCCTTCCCTCATTTTCTGACTGGCGAATTCCACGATCAGGATTGCATTTTTTGCCGCCAAGCCTATCAGTGTAATCAAGCCCACCTGGAAGTAAATATCGTTTGGCATCCCGCGTACCAGCACTGCCAGAAGCGTACCCGTCAGCGCAAAAGGCACGGCCATGATAACGGCCAGCGGCAATCCCCAGGTTTCGAATTGCGCAGCCAGAATCAGAAATACCATAATAATGGCAAAACTGAAAGCGAGAGTTGCTGCGGAACCGGTACGTTTCTCCTGGAAGGCCTGTGCCGTCCAGCTAATCTGATAATTATCCGGCAGGTTTTTTGCCGCGATCTCTTCCACGAGTTTAATGGCGTCACCCGAGCTTACGCCGGGTGCGCCACTTCCCATGATTTTTGCGGCAAGAAGCCCATTATAGCGTTCCAGTTGTTCCGCACCGACGATGCTTTTTATCGTGCTCAGCGCTGACATGGGCACCATCGCGCCGGATTCGGAACGCACGTACACCCTGCCGAGATCTTCCGGCTTCATACGGTATTGAGGTTCCGCCTGCAGTTGCACCCGGTAGGTACGGCCGGACTTGTTAAAATCGTTGATATAGAGCGAACCCATGGTGCTTTGCAAGGTGGCATACAGGTCGGCGATCGATACTCCCTGCGAAATCGCCTTGGCCTCATCCACTTCAATGAAAAATTGCGGTACTGTAGGACGAAAGAAAGTATTGATGCCGGCGAGGCGCGGTTCCTGGTTCAATGCGTCGATGAGGTTGCTCACGACACCTGACAATCGTACGGGGTCCGATCCGCCGCGGGCTTGCACATACACTTCAAACCCCCCCGCGGTTCCCAGTCCACGGATGGCGGGGGGATTAAATGCTATCGCGATGCCATCAGGTTGCTGCATGCCGATACCGAACAGTTTGTTGACAATATCCTCCGCAGTGGCAGTCCGTTCGGACCAGTCTTTGAATGTCACGAACATGGTTGCGGAGCTTGTCTTATTTCCGCCGCCGATAAGATCGTAACCATTAACCACAAACTGGTGGGAAACTGCCGGGTCTTCCGCAATGGCAGCGCGCACAGCTTCAGCCGTCCTGGTTGTTCGAGACAGCGTTGCACCATCAGGCAGAATCGTTGCGGCCACCACATACCCCTGGTCTTCAGGTGGCACGAAGCTTTCAGGAACCGTTTTGCCCAGATAAATTGCCACGCCGACGATCCCTGCGAATACGAGCGCGCCAATAATGGGATGATGTAATGTCAGGTTGACCGTATGCGTATAGAAATTAGTCAGGCCCTTGAATCCGCTGTTGAATTTCCGGAAGAACGCAGATTCGCCATGAGTGGTTTTCAGGATGATGGCACACAACGCAGGCGTGAGCGTCAGCGCTACTATGCCGGAAATTACCACGGCGACGGCAACCGTCACGGCAAACTGGCGATATAGCTCACCGGCGATGCCGCCCATGAAGGCTACAGGCACAAACACTGCACACAGCACCAATACAATGGCTACAACGGCCCGTGAAACCTGCTCCATGGATTTGATGGCAGCTTTCATCGGTGATAATTGTTCCTCGTCCATCAAGCGCTCGATATTTTCCAGCACGACTATCGCATCGTCCACCACAATGCCGAT
Source organism: Nitrosospira briensis C-128 (assembly GCF_000619905.2). Lineage (NCBI taxonomy): Bacteria > Pseudomonadati > Pseudomonadota > Betaproteobacteria > Nitrosomonadales > Nitrosomonadaceae > Nitrosospira > Nitrosospira briensis. Next base: position 1,040,247 of record NZ_CP012371.1, on the reverse strand, counting down.
AGACAGCACCATCGCAAACAGCGTAAGCGTGTTGATCGAGAAGCCGAACAACCATAATCCCGCAAACGAGCCAATGAGAGAGATCGGTACCGCGACAAGGGGAATGAGCGTGGCGCGCCAGCTTTGCAGGAAAAGGTACACAACCAGTATCACCAGTACCATCGCTTCGCCCAGCGTTTTAACGACTTCCCAGATCGAGGCGGTAACGAACAGGCTGGTATCGTAAGGCACTACATAGTCCATTCCATCAGGGAAATGAGTCTTCAATTCCTCCATCTTGGCGACGAGGGCTTCTTTCGTCTCCAGCGCATTTGCACCGGGCTGCAAGAAGATGGGGATGCACGCGCCGGGTTGACCGTTGAGCGCGGTGCGCACATCGTAGCTTTGCGCGCCCAGTTCGATACGGGCGACATCCTTGAGATAAAGCGCACCGCGCGGCCCATCGGCGCGCAGGATAATATTACCGAATTGCTCAGGTTCCAGCAGGCGGCCTTTGGCGTTAACGGTATAAATCAGCTGCTGATCCGCAGGTGCAGGTTCCTGTCCTATCTTGCCGGCAGCATATTGCGCATTTTGAGATCGAATGGCTGCGGCAATATCCGTGGTAGTAACGCCTAATTGAGCCATGCGGTCAGGGCGCAGCCAGATACGCATGGAATAATCCTGTCCCCCGAAAACTATCGCGTCGCCAACCCCCTTGGTGCGCTTTAGCTCGTCCAGCACGTTAAGCGTCGCATAATTGCTCAGGTACAACGGGTCAAACTTGCCCTTCTCCTTGGAGACGAGCATAAAAACCAGAAGAATATCGTTGGAACGCTTTTGTATTATCAGACCGGTGCGGCGGACTTCCTCCGGTAAGCGCGGCAGAGCAATATTTACCTGGTTGCTTACATTGAAAGTTGCCTGATCGACATCCGTGCCGACTTCAAAGGTCACGGTTATTGTCAGCGTACCGCTCGAATCGGCGCTGGAGTTGAAATACAATAGATTCTCGACACCGCTCAACTGCTCTTCAATCGGCGCCGCGACCGTTTTAGCCAAGGTATCGGCACTGGCGCCTGGGAAGGTCGCCGTGATCAGCACGGTCGGCGGCGCAATTTGCGGATACTGTGCGATAGGCAATTGCATCGCGGCTGCTAACCCGGCAAGCACGATGATAATGGATACTACGGACGCAAAAATAGGTCGCGTGATGAAGAATCTTGTCATGATGATTTCCGCCTAAGTCTGTTTCTCTGGGTCGGGCCGAGCAGGAGTCTCAGCAGGCGGTGATCCCGGAGCATGGGTCGCCACGGGTGTCTCTGAACGAAGCGGGTTAGGCGCCACAGCGGCCCCGGGGCGAAGCTTGATGATATTGTCGACTATGACTTTATCACCCGCTTTGAGACCGCCCAGGATGACCCACTCCTTGCCCAACCAATGGCCGGTTACTACCGGTTGTACGGTGGCTTCATTTTTGTCATTGACGATATACACGATATTTCCCAGATCGGACGTCTGCACCGCAACCTGGGGTACAAGAAAAACGCCATCACGTTCGCCTGTGGTTACGCGCGCACGCACAAACTGCCCCGGCAAAAGCCGCTGATCCACATTTTCGAACGTTGCGCGCAATTGCTGTGTACCCAGCATCGGATCGATTTCACTAGCTGCAAAATTCAGTTTGCCCTTTTTACCGTATTCCGAGCCATCCGGCAGTATCAAGGTTACCTGCTGCACGTTTTGTTCATGCAGCGGACCGCCGATCTGCGCCAGTTCGTTATCCGATAAACTGAAGCGTACCCAGATGGGTGATAATTGGACTATCGTCGTCAGAAGACTGGTATTGGCCTCAACCAGCGTCCCCTCGGAAAATTGGAAGCGGCCGGATACTCCGGTCACCGGGGCCGGCACGGAGGTATAAGAGAGATTCAGCTCGGCGTCGCGCACGCGAACTTCCGCCTGCTCCAGGGAGGCGTTTGCGATTGCGTTATCGGAGACGGCATTATCGTACTCGCGCTGGCTGACGGCCTGCATTCCAAGAAGATCGTGCAAGCGCTTTTCTTCGCGCTCTGTCTGAGCAATGCGGGCTTTCTGTTCAGCAAGTTGCGCTTTTGCTTGCGCCAGGGCGTTTATATAGGGTACAGGATCGATCAGAAACATGGGTTGACCCAGTTTTACCGCCGCCCCCTCTTCGTACAGGCGTTTGAGCAAAATACCGCCGACGCGAGGCCGTATCTCGACTTCCTTGGCGCCTTCGGTTTGTGCGACCGCTTCGGCACTGATCGGCACGCTGGTGGGTTGTACTTCGATCACGCTTACCGGCAGCGCCATTCCAGCGGGTGGTTGATTGGCTGCCTGGTCATTTTTGCCACAGGCGGCCAATGCAATGTTCATGGCAATGCCAATGACAAGTGCGATGGTGGCTTTCGAATGCAAAGTCGCCATCAGATTGCCAAGTCTGTTTTTATCATTTTTATAATATCTGGCAGCTGGCATCTTTAACCCCATGGCGGTAAACGAAAACAGTCAAAAAGAAAAAAAGAAACATCTTGCATACATTCGTGTATGTATGTAAATTATATACAAAAGAAGAACGGCAATGTAAATAAATTAATGACTGAAAAGAAACTGGAGCCATGGCCCGGAAAACAAAGGAAAATTCGGAACTGACCCGGCAACGCCTGATCGAGGCGGCGCGCCAGGTATTTTTGACGCGTGGTGTCAGCCGCACAACGATGGAGCATATCGCCGTCCAGGCCGGGGTTACGCGGGGTGCGATTTATTGGCACTTCAGTAATAAAGTCGATTTGTTTCAGGCAATGCGTGAGCAAGTACTGCTGCCATTGATCGATCGCATGGACGATACTTTGCTGATCGAAGGTTGTGAAGATGCGCTTACTTGTATAGAAAATTTTTTATGCGGAACCATTCAATCATTGGTTGACAGCGCTGAAACGCGCCAGGTTTACGGGATCCTGATGATCAAGTGCGAATATGTAGACGAGTTCGCTACTGTTTTGCAACAGATTCTATGTAATTGTTCCAGCATCGAGGAAAAATTACGGCTGATTTACGAGCGGGCGGAAGCTCAGGAGCAACTGCATCCATTGCGCGACCCTGCTCAGTTGGCGATGGATACGCATCTATTCTTTATCGGCCTGTTGCATATGTGGGTAAAAGATACGGATGGCAATCAGTTTCGACATCAGGCGATCGAGTTGGTAAAAGCACATATGAGCCTCCGTCGCCGCAAGAGTATCCTGATGCAACCCTCCAGTTAGGTGGATTCCCGAGTCAACTTTTCCCACCTGTATCAGATCTTCGGTCTTCTTTTACCAGAATCATTCCTGAACCTTGAATCCGTTTCCTTGAATCCGGTTGATCGTAATCGTGAGCTTCATCTTCCTGGTGAGCTCGCTACAACTGCCGGATTCAGGTTAAGGCAAGCTGTAATTGGCGCGCTGCGTGCATCCGGTGTTCCTGAAGGGGGCCTGCCAGAAAACCTCATTTACATCCCCCTCGGTATTCTTGCGGCAGATATTGACCCTTCTGCAGGAGATGTTTTGTTATAGTTGACTAAATCGATCAGGTATCTTATAGTTGACTAAATCAGTCATGTATTGGCGATGACTGAACCGGTTTATGATCAATATCCCTATTTGATTGAATCACAAGAGTAAAGAGGAGTTTATCATGCGGCTAACAACCAAAGGACGGTTTGCGGTAACAGCACTCTTGGATCTTGCAATGCAACATAGCACTCACCCCGTGACGCTCGCCGAAATTAGTCAGCGTCAGCAAATATCGCTATCCTATCTTGAGCAATTGTTTGCCAAACTGCGCCAGCGCAGGCTTGTCGACAGTGTGCGAGGGCCCGGAGGCGGTTATTGCCTGGCGAAGGATACGGCACATGTGTCGATAGCGGAGATTATCCTTGCTGTCGACGAGCCGATCGACTCGACGCAATGCAACGGAAAGGAAAATTGTCACAACGATAAAAAGTGCATGACTCACGACTTATGGGTGAAGCTCAATGAGCTTATTTTCGATCACCTTGGCGCGGTGACATTGAAGCAATTGGTTGATGACCAGAAAGCAAGAAGTGATGCGCACAAGGCGAGAGAGAGTGGCGTTATGCAAATACTCGATATGCGAAACGTGATTCCGTCGGAAAAGGTTGTGCCTGAGCTTGGACATGCCGCATTTTCGGCGTGATACCGATTGCGGAATCCACCTTTGTTCTGGTCACTCTATTTTGCGAATGGTAATTGGAGAATAGCATGGCAGTCACATTAACCGAAAACGCGGCAAAACAGATCCGGAAGCAGCTCGCAAAGCGCGGCAAGGGATTGGCGCTGCGCATCGGTTTGAAAAAGGTGGGCTGCTCCGGGTTCGCTTATACGTTCGACTATGCTGACGAAATTCTTGTTGGCGATCAAATGTTCGAGTCTTATAACGCTCACGTAGTGGTTGATGCCGACAGCCTGCCCTTCCTTGATGGTTCCCGCGTGGATTTTGTCAGGGAAGGGCTCAATGATTCGTTCAAATTTGAAAATCCCAACGTCGACAATACATGCGGCTGCGGTGAAAGCTTCAGTTTAAAAGAACCAGCCAAAGTTTAATTGTGTCAAAGATCTCGGAAGTAAAAAAAAGAGCCGTATACGGAGCGGCAGGAGCCTCGATGTATCATCGAGGCAAACGACATTGGAGCAATCGACATGAGTGCAGTATTACAAAAACTGGTCAATCAGCCTTATAAGCACGGCTTTGTTACCGAAATCGAGTCCGATATCGCACCAAAAGGACTTAACGAAGACATCATCCGCCTTATTTCGTCAAAGAAAGAGGAGCCCGAATGGCTGCTTGAGTTTCGGCTGAAGGCATATGAGCAATGGCTCAAGATGGAAGAGCCACGGTGGCCTAATGTCAAGTATCCGAAGATTGATTTTCAGTCAATCAGCTACTACGCGGCGCCGAAGCAGAAAAAGAAGCTGAACAGCATGGACGAGGTCGATCCCGAATTGTTGCGCACTTTCGAGAAGCTCGGGGTGCCGATGCACGAGCGGGCAGCGCTCGCCGGCGTAGCGGTGGACGTGATTTTCGACAGCGTGTCAGTTGCGACGACCTACAAGCAGAAGCTTGCCGAGGTGGGCATAATTTTCTGCTCGATCTCGGAAGCCGTTCATGAGCATCCCGACCTGGTGAGGCAGTATCTTGGCACGGTGGTACCGGTAGGCGACAATTACTACGCGGCGCTCAACTCGGCCGTTTTCACGGATGGGACATTCTGCTTTATTCCCAAAGGCGTAAAATGCCCCATGGACCTGGCTACGTACTTCCGAATCAATACGGAGGAATCGGGACAGTTCGAGCGCACTCTGATTATCGGCGCGGAGGGTTCGTCGGTCTCCTATCTCGAGGGTTGTACCGCGCCCAAATTCGATACTAACCAATTACATGCCGCAGTGGTTGAGCTGGTCGCGATGGACAACGCCGACATCAAGTACTCCACGGTGCAAAACTGGTATGCGGGCGATGAAAACGGCATGGGTGGCATTTATAATTTCGTTACCAAGCGTGGCTTGGCCAAGGGCGTTAATTCGCGCATTTCGTGGACCCAGGTTGAAACCGGCTCGGCTATTACCTGGAAGTATCCTTCCTGTATTCTTCAGGGCGAAAACTCGGTAGGAGAATTTTACTCGGTGGCTGTGACCAATAACTATCAGCAGGCAGACACCGGCACCAAAATGGTTCACATTGGAAAGAATACGCGTAGCACCATAGTCAGCAAGGGTATCTCCGCCGGCCATTCCAATAACAGTTATCGCGGATTGGTCAGAATCGCGCCTACCGCCACTGGGGCGCGCAATTATTCGCAGTGCGATTCAATGCTGATCGGCGACAAATGCGGAGCCCATACCTTTCCTTATATACAGGTTCGCAACCAGGAAGCCAAAGTCGAGCATGAAGCATCAACATCAAAGATCGGTGAAGACCAACTATTTTACTTTGCCCAGCGTGGCATCGGCAGCGAGGAAGCGGTATCGATGATCATTAATGGATTCTGCAAGGATGTTTTTCAACAGTTGCCGATGGAGTTTGCGGTCGAAGCGACCAAGCTGCTCGGGTTCAAGCTCGAAGGGAGCGTCGGATGATTTATCAGGATAGCAAAACGTTACTTGAAATACGTGGGCTGCGGGCGACTGTCAATGGTATCGAAATCCTCAAGGGTATCGACCTTACGGTTAGATTCGGTGAAGTGCACGCAATCATGGGAACAAACGGCTCGGGTAAAAGCACCCTTGCAAAGGTGCTGGCCGGCCACGACGCATACCAGGTAACCGGCGGTTCGGTAGCGTTTGAAGGAAATGATCTGTTTGATCTGAAACCGGAGGAACGTGCGCGCGCTGGCGTATTTCTTGCCTTTCAGTACCCGGTCGAGATCCCCGGCGTTGCCAATAGCCATTTCTTGCGCCTCGCCTACAATACAGTACAGGCGCAACGCGGCAAGGACGAGCTTGATCCGCTCGAATTTGATGACCTGGTGCGTGAAAAAATGAAATTGCTGGACATGAACCCCGATTTTCTCGATCGTGGCGTCAATGAAGGTTTTTCCGGCGGTGAGAAAAAGCGGAACGAGATATTGCAAATGGCGCTGCTCGAGCCACGGCTGGCAATTCTCGACGAAACCGACTCCGGACTCGACATCGATGCGCTGAGGATTGTCACCAAGGGCGTGAACCAGCTTGCCAACAAGGATAATGCGATCATATTGGTCACGCACTATCAACGCCTTCTTAATTACATCGTGCCAGACTACGTGCATGTAATGGAGTCGGGTCGCATCATCAAGACAGGCGGCAAAGAGCTTGCGCTCGATCTCGAAAACCGTGGGTATGACTGGGTCGGCGCCGAGCAACGTGCTGCGGTCGGGGCATGAGCATGAACATGGTTGCCGGCAACAGCTATCTCGAAAACCTGCTTCAGGGCCAGCCACAACTGCCGCCCAGCCCTCTCGCATGGTTTAATCAGTTGAGAGCAAATGCGGTTGATTGTGCCGGTAGATTAAAGGTGCCGACGACTCGCGACGAAGAGTGGCGCTTTACCGATATTTCACCGCTTGCCAAGTTGTCCTTCCAGCCGCTGCGGGGTGCATCGACGGTGAAAGCAGCCGACGTGGAACGTTTCCATCTGGACGAGGCGGCGGTCAGGCTCGTGTTCGTCGATGGCACGTACATGCCGCAGTTTTCCACGTCGCCGAACAGGGCCAGAGAGCTTGGTTTGGTAGTCACGGATCTCTCAACGGCGATATCCACGCATGGCAGGGCGATAGAGCCGCATCTCGGACGTCATGCCGGGTTTGAGCATAACCTGTTCACCGCACTCAATACCGCGTTTCTCCATGACGGGGCGCTGGTCGTGGTACCGCGTGATACGGTAGCGGGGGAACCGGTGCATGTGTTGTTCATTGCAACACAGCCAGAGGCGGCAAGTCATCCGCGTTGCCTTCTGATTGCCGAACCGGGTAGTTCAGTCACGCTGGTCGAGGATTATATTACGCTTCATGAAGGCACCTATGTCACCAATGCGGTGGCGGAAATCGCGCTGGGAGATAATGCCGAGGTGAATCACATCCGGGTGCAGCGTGACAGCATCCACGCGTTTCATATCGCAAACTGTGCGGTATCGTTAGCGCATGCAAGCCGCTATCGATCGATCAGCGTTGCGCTTGGTGCGCGTATTTCACGATATGATTTAAATGTGCTGCTAGCGGCGGAGGGAGCCGAGTGCGCGATTGATGGGCTGGCCTTGATTACGGAACGCCAGCTTGCCGATACCCATTCCTGCATTGATCATGCGGTACCGAATTGCACAAGCCGCCAGTTGCATAAATGCATCGTCGATGGCGCTGCACACGCCGTGTTCAACGGTAAGATAATAGTACGCCCAGGGGCGCAGCGCACCGATTCCACGCAATCGAGCCGCAACTTGCTGCTGAGTGCGAAGGCGCGTATCGACACCAAGCCACAGCTTGAAATCTTCGCGGATGACGTAAAATGCGCGCACGGCGCAACTGTTGGTCAGCTCGCCAGCGAGGAACTGTTTTATCTCAAGAGCCGCGGGCTATCCGAGGTAATGGCGCGCAATCTGTTGACTTATGCGTATGGTGCCGAAATTATCGACCGCATTTCTATTGTATCTCTCAAGCACCGGCTTGAACAAATGGTACTTGAGCGGACTCAACGAGATTGACCATGAAGATCATAGATTCCACTCTAAAGCCGCAATTCGCTTCGACGTTCGACATTGACCGCGTTCGCGCTGATTTTCCGATCCTCGAGCTCCAGGTTGAGGGCAAACCACTGGTCTATCTCGACAATGCGGCGTCCAGCCAGATGCCGCAACCGGTAATCGACCGCTTGGTACGCTACCAGACGACCCAGCACGCCAATATCAATCGCGGCGTGCACTATTTATCCGAATTGGCCACTGCGGAATACGAGGGGTCGCGCCGCAGGCTGCAACGTTTCATCAACGCGCGCGAAGACAGGGAGGTCATTTTCACCAGTGGCACCACCGATGCGATCAATCTCGTAATGCATGGTTACGGCCGAAAATTCATCGGTGCGGGTGACGAAATCATTCTGACTACGCTTGAGCATCATTCCAACATCGTGCCTTGGCAGATGCTCGCGGAAGAGAAGGGCGCGAAGATCCGTGTCGTGCCCATCAATGATGCCGGGGAGCTCCTCATCGATGAATACGAAAAACTGTTTACCGAGCGAACCAAATTCGTAGGTGTGTTGCATGTGTCGAATGCACTGGGTACCGTCAATCCCGTCAAGGAAATGATTGCGTTCGCGCATGCGCGCAATGTACCGGTGCTGATCGATGGCGCGCAGGCCGTGCCGCACATGACAGTGGACGTGCAAGATCTCGACTGCGACTTTTATGCTTTTTCCGGCCACAAGCTGTGCGGCCCGACAGGCATAGGCGTGCTCTATGGCAAGGCTGAGCTACTTGAGCGTATGCAGCCGTTCAAGGGCGGCGGGGACATGATTTTGTCGGTGACTTTCGAAAAAACCACCTACAATTCCATACCGCACAAATTTGAAGCAGGTACACCGCCGATCGCGGCTGCGATCGGGCTCGGCACCGCGGTTGATTATTTATCCTCGATCGGTTTGGATGCAATCGCCGCGTACGAGCTCGATCTTCTCAACTATGCGACTGAACAGATGAGCCGCATGCCGGGCGTGCGTATTATCGGCACGGCCGCAACGAAGACCGCGGTACTGTCGTTTGAAGTCGAGGGCGTGCATCCGCATGATATCGGCACGCTCCTGAATCAGGAAGGGGTTGCGGTACGGACCGGTCACCATTGCGTGCAGCCGGTAATGCTGCGCCTCAAGGTACCGGCGACGACGCGTGCTTCGTTTGCTTTTTACAATACGATGGCCGAGGTGGACGCATTTATCGCGGGCGTTCGCACCGTGCAAAAAATTTTCATGTAATGATCACGAAATCGCTCTATCAAGAAGTTATTCTCGACCACAACAAGAAGCCCCGCAATTATGGCACGCTGGATAAAGCGAGCCACCACGCGGTTGGCCATAACCCATTATGCGGCGATCACCTCGACATTGCGCTAAACCTCGATGGAGAGCGCATTGACGGCATCGCGTTCCACGGTGAATCATGCGCGATCTGCAAGGCATCGGCCTCGATGATGACCACCGTCGTGAAAGGCAAAACGCGCGCGGATGCAGAGACGCTGATCAAGGAGTTTCGTGATATGGCGACCGGCACGCTCGATCTCGAGGGTCAGCATCACCTGGGGCGGCTCACGGTATTTGCGGGTGTGCGTGATCTGCCAACGCGTGTAAAATGTGCTATTTTGCCGTGGCACACGCTGCATGCTGCGCTCAATGCCGTTACCACCACCTCGACCGAGTCCGAGGATGATCCGATGCATGCTCCAATAGGTGATGCTTGAACCTAAATCCGGTAGTTGACCGCTCATTTAATAGACCAGTGTTATGATTAACAACAATATTTCATATTATTTGACGCTCACCTTCCGGGTGAGGGCGCTACGAGATGAATTGCACAATTTTTGGGGCACATGGCTGCGTTGCAATTCCTTGGAATGGAACGACCATTCCGCGTCGTTGCGCCTTGCCCTGCACCCAAAAAACCGTACACTTCACCCCGTCCAACTACCGGATTTAGGTTGAAAGGAACAGGAAATGCCAAAAATAGCGGAAATAGAAGGTACCCCGAATCGAAATGCGCTGAAGTTCATCCTGAAGGAGCCATTGACCTGGGGGGTGACATGCTCATATGACAATGCCGAGCAGGCGAAAGACGATCCACTTGCCACGGCATTGTTCGACATCGATCATGTGACTAACGTCTTTTATGTCGATCGCTGGATCACGATAACGCAAGATGGCGGCGCCGACTGGCAAGACCTTGCGCGCGAGGTGGCCGATCCGATCCGCGCCGCGCCTGCAGCCGATGCGCAATCAGCCGCAACAGTCGCCGCGGCAACCAGTGCAATTGCCGGTTTAAGTCCGGAGGACCAGCAGCGGCTCGATACCATCAATATCATGCTCGACGAGGAGGTTCGTCCTTATCTCCAAAGTGACGGCGGCGACCTGCATGTGCTCGGGCTCGATGGCAACAAGCTCAGCGTTCATTATCAAGGTGCTTGCGGCACATGCCCGAGCTCGATCTCAGGCACGCTGCGAGGTATTCAGAATATGCTGAGATCAATAGAGCCCGATATCGAGGTCGTCGCACTATAACAACCGGGTTCCATATGCTTTTTTATAGCATGTAGATTTCCCCCCCGGCTTCCTGCTGCGCCAAGATGCGTTCTCGATGATATTCCTTTTCCCATCCCGGGGTGATCAGCTATAGTATGCTCGATTTCTGCAAGGTGCTGGCTTACAGCCACCCGATGAAATAATCGGCTGCTGGGTTTTTCGCTGTTTTTGTGGTCTTGCAGGGTGGGTCACCCGGTTCTCGTGGCAGATGCCCGTGCTCGCTCTCCGCGCCATAATCACCCCCGACCTCATATAGATGCCTGGTGCAGGTTAAAAAGAATCACAGATGCTCTGGATAAAATCGCTACACATCATTTTCATGGTGACCTGGTTTGCGGGATTGTTTTACTTGCCGCGCCTGTTTGTCTATCACGCGATGAGCGATGATATGCCGGGTGTCGAACGCTTCAAGGTGATGGAGCGCAAACTTTATTATGGGATCATGACGCCCGGCGCCGTGCTGACAGTTCTCTTTGGTCTTTGGCTCTGGCTGGGTTATGGAATTTCTGGTGGTTGGTTGCATGCAAAACTTGCGCTAGTGATCGTGCTGATCGTGTATCACCTCTACTGTGGAAAACTGCTTGCAGATTTCAAGCATGATCGCAATCGGCGCAGCCATGTTTATTACCGGTGGTTCAATGAATTTCCAGTGGTGATCCTGATTGCGGTGGTAATCCTGGTTGTGGTAAAGCCGTTTTGAGAGATCGCTTGCTATCTCATCATGAGTTCCTCCGAACAAAAACCTGTTGATCATCAGGTAGACAAGAATTGAGATCGTACGTCGCGAACCACTAAACCATGCAAACAATCACGGTAGATTTTGCCTCTACGCCAAGTGAGCGTAGTTACCCGATCCATATCGGCAATGGCATTCTGAGCCATTCCGAAATTATCCTCGACCTCTTGCCGCGAAAGCGCGCCGCAATCGTCACAAACACTACGGTAGCGCCACTTTATATGGAAAGGCTGCGTAGTGCGCTGGAAGACCAGGGCGTGGCGACTGTTCCCATCATTCTCCCTGATGGGGAAGCGCACAAGAATTGGCAGACGCTGAACTTCATATTCGATGCGCTTCTTCGTCACCGCTGTGAACGGAGCACGCCCATCATCGCCCTTGGCGGCGGAGTCGTGGGTGATTTGGCCGGGTTTGCTGCCGCAACCTATTTGCGGGGCGTGCCGTTTATTCAAATTCCAACGACGCTTCTGGCACAGGTGGATTCTTCGGTCGGCGGCAAGACAGGTATCAATCATCCGCTTGGCAAAAACATGATCGGTGCTTTTTATCAACCTCGGGTCGTCCTGGCGGACACAGCAACGCTCGATACGTTGCCGGAAAGGGAACTGCGGGCAGGCATTGCCGAGGTCATCAAGTATGGCCTTATCCGGGATCTCGGCTTCCTGGAGTGGTTGGAACAGAATATGGACAAGCTCCTTACCCGCGATGCTGATGTGCTGGTCGAAGCAATACGCCGAAGCTGCGTGAACAAGGCGGAAGTTGTGCAAGCAGATGAACGCGAAAGCGGTGTTCGGGCATTACTCAATCTCGGACATACCTTTGGTCACGCAATTGAAAATGCGATGGGTTACGGTGTCTGGTTGCATGGCGAAGCAGTTGCAGCCGGTACGATGCTGGCTGCGGAACTGTCTAAGCGCATGGGGATGATCGGTGAGGCCGAGGTAGAGCGAATCCGGAAAATTTATGCGCAAGCAGGGCTTTCTGCCGTGGCGCCCAATCTCGGACCGGAAAAATACCTGACCCTGATGGGGCTGGACAAGAAGGTAGAGGGAGGGAATATGCGTTTCATTTTACTCCGGCATATAGGCGAGGCCGTGCTCCATTCCGACGTGCCGGCAGAGATATTGGCTGAAACGCTTATGGAATGTACTGCCGATGCATGAGCTGGCGCCTTATGCAGTAACCCCGGCCAGTTCGCGCGGCCGCCGCATCGCGGAAGAATCAGCACCGGGACGTACCGCCTTCCAGCGTGATCGCGATCGCATCATTCATTCCACCGCATTTCGCAGGCTTGTATACAAAACTCAGGTTTTTGTAAATCACGAAGGCGACCTGTTTCGCACGCGCTTGACGCATAGCCTGGAGGTAGCGCAAATCGGCCGCTCGGTCGCGCGCAATCTGCATCTCAACGAAGATCTGGTTGAAGCCATTGCCTTGGCGCATGACCTCGGTCATACGCCATTTGGTCATGCCGGGCAGGAAGCGCTGAACGACTGCATGAAAGATTACGGCGGCTTCGAGCACAATTTGCAGTCTCTGCGTGTGGTAGATGTGCTGGAAGAACGTTATGGCGCATTTGACGGTTTGAATTTGTGCTTTGAAACGCGTGAAGGCATCCTCAAGCACTGCGCCAGAAAGAATGCCGTTAAACTTGGAGATGTGGGCGAGCGCTTCCTTTCGGATCAGCGACCGTCGCTGGAGGCACAATTGGCCAACCTCGCCGATGAAATTGCCTACAACAACCACGACGTAGACGATGGCTTGCGCTCCGGCCTGATTACGCTGGAGCAGCTTGTGGAGGTCAAAATATTCGCGCGGCATTTGTCGATGGCAAAAAGTCATTACCCTGAGATCTCCGGGCGGCGTTTGATCCATGAAACCGTCCGGCGCATGATCAATACGCTGGTGGGGGATCTGACCAGACAAAGTGCCGCCAATATCGCGCATAACTGCCCGGATAGTCTTGAAGCTGTGCGGGCGGCCCCGTACCTCGTTGGTTTCAGCGAGGAAATCTGGCAGGAGCAGCAGGAACTGAAAAAATTTCTGCGGGACTATCTGTACCGGCACTACAAAGTGGCGCGCATGAGTGCCAAGGCGCGACACACGATCGAAGCACTTTTCAAGGCGTTTTGCTCGGATATCCGGTTGCTTCCTCCAGTATTTCAGTCAAAGTATCATCACGATAAACATCAGGCAGTTGCCGATTATGTTGCCGGCATGACGGATCGCTATGCAATTCGGGAATATCGGCGATTATTTGCCATCGAGGAGAGCTGACGCTTCTGCTATGCCTTTGCTGCTGCTGAACCTTCAACCTAAATCCGGTAGTTGGACGGGGAGAAGTGTACGGTTTTTGGGGTGCAGGGCAAGGCGCAATGACGCGGAATACGACCGCGCAGGGCGGAGCAGTGCCTTCCGCAGGAAGGTGCGACTCCGAAGCGGGATGCGGGCGCCCCCTTGCGTGTGGAGCGCGATCGCGGCATCCCCTGCGCTGCCCGATCCCCGCTTCGCGGGGTCCCTCGGGCGAAGCTTCGGGGCGCCGTTCCATTCCAAGGAGTTGCAACGCAGCCATGTACCGCAAAAACTGTGCAATTCACCCCGTAGCGACCTCCCCCGGAAGGTGAGCGTCAAATAATATGAAATATTGTTATTAATCATGATACTGATCTATGAAAGGAGCGGTCAACTACCGGATTTAGGTTCAATACCCTTATTCATATTTGTGATCACTGTACAGGCCGGCGCCGGCAAGGATAAAAGCGCCGCAACAATCGCCACTGGCCGTGAGCATGTACCCGGAAGCCAATAGCTGATAACATTAGCAGGTTAAGCTCATGAACAACCTGTCTACAGGAAGATAAGTTCTAACGGCGTATGATCCGGGATACAAGCTGTTACCCGGCAACTGGCGCATAAACGATGCTGTGTCTTGCTGAGTTTGTACGATTAAACTGGAGTCGATGACAAGATTGAAGAACGATACCCTGCTGCGGGCTCTCCTGCGGCAACCTACTGAATACACCCCGGTGTGGATGATGCGTCAGGCTGGGCGATATTTACCCGAGTACAACCAGACGCGCGCTCGTGCCGGCAACTTTCTCGCTCTGTGCAAAAACCCCGATTTCGCGACTGAAGTTACAATGCAGCCCCTGGCGCGGTTCCCGCTGGATGCCGCGATATTGTTTTCGGACATTCTAACCATCCCCGATGCAATGGGGTTGGGACTCTATTTCTCGGATGGCGAGGGGCCCAAGTTCGAGCGGCCGTTACGTGAAGAATGGGAGATTCGTGCACTGACGGTACCTGATCCCGGAGTACACCTGCGTTACGTGATGGATGCGGTTTCACAAATCCGAAGGACGCTGGACAACCGAGTTCCGCTGATCGGCTTTTCCGGCAGCCCTTTCACGCTTGCCTGTTATATGGTGGAGGGCTGCGGCGGTACCGATTTCCGTCAGATCAAAACCATGTTGTACCAGCGGCCGGATCTGTTGCATCACATTCTCGATATTACCGCGCAGGCGGCAATCGCTTATCTGAATGCACAAATCGAATCCGGTGCCCAGGCTGTGATGATTTTCGATACCTGGGGCGGCGCCTTGTCCCACGCAGCCTATCGGGAATTTTCCTTGCGTTATATCAGTCAGATACTAGCGGGACTAAAGCGGGAGCATGGCGGCGAGCGCGTGCCTAACATCGTTTTTACGAAGGGCGGCGGGCTATGGCTGGAGAGCATTGCGGATAGCGGTTGTGATGCGGTTGGGCTCGACTGGACCATGGATATCGCCGAGGCGCGCCGACGGGTTGGGCACAAGGTTGCCTTGCAAGGAAATCTCGACCCCGCGGTGCTATTCTCGACACCGGAAGTGATTGCTGCTGAAGTGGAAAAAATTCTTTCCGGTTACGGAAAAGGCAACGGTCACGTTTTCAATCTTGGTCATGGCATTTCGCAGTTTACTCCACCGGAGAATGCCCTGACACTGGTGGAAGCAGTTCATGCCCTCAGCCGAAAATATCGCTAGCACCCAATTTTATAAATAAAAAAGGCACTAAATACCAACAAAACATATCGAACTGTGCTAGATTCTCAACGAAGCCTCAGGTCGACCAAACGCGAGTAGCGACCTGGATCGACGTTGATTTATTTCTACCGGAATCAGCTACATTTTTCAAATCGGGCATATTCTCCAGGTGTTGTTAAAACCGATAAGCCGCTTTATCTTATAATTTTTTAGTAAGCCTTCCCGTGCATATACTTATTATTGAAGATGATCCGGCTATCGCCACAAACCTCTACGATTTTCTCGAGGCCCGCGGTCACAGTGTCGATGCCGCCGCTGACGGTATCACCGGCCTGCATCTCGCGGTAACGCAGAAATTTGATGGGATTCTGCTTGATCTTGGTCTCCCTGCCATGGACGGCATTACATTATGTCGGAAACTTCGGCAGGAAGCTGACCTTGACACACCCGTGCTGATGCTGACAGCGCGGGATACGCTGGAAGATAAACTCAAAGGATTTGATCACGGCGCCGACGATTACATGATCAAGCCGTTCGCGCTGAAAGAAGTCGAAGCCCGCCTCGTTGCGATGCATAAACGGCATGGTGGCAAAGTGACCAGCCGCATGCTGGAAACCGGGGATCTGTCATTCGATCCCAAATCGCTATCGGTGCTTTTTGCCGGCACACCCGTCAAGCTGCCCCCCAAATGTATCCGGCTGCTCGCACTCATGATGAGCGAGCCTGGCCGCGTGTTCAGCCGCAGGGAACTTGAATCGGAAGTCTGGGGCGACACGCAGGGAACCAGCGATACATTGCGCAGCCACATGCATGAACTACGCCGTTCCTTGAGCCGCGCGGGCGGCTACGATCCGATCGAGACAATTCATGGACTTGGGTACCGCCTCATTTCCCGTGCCAGGGATTAAACGTGGCCTACGCCGACGAGTTGCGCTGGCCTTTGCGGTATTCTGCATAGTCGTCGTCGGAACGCTCGGTATCAGCCTGTATATTGCTTCTGACGATATCGAAGAGGCGCATATCGAGCAGATCATGGAAACCGAGATGGACTATCTGCTCGAGCGCTATCGCCAGAGTAGCGATTTCGTCCCCCAGGTAGGCTCAAATCTCGAAAAGTACATCATCCATGACCCCGCCGAGGAATCCAGGCTCCCACCGTACTTGCAAGGGCTCAACTATAGGCGCCACAAGGTTTTCAGGGGCCCGGAGGAGATTCGGGTCGCGGTACGCCATGTCGATGGCGTCAAGTTTCTTGTTGCCTATGAAATCGGGCTCCATGATCAGCGGCAACAGGAACTCAGGCTTCTTATCATTTTATCGCTCCTTTCGGTGGTCGGAGTTGCGTTACTGGTGGGATATCTGCTTGCGGGAGTACTCGTCAGGCAAGTTACCGATCTTGCGGAGCGAGTAAGGCATCTGGCGCCCGGTGCGGGGCAGGACGCAACAATGATCCAGCCCGGCCAGGACGAGGAAGTGGCGCAACTCGCCCGTGCACTGGACGACTATCAGAACCGTATCACGCGCATGCTGCGGCGCGAGCAGGAGTTCACCGCGAACATAAGTCACGAGTTGCGTACCCCGATCACCACCATCCTGACGAGTTGCGAACTGCTCGTTACGGAACCGGGCTTCTCCGAGAGGGCACGGGCGCGCATCGGAATGATCGAGGTCGCGGCGACTCGCATGGGAGAACAATTGCAGGCATTGTTATTCCTTGCTCGCGAACAGGCGCTGGGCATCATGGAGCCGGTCGCAATCGCCGAGTGTGTTTACGATGCAGTAGAGCCTGTATGCACTGAAATATATCGAAAACGCCTCATGTTCGAGGTTGCAGTAGAGCCGAATGCCGTTCTCACGCTAAACCGGCAAGCATTGCACACGGCTCTTGTGAATCTGCTTCGCAATGCGGTGCAATATACAGAGCGTGGTTTCATTCGCGTGAATTTCAGCCGGAAGCGTCTTTCAATCTCCGATTCCGGCATCGGTATCGAACCTTCTTATCTGCCCCTCCTTTATGAGCGCTTCTTCCGCGGGTCGACGAAAGGCGAAGGCCTGGGAATCGGCCTTGCGATTGTCAAGCGTATCTGCGACCACTATGGCTGGATTATAGAGGTCGACAGCACGCCGGGAAAAGGCGCAACTTTCCACATCACCTTTCCGTAATCCCCTCTGCATTTGCGGTTTCCACAAACATCACGCTTCGTGATCGTTCTTTTTTTGCCTTTCACAAATTAATCACAACCCCGCGACAGGTTCTTCACATGGGTTGTGGCAATCTGTGTTTCATGGCAGCACAACTATAACGTTTGTTTCGTAGCCATAAAACAGCGAGTTGTTCCATGATTTCACTGATATTAAAAAAACTATTGTTACCGTTGCAGCTTTCGACATTCTATACATTTTCGATTTACAAGTAAGGATAAACCAATTTTACAAACAAGGATAAACCAATGCGAATCCACCAAGGAATCGTTACCGGTTCCGTCACCGTTCCAGAAACCTTCATTCACCTTCGGAGGGCTATATGACAGTCATATACTTGAGAGATGCAAAAAAGTCCCGTGCTGAGAACAGGCCCGCGAAAAGTGCGAACCCCACCACCGTGGAAATATTGCGGAGATCTTCATTGGCGGAAACTTCCACACGCTTGCGGGCGCGGCTGCTCTCCCGCCAGTCGGTGAAGTACTCTCCATCGAGCTCCTGGCCGCTCGAACATACGAGCCAATGGCTCGAGTGCGCTCATCCCGGCTGGTCCTGAAGGCCGGGTGATCGTAATCGTAGGTAAGTTAATAACTACATAAGGAGGGTTTACCATGTCAATTTCCAGTCTTCTCGTACCGGCGATACTGTTTTTCGCGCTCGGTATGTTTGCGCAGGTGATCAAATCGGATCTTAAATTTCCGCCCGATATGCACAAGATGATCGTTATCTATCTGCTGATAGGTATCGGGTTGCATGGCGGGAAGGCCCTGACTCAGGGGTCGATGGCTGATGCCCTGCCTGCCGTGGGAGCGGCTTTTCTGTTTGGTATTGGCTTGCCTATCGTCGCATACGTTATTTTGCGGGGCCTCGGAAAGATCGATCCGCTCAATGCCGCGGCAATTGCGGCGCACTACGGCTCGGTGAGTGCCGGCACTTACATGACGGCAGTGGCTTTCCTGGGCGGCATCGGTGTGACCTTTGAAGCCTATCCAGTCATCATGCTGGCAATCATGGAGTCTCCCGCCATCATGATCGGCCTGGTGCTGGCCGGCTACTCGCGCAAGATAATGGGAGGGGCTACCAAGGGCGAGAAGGGGATGTATATGCACCTGCTGCGCGAAGCCTTTACCAATGGCAGTATTTTGCTGCTGTTTGTCTCCATGGGAATCGGCGCAGTAGTCTCGGAGCCAAGCTATCACAAGATCGAGCCGTTCTTCGAAACCATATTCATGGGCGCCTTGTGCCTGTTCCTGTGCGATATGGGCATGGAAGCGGGAAAAAGGCTGGCGGAATTTAAGGCGGTAGGGGTCTTCCTTGTCTGTTTTGGTGTCGCGATGCCTTTGATCGGTGCGATTTGTGGCCTCATGGTAGGTCACTTCTGGCTTGGCTACTCGGTGGGTGGAGTGACGCTGGTTACGGTGCTCGCAGCGAGCTGTTCCTATATCGCGGTACCCCCGGCGATGCGGCTGGCTGTTCCGGAGGCCAACCCGTCTTTTTACCTGACTCTGTCACTCGGCGTGACTTTTCCGTTTAATGTGGTAATCGGTATTCCCATGTATTACGGTGCCGCCCAGTATCTAGCGGGTGTGTAGCGAAAACGGATGCCGCTGTTATCTGGGGATGATTCATCAATTTATTGAAATCCTTTCGAGATGTATTTCGGCCCGGCTGAGTATTCAAATCCGACTATCAACGCATAAATATTCTGGGGAGAGAAACCATGTTTAATAGAGCAGACGTTTTAATTTCGATGATTCGCATCGAGATCGTCATCGATGAAGAAAAGCTCGGTGATCTGATTGCCTTGTTACGAACAGCCGATGTGCGCGGCTACACGTTCATGAGACATGGAGGTGGCCTTGGGTCGCGCGGCGAACGGCGCCCGGATGACATCGCTCTGGAAGAAAGAAATGCCATAGTGATTCTAGCTTGTGAAGAAAAGCAGGCTGAAAGAGTGGTAATGGCGATTCGCCCAAAATTGAAGGAATATGGTGGAATGTGCCTGATTTCGGACTGCAAATGGATCATAGGGCCTGCTGCTTCCTACTGATCCGTCTATTAGTGTGGCGCTTCAAGGATATGAAGTAAGAAGAAAGAGAATGCGCCTTTTTGAGTTTTTAAATCGACCATTGCCTGTTTCTAATAACCTGAGGAGTTGATTATGCCAAAACATCAATTTCCCGAAAAGACGTCGCTGGTTGGCTTTGCGCCTCTACCGCCGTCCGGCTTATTAATTACAGCAACTATTCTTGAGGGAGTGCCATTTAAGTTCCCCGGTTTTTGCCAAACGCAACATCCGGGGAACTGATCCGTTCCATCCTCCTAACGTGAGGAGCGGATTTATGGATTTCGCACTTCAATCCCAAGGATATGAAAGACAACAAGGCAGCATTCCCGGTGAAGTTGGCCTTGAGCGGCTTGAATCGGAGGATGGCGATGAAGGCCAGCTTGATTCAAAAGCTGACTGTAGCTTCTGGCTCGAGTTTAACGTCCAACTAATTGATCAATCTGCTGACGAAATTGAATTGTGGCTGAAATTAACCGAATGATTCGGTATAAACCCGAGCTGAGAATACAAATGGCGAGACCTGCGACAGGACGGGAATTTGTGGAAGCGGCGAAGGAAAAAATCGCCTCAGCCAAAACAGTCGAGGCGTTGCGTGCTGCTCAGGCATTACTCCTTCCGCTGGAATTTGGGCTGTCATTGGAACAGACAGCCGTCATCATCGGTTTATCTAAAAGTAGAACAGGAAAACTGCGGACGCGGTTTCAGCGTATCGAGACCGGCGCTGAACAGGTCAAAACAAAAAAGGGCCTTCGCAATCATGCACGGATGAGCCTCGATGAAGAAGTACAGTTTCTGGCTCCATTCATTGCCCATGCCCAGGCCACGGGCATTCTGCCGATACACCAGCTGAAAGCCGAGCTTGAAAGGCGCGTAGGCAGATCGGTGTCGACATCGACGGTATATCAGTTGCTTCGCCGCCACGGATGGTCAAAGCTGGCGCACCACGCAAAAACGGATGCAACGGCCACGCACCCATCGCAAAGAACGGCTCAGAAGAAAAATAATCCGGAAGCGTGAAGTCCGGATCGTGCTAGCGAAATGCCACGGCCGCGTTCCGGGTGCCGACTCCTCCTGGGTAATGCCATCCCTTCGGAGACGCTGCTCCGCCTCGATGGGTAGTCCTTCGGTATTACCGGCGTCTCTCGTCTACCAGCATCTATCCAGATTCATGCTATGCCTGACCTTGTCTCCGCGCGCCTTTGAGCTAACAGGGGAAATGCGGTTCGGCTCAACAAGGAACAGCAAAGAACAGGCAGTATCCGCCACTGAGCAAGCCCTCCCCTAAACCTGAATCAGCCAGTTGGGCGGGATAGAGAAATCCCTTTCGGCCATGGCGCTTAGTTGAAAAATGGGTGGTCAGCTGTCTCATTCAGGTTAAATGCGTCACGCCCCAAATCATCGTGAATGGGAAATACGGTCCGCGTGACTATCGCCAGCTTTTCCAGAATCCAGATGATGTTCAAGCTGTTCCGCAGCACTGTCAGCGGCGCAAATCGCCGTGCCAGGCATGGATAGAAGCATGGCCGGCTTTCGGTCTGATTGCTATCTCAATTTTTGCTCGATTGACGCACACCTCCTGAATCAATTGACTTAAGCACACGATTTAACTATCCAAACGGGCGTTCCAGCTTACCTACATAAAATTGACATATGTCACTAATACACCGATCTGTTGCTCATCGTATTCATAGGTTTAAATTATCTAAGCAATTGTTTATACGTAAATTAAGTGCAAAATGGCGCACACTTGAACATACCCGTTTTGGCATGATGTGAAGTAAATATTGCAGACTTCACAATTTCTTGACATTTAACATACATATTCTTCACATCGCTAATGCTATGTTAGCGTTGCTTTTAATGCCTTAATGAATTTGTAGGGATTCGAATGTTGAATCCATTGCGAAAGCGGCTGCTAAAGCCGGTTGAGCAAATGCTTCAGCATCTGATTGTGGGCGAGCCAGTCAAGGACTTGAGGTTACTTCCAGATCAGCTGTTTTTTAACTTATGACGAAATTGAGCAGACGTCGAACAACCACCGGAAAGCAGGTCACCCTCTCGGTTTCTTCTTCGTTTGAAGTTATGTTTAAATTTTTTAAAAAGGAAGGATAGGTACCATGAGTTCATCTACTTTAGATAAACCGCTGTCAACCGATGATCATGCACCCGGCGCCACCGCGGAAGAAGTGGTCGCGCCAGGATCGGCGGGGTTTCAGGCCAAGTATCTCGCTCGCGACATTCAGGCTGGAATTATAACTGGAACCATGGCGGTCCCGCTATCGATCGGCATTGCCATGATGTCGGAGTATCCTATCAAAGTAGCGCTGGCGACGGTCGTTTTTGCCTGTTTCATCGGATGGGTCAATGCATTTTTCAAGCCCGGCAATTTTATCGGCGTGCCGGGGGTGGCAGCCGGTCTCGCGCCTGCCCTGGCGATGGGCGTTCACACCTTCGGTATCGAGAATATGGCGTTTGTCATTTTCCTGACAGCCAGCATGCAAGCGGTCGTATGGAAATACAACTGGCAACGGTATATCTTGCAGGCGGTACCGGTTTATCTCGTAGAAGGGCTATTGGCGGGAGTGGGCCTGAAGATAGGCCTCAAATTTGCCACATTTTGCTATGAGATACCGGCAGAACTGGAAACGGCCGATGTATTCTGGAACGAGGCACGAATCCAGATCGTGCTGATATCGATAGTCGGTTTCGCCGCGTTTGTATACCTGTTTTCCAAATTCAAGGATACGAAACCCGCAATTCCTTATTTCCTGTTGATAATAGCAAGTATCGTGCTCGCTCAATACATGCCGATGTCCATGCTATTCGTGGAGGATGTTCCGTTTGTGCTTGCCCTCCCGATACCGCATATCGAGAGCGCAATGATGTGGGTGTACATCGTGGGGTTCGCGGCAATGCTCGCCACGATCGATGTGATAGAGCAGGTAATGAGCAACGCCGCGATCGAAAAAATAGATCCGCTGGGGCGCAAATGCAACACCAATAACAGCTTGTGGTCTATCTGGATAAGCAATATGGGCGCGAGTTTTTTTGGCGGCATGACCAACCTGGACGGATTGGCTAAAAGTACCACCAACAGACTGGCTGGGGCATATACCAAGTTTTCGAATGTTGTCGTCGGTTCGGTCGTTCTCTTCTTCTTCTTCAATTCGCACTATCTTGAATATCTGCCGAAGTTCTCGCTGGCCGCAATCATGATTTTCTCCGGCTGGAAAATGGTCATGGGATTGTGGCATGTTGCCAATTACGGGCAATACGCACTGATACTTTCAGTTCTTACCGCCTTGCTGGTCTTCAAGATAGGCATCTTCGAAGGCATGCTGGTGGCGCTGGCGATTCACGGGCTTATCAATTACCTGGTCTTTCATCAGGCCGGCAAGATACCCAGCAAGGTCATCATCAAAAAATATTTCGAGAAATTTTCGACAGGCGGCACCGCTGACTAGCTGACCTGGGGATACTATCCTAATTGAGGCGGGCACGTGATGCCCGCCTCTTTTCATGAATCACTATAGGAGGAGTTCTAATGTACAAGAAGATCATGGTAGCTATCGCCGACGATGAAATTTCCCGCAGCGCATTGGAAGAGGCCCAGTATATCGCAGCTACCGATGGAGCCGTACTGTGCATCGTCCATACCGTGACGAAAGGGATGAAAGGGATCGACGATGACGGGGCTGATAACCGAAAAGCTGGAGCGGCGCTGCTGGAACGTGCCAGGACTACGGCAACTACCGATGCGACGCCAATAGTGGAAACCCGTTTACTGGACGCGGAAGAAAGATATGGCCGGACTGCCATCATGGAGGCCATCGCTGCTGCCGTCACGGAATGGGGGGCAGATCTGGTCGTTGTGGGTACGGAAGGCCGTCGGGGTCTGGAGCGTTTGGTCACCGGTTCTGTGGCAGAGCAATTGGTAAAAACTGTCGAAATTTCAATTTTGCTGGTCCGTCCCCACTAGGACCATCTCAAAAGGCAGAAAAAATTTTATCCATGATGTGAAGAATCTGTGGTGAATACATAAAATAGTTGTGAATTTGTGAAGAATGTGTATACTTCATGTTAAGTATTTGTGAAGTAGTTAAATACCCTTAGTCCGCTTAAAAATGTGTCAACAAGCGGTTCAAGAGGGGAAAAAATGTCAGGGAAGTGCGATTTAGTGGTCGAGCTTCTTTATAAGATGGACAAAGCAGTGTTCATCTCGGTGTAAAAGATCGGCATGAAAGCGTAATTCTTACCCTGGTTGTCATACAGTCAGTAACACATTGTCATTGAGTGACAAGTTACACATGCAGAACTTGGGCGTTTTACTTTTAACCAGCTAACCTATTTATAGGCATCCATCATGCTAACATCGACTAACACATTTCTTTATTTCGCATACGGCGCGAACATGTTCTCTCGCAGAATAAACGCCTCGAATATCGCGCCATCAGCGGTAGCAGTAGACATTGGCTTCATTGAAGGACGCAGGTTTACCTTTGGAAAGGTCAGTCGTGACGGTTCCGGGAAAAGCAATATCGAAGCAACCGGTAATCAGAGAAACCGGGTTTATGGCGTGCTCTATAAGATCAACGTAAAGGATAGAGAAAGTCTGAATCAGGCGGAAGGCCTTGGAACAGGCTATAGCGAGCTGAATATACCGGTCGTTACGTCAACCGGCACGCACACCGCATTGACTTTTGCCGGGAGCTACAAAGAGGCGGTTCTCCGGCCTTACCACTGGCATAAAGCGATGGTTATCCTGGGCGCCATCGAGCATGACCTGCCGAGCGAGTACATCGAATGGCTGCGGATATTTGAAGCGCAAGGCGATGCCAACGTAGAGCGTTGTGCCGAGAGAGAAGCGCTGCTGTACGGTGATTTGCCTCTAGCGCGATTCGAGGTCGATACGGATGTGCGTCGGGCGGCGGTCAACGAGGTCTAAGACGAAAGCGGTTTCCGTTTCGGGAACATTAATTCTGCGGGAGGTACTTGTTAAAGTACCTCCCGTTGTTTTTCCAGAATACCTGCTCTTTTCATTTAGATCGATGTTGCACCAGTTAAGCCCATCCTGCTCACGGGACCCATCCTGCTCACGATATGGGATGAAGTTATAGGGTGAGTTATTTAGCCAGCTTTTGATAAAAAGCAAGGCGTCGAGCGCTGATTTTGCCTTCCTGAACAGCCTGCACAAGCGCGCAGCCAGGTTCATTCGCGTGGCGGCAATTATTGAACCTGCATAGCCCCATGTACTGGCGAAATTCAACAAACCCCCACGCCAACGCATCCCTGTCAATATGGTGAAGACCGAATTCCTGCATGCCGGGAGAATCGATTATCCGGCTATTGTCGTCGAGGTGGTAGAGTCGCGCATGGGTAGTAGTATGTCGTCCGGTATCGAGCGCAACAGAAATACCGGAAGTGGCGCGCTCCGCCGCGGGGATGAGCGCATTGATAAGAGTAGATTTGCCCATTCCGGACTGACCTACCAGGACGCTGAGATGACCGTGCAGATGGGGTAATAGCGGTTCGATATTTGTCTTCGCGCTGAGTTGCAGCGACGAATAGCCAAGTTCCCGATAGAGGGAAAGGATGTTGGAAGCAGTGTTTGTGGGCTTGATCAGGTCAGCCTTGTTAAGTACGATCAGTGCTTTTATGCACTGGCTCTCAGCAGCGGCAATGCAGCGATTGATCAATTCTTCGCTAAAACTTGGCACCGCAGCCACCACGATAATAACCTGTGTAATATTGGCGGCGATGAGTTTTTCGCGGAAAGCATCGCTACGATATAATAGGGCGCTACGAGGCATTATGCTTTCAATGACGCCTTGCCCCGATTCAGTCGGCTGAATCTCCACTACATCGCCGCATGCCACGCCGCCTTTTTTTCCACGCATTACACACGACAGCGCTGCGCCGCTTGCGGTTTTAACGAGAAAAGATCTGCCGAATGCAGCGACTATCTGTCCGGTAATCGGCGACGCGATTGGAACCTGCCGGATTGTTCTCAAATGTTGAACAGTGTATCGATTTTCGCTGCGCAAATGAAGTCATTCTCAGATAACCCATTGATTGCATGGGTGGTATACTCGACCCTGCATCTATTGTAACCAACCATGATGTCCGGGTGATGATCTTCGCGATGGGAAATCCAGGCAATGGCATTAACAAAAGCCATGGTCTGATAGTAGTTCTTGAAATTATAGCTTTTTCTAATTATCTTATCGAAAAACTCCCACCCCTCGAGCTGCTGCATCAGCAGCGTTATTTCATTGGGAGAAAGCGGAGGCATGTTGCCCTCGCAGGGTTTGCATTGCTTTCTGGTGAGATCGTTGGCAGTGGCGTTCATTGTTACTCCCGCTGGTCAGTTTGAAAAATAGCTAGCCTGGATGTTTAATAAATTCGCGTGATGATTGCGCAGGATTTTGTTTCTTAGGGAGATTTCGTGAAAGAGTGGCGTAGTTATTTATACGTCCGACTGAACGAAATTCTCATACGAAACAAAAGACCAGCAAGGGCGCGCGTCAATTTATGAAACATCCAGCCTAATACTCCAGAAGTTCAATTATGCGCCAGGTTTTGCAGACGCGCTATTCTCATTGCGGCGGGCGGATGGGAATCATAAAATGCCGAATGCAAGGGATCCGGGGTCAACGTCGCGGCGTTATCCTGGTAGAGTTTTATCAGTGCGCGTATGAGGTCGGTGGCCGAGGCATTACCTGCAGCATACTCGTCAGCCTCGAACTCATGCTTGCGCGAATATAGACTTGCCACCGGTTGAAACAGAAAAGTGAACGTGGGCATCACTAAAAAAAACAGCAGCAGCGCCATGGCCGAGGAAGACACGTGTGAAACGGAAACGCCTAATCCCGCGTAAAACCAGTCCTGCTGCATCAAGTAGCCCAGCGTCCATAAAAATATAAGGCTCATGGCAAACGTCCATACGATACGTTTGATAACGTGGCGTCGTTTGAAATGTCCCAATTCATGCGCTAGCACCGCCTCGATCTCGGGCGTATCCAGACGAGAAAGCAACGTATCGAAAAAAACGATCCGCTTCGTCCTGCCGAAGCCGGTAAAATAAGCGTTGCCGTGGTTGCTGCGGCGCGAACCATCCATTACGAAAAGACCGCTGGATTTAAAGCCGCACCGACGCATCAATTGTTCAATACGTGCCTTGAGCGGAGCATCCTCAAGCGGGGTAAACTTATTGAAAAGCGGCGCGATCCAGGTCGGGAAGATGGCGAGAAGCACCACGTTGAAACTCATCCATGCAAGCCAGGCATAAAACCACCAGCTCGGCCCCATTTCCTGCATCAACCATAAAATACCGAGTAGCAGCGGGAAGCCCAGCAGTCCTCCCAGTAGCGCGCGTTTGATCAGGTCGAGAAAAAACATGCGAGGACTCATCTTGTTGAAACCAAATTTTTGTTCAATAACAAAAGTACGGTAATAACCAACCGGAATTCCTGCTACGCTCATCAGTAGCGCCGCGCTGACAATGAGCGCTATGCCGTGTATCAACGGGTCGCTAAACCAGTTTGACCAGAAATCCGCCAAGGCATTTAACCCGCCGCCCAAGGTAAGTATCAGCAAAAGCAACGTATCGAGCGTTATGCTGATATATCCCAACCGTGTTTTGGCACAGGTGTAGTCAGCCGCTTTTTGATGTGACGCTAATGTAATTCGCGAAGAAAAATCGTCAGGCACATGATCGCGATGGGCGAGAACATGATGGATGTGCCGTGTTGCCAGCCATATCCGCGCTAAAAAAGTAAGCGTCAGGGCGGCAAGAAAGAGGGTCGTGAACGTTTGCATGGTCTATAGGTGGGCGAAGCGGCAACGCAATGAAAGGTGACGGGTCAGTATCGATATGACACAATTACACGTTGAAAATTCAGTAAAGTGATCTGATTATGGCACAAGACAACAACAACCTCATCTGGATAGATATGGAAATGAGCGGGCTTAGTCCGCAGGATGATCATATCCTCGAGGTGGCTCTCGTGATAACTGATTCTCAATTGAACCTGGTGGCGGAAGCACCGGTGCTGGTTCTATCTCAGCCCGAAGCGGTGCTCGACGGCATGGACAACTGGAATAAGTCTACGCACGCAAAATCCGGCCTCGTGGACAAGGTGAGATCTTCCAGTCTGAACGAAGCTGAGGTAGAGGCGTCCATGATCACGTTTCTGCAAGAATATGTTGCCATGGGAGTCTCTCCCATGTGCGGCAATTCGATATGCCAGGATCGGCGTTTTCTGGCGCGCTGGATGCCGCAGCTTGAGTCCTATTTTCACTATCGTAATCTGGACGTAAGCAGCCTGAAGGAATTGGTAAAGCGTTGGAAACCGGAAATCTCGGCAGGCTTGACAAAGCAATGCAAGCACGAGGCGCTGGCGGATATTTACGACTCCATTGCCGAGATGAGATACTATCGCGAGCACTTTCTCCGAGCATAGCGCTAAATAAGCCTGAATCCGGTAGTTGGATCGGGGAAAAGTTTTCCATTCCAGGAAGTTGCAACGCAGCCCTGTGCCGCAAAAACCGTGCAATTCACCCCGTAGCCCCCTCACCCGGAAGGTGAGCGTCAAATAATATGAAATATTGTTATTAATCATAACACTGATCTATTAAATGAGCGGTCAACTACCGGATTCAGGTTAAATCCGGCTACGCGATTCCCCCTCGGCTTTCGGGTTGAGGCAACTCTTCACTTATCGAGAATTACCCATGCCCGGCACCGTATTTACTATTGCTGTCAATCCAAAAATACCTCCCCGTCTGGCGCGGCTCGAGGAATTGGCTAATGATCTCTGGTATAGCTGGGATCGCGCTACGCGCTCGCTATTTTCCCGACTGGATCCCAGTCTTTGGGCGACAGTGGGGCACAACCCCAAAGATTTTCTCAAGCGCGTGGATGAGTCGCTGCTGCTGAGAGCCGCCGAGGACCAGGTATTTCTCGCCAATTACAACAGCATTCTTTCAGCTTATGATTCATATCATTCGGAACCGGTGCGAAACGGCGCAACGACAGGTTTGCACCCTGATGATCAGGTGGCATATTTTTGTTTCGAGTTCGGTTTCCATGAGAGCTTTCCAATCTATTCGGGTGGCCTCGGTATCCTGGCAGGCGACCACTGCAAGGCAGCGAGCGATTTGCGCTTGCCATTGGTCGGCGTGGGTTTGCTCTACCGTCAGGGATATTTCTTCCAGACCATCGATAATTTGGGTAATCAACGAGTTATCTATACTGATTCGGATTTTGAGGATTTGCCCGTAGCGCCCGTGTTGGGCAGCAATGGTTCGGAAATACGAATCGAAGTGGAAATGCCGCAACGCAAGGTCGTCGCCAAGGTCTGGCAGGCGAAGATCGGTCACGTTACACTTTACCTGCTCGATACGAACTTAGCTGAAAATTCGCCGGATGACCGCGATATCACGCATCAACTCTACGGCGGCGACCGGAACCTGCGCATCAAGCAGGAAATCCTGCTTGGCATTGGTGGTGTCCGGGCGTTGAGGGAGGTGGGAATCAAGCCAACGATATGGCATATCAATGAAGGACATGCTGCGTTCATGATGCTGGAACGTATGCGTAATCTGGTGCAGCAAGGGCTGGATTTCCCGAGTTCGCTGGAGGCAGTGGCGGCAAGCACGGTATTCACAACCCATACCTCGGTACCGGCGGGACATGACCACTTCGGTGATGACATGATGGCTGCCTATTTCGAAGGATTTTACCGCGATCTTGAAATTACCCGGGAAGAATTCATGGCGCTGGGTCGTGTTCGCGGCAGTCACGATTTCAACATGACAAATCTCGCCATTCATGGCTCGCGCTTTCAGAACGGCGTGAGCAAGATACATGGCAACGTTTCCTCGCGAATCTGCAGGGATTTGTGGCCACAGATCGAGCCGGAAGAAAATCCGATGGGACATATCACGAACGGCGTGCATGTGCCGACCTTCCTGGCTCAGGAATGGCCGGATCTAT
Organism: Nitrosospira briensis C-128; assembly: GCF_000619905.2. Taxonomy (NCBI): domain Bacteria; kingdom Pseudomonadati; phylum Pseudomonadota; class Betaproteobacteria; order Nitrosomonadales; family Nitrosomonadaceae; genus Nitrosospira; species Nitrosospira briensis. The sequence continues at coordinate 1,010,408 of NZ_CP012371.1, read as the reverse complement.
TCGACCGTTATCTCGGCTATGAATGGCGCAACCATATGTGTGATATCGATTACTGGTCGCGTATCAATGCCATTCCCGATCACCTGTTCTGGAGCGTGCGGCAAACACTGAAATCGCAGATGCTATATAGCATACGTGCTCGTCTCGCCGTCCAGATTTCCCGTAATCATGGTTCTGAAGCGCATCTCGACCGCCTGCTGAGATTCACTGATCCTATAAACCCGAATATTCTGACACTCGGCTTCGCCCGCCGTTTTGCCACGTACAAACGCGCGACGCTGCTATTTGACAATCTCGACTGGTTGCGCAGGATCATGCTCGATCAGGACCGCCCAGTTATCATAATTTTTGCAGGCAAGGCACATCCTGCCGATGTTCCGGGACAGGACCTGATTCGTCATATCAACCAGGTTGCCCAGATGCCGGAATTTCAAGGACAACTTCTGTTGGTCGAGGATTACGATTTGCGTCTCGCCCGGCGGTTGGTGGCCGGGGTCGATGTGTGGCTCAACAACCCGGTATATCCGCTGGAAGCAAGCGGGACCTCAGGCATGAAAGCAGGTATAAATGGTACGCTCAACCTGAGCGTACTCGATGGCTGGTGGGGCGAGGGCTATAACGGCAGGAATGGCTGGGCGATCAAGCCCGGGCCGGAAAATATGGATCTGGCACGGCGCGACAAGGAAGAAAGCAGGGATTTTTACGAAACGCTGCAGGACCACGTGGTGCCGCTCTACTATACCCGCGACAAATTGGGTTACTCCTCGGGTTGGGTAAAAATGGCGAAGGACTCGATGATGTCGTTGCTGCCGCGTTACACGGCCGCGCGTATGGTAAGCGAGTACACCCAGAAGTTTTATGTACCGGCAAGTACGCAGGGGGCGCTCTATGCCGCCGATGACTTCAGCGGTGCGAAGAAAGTCGCGGCCTGGAAAGCCTTCGTGCGGAAAACATGGGAAGGCGTAGCGATTCGTCGATTGAATACGCCACGCAAGCGTATCAGTTTTGGTGATGCCGCGCAGTTTGATGTCGCGGTAAGGTTGAATGGTTTACAGTCTGAGGACGTGATAGTGGAAATGTTGATTTGCCGTCAGCGCAATAAGGCCACGCTGCGCGAGTTCAATCATATCAGGTTTGAATTCAGCGGCATCGAAGAATCGGGCGAGCATCTGTATTCATTGAGCCTCACTCCGGATTTATGCGGAAAGCTGGACTATTACATACGCGTTTATCCATATCAACCTTTGCTGACGCATCCATTTGAAATGGGCATGATGGTGTGGGTGTAATTTTTCTTTTTTTCAATTTGGTCCAAGGGTCTGCCAGTTCCATGCCTTATACCGCCCAATGTGGTCATGAAATAAAAACCCTCCCCGTGATTCAAAACGCTGGTTAAGTCTCCAGGTTTCCCCGTGATTGTTCTATCTCGACCGGGAGCTCAGGAGAAAAGCGACAGATAGATTTGCCGGTACGCAGCAGCGCTCGAATGCCAGCTGAAATCTTTTGTCATGCCATTTTTCTTCAAGCGGCACCACACTGATTTATCGTGATAAGCAACGGCAACCCGCCGTATCGCACTGAGAAAACTGTCGGCGGTCATGTCGTGGAACAAAAAACCACTGGCGCTTTTATCGGCCAAAGTTGCGGGCGTGCAATCGACTACGGTATCGCGCAAACCGCCGGTCGCGTGAACCAACGGAGGCGTACCGTAGCGCTGGCTATACATCTGATTCAGGCCACACGGTTCGAAGCGGGAAGGCATCAGGAAGCTATCCGCGCCCGCTTCTATCAAGTGGGCAAGTTTTTCTTCGAAGCCGATACGGACCGCCATTTTCCCCGGATAATTTTTCGCCAGCCTGGTGAACTCCTGCTCCAGCGCGGTCTCACCGCTACCCAGAAGCACAAGCTGGGCAGGTATTTCGGTCAACCGCGCTGCAACTTGCAATAAAATATCGTAACCTTTCTGATAAGTAAAACGGCCGACGGCGCCGAATAATGGAATATGCGGATCGGCAGCCAACCCCAGCAATTGTTGTAATGCGGTTTTGTTGTGCGCTTTGGCTGCAAGATTGGTAATAGCGTAATTTTGCGTAATATAGCGATCAGTAGCAGGGTTCCATTCTGAAGAGATACCATTAATGATTCCACTGATGTGCCCGCGTCGCGCAGCCAGCAGACCTTCCATGCCGAAGCCCAGTGGTGTCGTCTGAATTTCTTCCGCATATGTCGGGCTCACGGTAGCGATATGGTCGGAATAATGGAGCCCCGCCTTGAGAAACGACATATTGCCATAATATTCCATGCCATTTATATCGAAACTTTCGGCAGGCAAACCCAGTTGAGCCACCGTATCGGGCGGAAATATGCCCTGGAAAGCGAGATTGTGTATAGTCATCAGCGATGCCGCTTTTTTCCCTCTATGGAAATGCAGATAAGCCGGTACCAGGCCGCTTTGCCAATCGTTGCAATGAACAACGCGTGAGCGCCAGACGAGCGGGCTCGCATCACTCGCCAGAATTGCGCCAATTTTCGAGAGGAGTCCGAAACGCAAGGCATTATCCGGCCAGTCGCGCCCGGCATTATCCACGTATGGCCCCCCTTCCCGCTGGTACAGTACGGGGCAATCAATGATGAAAATGGGAAGAGATGCGGATGCGCCCAACGGCAGCTTTGCGGATAGCAGCGTCGACGGCGGAAATGGGGATTGATCCCTGAATTCGGCTATCTTTTGCTTTTTTTTGAGACCCGACAGCACTTGCGGATAGCCTGGGATGAGTACACGTACGTCGATCTTCAATTGGCGCAACGCCAGCGGTAGCGCCGCGCTGACATCCGCGAGACCCCCGGTTTTACTCAGAGGATAAATTTCCGGCGTGATAAACAGAACACCGGGGTTGGGATTTGATAAAGCTCGTGGCATTGCGGTCCACTCATTAAGATTTCTTGGAAAGAGTGAGGAATGAGGATCAGTCCGAATTTCACTGACTTCCATCCGACACCGGCCGGTCGAGTAAAGCGCATCGTCTTGATGCTGCTATTCATCAGAAAAGGAATAGGCGGGCGCAACCCACTGCAAGTTATCCCTCGCGGTTGCTGTGCCAAATGAACTCGATTGCTCGGTACGCTTTACTACAGCCGTGTTGGCACGGTGGACGACCGGTGGCGCCTCGTTAAATGAACGTATCTTCCCGAAACCGAATCAAGCATCTGTCGGGCGATTATCGATGAGAAGCGTGATGGGCCGTACGGCAAACTCCACCTCATCCATTCATATCACGCCGGGGGAGCATTATTCAAGCGAAAGAATGATCCCTGCAAGTGGCGGGAGGCTGATAACGATCGAGTCGGGCCGACCCATCCAGGGTTCGCCGGTCGTATCGATGCGACCCATGTTGCCCAGATTGCTGCCACCGTAGTGTATGGAATCGCTATTGAATAATTCATGGTACATGCCTTTCGCAGGGACGCCGATGCGATAACGTGTGCGCGGCACAGGCGTGAAATTGAGAACGATCAGGACGAATGAACCATTGCATGCGCGGCGCAGATAGCTGATGACGGAGTTGTCGGCGTCATGGCAGTCTACCCACGCGAAACCATCAGGCAAGAAATCGAGTTGGTGTAATGCGGCGATATTGCCATACAAATGGTTGAGGTCGCGCAGCGCAGCCTTGACGCCGCGGTGCTGTTCATCGCGTAATTGACCCCAGTCCAGTTCCCATCCCGAGTTCCATTCACGTCCCTGGGCGAAGTCGCTGCCCATGAAATTGAGCTTTTTACCGGGATAAGTCATCTGATAAGTAAATAACAGGCGTACGTTTGCAAATTGCTGCCAGGCATCGCCCGGCATTTTGCCCAGCAGCGATCCTTTGCCATGCACTACTTCGTCATGTGAAAGCGGCAGGACGAAATTTTCCGTATACGCATACAATTGGCCGAAAGTAAGCTGGTCCTGATGGAAGCGCCGATAAACCGGATTATTACGCATGTAGGAAAGCGTATCGTTCATCCAGCCCATATTCCATTTCATGGAAAATCCCAGACCGCCAGTATAGGCGGGACGAGATACCGCCGGCCATGAAGTGGATTCTTCCGCCAGCGTCAACGCACCCGGAAATTCCTCGTGTACCATAATGTTCAGTTCGCGCAGGAAATTTATAGCTTCCAGATTTTCCCTGCCGCCGTATTTGTTGGGTAGCCATTCACCCGGCTTGCGTGAATAGTCGAGATAGAGCATGGATGCAACAGCATCCACGCGCAACCCATCAAGATGAAATTCCGCTAACCAGAAATGGGCGCTGGACAATAGAAACGATTTTACTTCGTTGCGCCCAAAATTGAAGATATGCGTTCCCCAGTCCTGATGTAGTCCAATACGCGGATCCTCGTGCTCATACAATGCGCTGCCATCAAATCGGGACAACGCAAATGCATCTTGGGGAAAATGCGCCGGCACCCAGTCGAGCATTACGCCGATACCCTCCAGATGACAGGCATTGATGAAATATTTCAGGTCGTCCGGTGAGCCAAAACGACTGGTGGGCGCGAAATAGCCGGTCGTCTGATAACCCCAGGATTCATCGAGCGGATGCTCTGAAATTGGCATCAACTCAATATGGGTGTAGCCCATTTCACGCACGTAAGGAATCAGATGCCGGGCGAGTTCACGGTAAGAGTAAAAACGGCCATCAGGATGTCGCTTCCAGGACCCGGCGTGAATTTCGTAAATATTCAGCGGTGCGTGCAACCAATCCCACGTTGCACGGTTTATCATCCATTCGGCATCATCCCATGCTGTTTCGCCGACCACCGGTGTGCGCGCCGCATTGTTGGGGCGCAATTCATAGCGCCTGGCATAAGGATCGGTTTTAAGAAGGATTGCGCCGCTGTCGCGGTTGCGTATTTCATATTTGTAGAGTGAATCGGGGGGGAGGCCGGGTATAAAGAGCTCCCAAACGCCACTGAAACCGTGAACCGCCATCGGATGCACTCGGCCATCCCAACGGTTAAAGCCGCCTACCACACTCACGCGCTCGGCATTAGGCGCCCATACCGAAAAAAGTACGCCAGCGATGCCCCCTCTTTCCGCAATATGCGAACCCAGTGTTCGATAAGCTTGCCGTAACCGGCCTTCATTGAACAAATAGACGTCATAATCGGAAATTTGCGGCTGGAAGGCATAGGCGTCATAAGTTTCGTACAAGCATGCTTCCGGCCATGCGTTACCATCTTCGACGCGCAATAGATATGGCATGGGCGGCAATGCGACGCCGCGCCATTCGAAAACCCCGGCAGGATGTGCCCGCTTCATCACCTCGAAGCTGTCTTCTATATTGATCCATACATTTATCGCATATGGATAAAATACCCGAATCAAGCCATGGCCGTGCTCCATGCGAGCACCGAGATAACTGAAAGGATCATGAAGTCGAGCAGCCAGCAGCGCTTCCAGGGACGGGTTGACCTTGACCGTTATGCCATGATGTGTCGGATCGGATTGCATAAGTCGATTATAGCTCGCGCAAGGATACGGCGATACGGCGGAGTATGGTCGTGAATTGAAATTCAATGCAGGCAATCGCATCTGCCGAATCTCCTGCAACCATCTTGTCCGTTTCATGCTCCTCTCCTTCGCGATAGCATAAAACCGGACAGATCATTTGCTACAGATCCGGACACTTTATTTGTTCTTTACAAACGGAAACGGATTACTTGACGGGGAATATGGAGAGGGGCACAATCTGATTCCCTTCATTGATTCGCTCCAGTATCTTGGGCATAAATAAAATAAGGAAAAACAAATGCATACATGTTCTCACGCTGTGTTTGGATGTATGGACTTTCGGATTCAGGGCACAATTGAAAAATTACTTGAGCACCTGAATGTTAAAGAGGGAACGTTTGATCGGGTGATATGCGCCGGCGGCGCGGCAAATACGGAACAACTTGAAACGCATCTGGAGTTGTCGAAGAGGCTGCATGATAGCCACGTGGCTGTGCTCTCCGTTCACGAGGATTGTGGTGCCGGTGCGGTAAAGGAGGACCTTTACAAGGCGGGGGATACTGCCCGTTCGCTTGGGTTCGAGCCAAAACTGTTCTATATCAAACTTGATGGAACCTGGGAAGAAGTTCAGCCACAGGGAGTCTCTGGATAAGCATCCGAATGGATGCGAGGCAGCCTTGGGCTTTTACAGAGAAGGGATTTCCTGAGACGTAAGAGCCCGCAAATAGCGTCCCGTGTAAGGGGCTTCCTGCCACGACGCTTCTGGAGGCGGTTCTTTTCGGTTTCTAGCCTGCACAACAGGCAGCTCAATTTGAATGGTGCGATTCAGCCATTGATGAGTGCGTCACCGTGAACTTCTTCAGAGGTGAGATTCTCTAGACAAAAGGAGCTGACTTGCGTTATATCAGCCAGATTACGCGTAATTCGGTAGCGATGATACTGGCTGGCGGGCGCGGTAGCCGCTTGCGACAGCTTACAGACTGGCGTGCCAAGCCTGCCATGCCGTTTGGCGGCAAATTCCGCATTATCGATTTTCCTCTCTCCAATTGCGTTAATTCCGGCATTCGCCGTATCGGGATCGCAACACAGTACAAAGCGCAGAGCCTGATCAGTCATATCCAGCACGGCTGGGGATTTCTCGATGGGCGATTCGATGAATTTGTCGAGTTATTACCAGCTCAACAGCGCATTGAAGAAACCTGGTATCAAGGAACCGCCGATGCGGTCTATCAGAATATCGATATACTTCGAGTTTATAATCCGGATTACGTGCTGATTCTGGGTGGTGATCACGTTTATAAAATGGACTATGGCAAGCTGCTCGCCGACCATGTCGAAAAAGCCGCCGAGATGACAATAGCCTGCCACGACGTGCCCTTGGAGACGGCAAGCGGACTTGGGATCATGAGCGTCGATGACGAATGGCGCGTCAACGGTTTCGAAGAAAAGCCTTCAGTGCCTACCGCGATGCCCGGCCAGCCCGGGCATGCGCTGGCGAGCATGGGTATTTACGTGTTCAATGCTGCATTTCTTTTCGAACAATTGATTCATGACCATGACGACGAGCAGTCGTCCCATGATTTCGGCAAGGACATGATCCCGTACCTGGTGCCGCGTGGAAGGGTGTTTGCCCACCGTTTCGTCCACAGTTGTGTCAATATGGCGTCGGGTGTGCCGTATTGGCGCGACGTCGGCACCATTGACGCCTATTGGGAGGCGAACCTGGATCTCACCCGTATTACGCCGGACCTCAATCTATATGACAAGGATTGGCCGATCTGGACTCACCAGGAACAATTGCCGCCCGCCAAGTTTATTTTCGACGATGATGACCGGCGCGGGCAGGCGCTGGATACAATGGTTTCTGGCGGATGCATCATCAGTGGATCAACCGTGCGCCGCTCGCTGTTATTTTCAAATGTACAGGTACGCAGCTACAGCAGTATCGAGGATTCAGTGATATTGCCCAATGTGGATATCGGTCGCAATGTGCGACTGAGACGCGTCGTTGTCGACAAGAATTGTATAATTCCTCCTGGGCTGATGGCTGGTTTTGACCCGGAGCAGGACCGCGAGCGCTTTTATGTCACCGAAAATGGCGTTACGCTTATTACTCCGGAAATGCTGGGGCAGAAAATACATTATGTCAGATGATAAGCAGGATGAAATAAGACAGTGAGCGCATAAAGCGAACAATTTGTGGCGATCGACAGGTTCCGTGCCGAACGCAGGGCTTGTCCAGACGCCTACTTCCATCGGGTCAGATAGAAATGCAACCAATACATTTAGTCTTGCTGTGGCATATGCACCAGCCTGATTATCGCAATTACGAAACTGGCGAGTTTACGTTGCCATGGGTGTATCTGCACGCCATCAAGGACTACAGCGACATGGTGTCCCACCTTGAAGCGCATCCGTCCATAAAAGCGGTGGTGAATTTCGTGCCGGTACTGCTGGATCAACTGGAGGATTATGCGGCACAGTTCGCGTCGGGTCAGTTTCGGGACCCGCTCTTGCGCTTGCTGGCGGCGCCCGATCTGGAACAGGTTTCCGCGCGAGATCGCATACGGGCGTTCGACAGTTGTTTTCGCAGCAATCACGTCACCATGATGCAACCGTACCCGACCTGCAAGCGGTTGCATGATATGCACGAAACATTGCGGGCTCGCGGTGAGGCGGAACTGTCCTATCTTTCGGGCCAGTATCTGGCGGACCTGATCATGTGGTATCACCTGGCATGGACAGGAGAGAGCGTACGCAGGACCAATGAGGCGGTAGTGCGATTGATGACGCAGGACAGAGGCTTCAGCCATGCCGACCGGCTAGACTTGCTCAATGTGATCGGGGACTTGATACAGGGATTGATTCCTCGCTATCGCAAGCTGGCTGAGTCCGGCCAGATCGAATTGTCCACCACGCCGCATTACCACCCCCTGGCTCCGCTATTGATAGACTTTTCTTCCGCGCGCGATAACATGCCCGACGTGCACCTGCCGGTGGAAAGCTGTTATCCCGGAGGGAAAGGCCGTGTCGCGTTTCAGTTGACATCAGCTATCGAGAGTCATGCGCGTCGCTTCGGGATAACGCCCTGCGGCGTATGGCCCGCGGAAGGTGCGATATCAGCGGCCATGCTCGAGATTCTTGCGGACCACGATTGTCAATGGAGCGCCAGCGGTGAAAACGTGCTGGCGAATAGCCTGCGCAAATCGTATGGGGGCAGACCCTTGCCGGAACGAGGCCGCTACCTCTACAAGCCCTATCATGTGGAAGGTAAGGCCAATAGCGTCACGTGCTTCTTCCGCGACGAAAGACTATCCGACATGATCGGCTTCGAGTACTCGAAGTGGTTTGGGCGAGATGCTGCCGAGCATTTGGTGCACTCTCTCGAAGATATCGGCCGCAACGCATTATCCGGGGAAAATCCAGTGGTAAGTATTATTCTCGATGGCGAGAATGCGTGGGAATACTATCCTTACAACGGCTATTACTTTCTCAATGATCTCTACGGAATTCTTGAAAATCACCCCGCAATCGAGGTGACTACTTATAAGGATTATCTGGGAACCATCCAGCAGGCTGATGTCGCCCACTTGCCGGTATTGACGGCAGGGAGCTGGGTGTATGGAACGTTTTCCACATGGATCGGCGATCAGGACAAAAACCGTGCCTGGGATTTGCTCTGTGCGGCCAAGCACAGTTATGACCTGGTGATGCAAAGCAAACGCTTGACCGACGAGGAAAGAGCTAAGGCCGAACGTCAACTCGCTTCCTGCGAAAGCTCCGACTGGTTCTGGTGGCTAGGTGATTACAATCCGCCGAGCGTAGTGTCGAGCTTTGATCAATTATTCCGGGACAATCTGGCTAATCTCTATTCTTTACTGAAATTGCCGGTACCCGTATCCGTACATCAGCCTATCAGCCACGGCGGCGGCGTTGTGGCTCAAGATTCGGGCACAATGCGGCGCGCCTCTTGAAGAAAACCTGCAGCGCACTATTGCCGGCGCAAGCCCGAGAGCGATATTTCGACCAGGAAAAGCCAAGTTGGTTTTCCAGGCCACATAACGCAACATGATACATTTCACCTGACCAGCGCCAGCCTGGGCCGGAAGTAGCGGCGCTAGCGAGTGGCTAAGCTTTCTCTGAGGAGAACTCGATGTCCCGATCCGTCTCCCTGCTTTTCGGCGTTCATGCTCACCAACCGGTCGGCAATTTTCCAGAGGTGCTGGCTGATGCCCACCTGCGTTGTTATCGGCCTTTCCTGCAAGTCCTTCACCGATATCCCAGCTTTTGTTTTGCGGTGCATATTTCCGGCTGGTTGCTGGACTATCTGTTTGATCACTATCCGGAAGACATGGCGCTGCTTCGGGACATGGTGATGCGCGGTCAGGTCGAGCTATTCGGTGCGGGCGATACAGAGCCGGTCCTGGCTGCGATTCCAAACCGCGATCGCATCGGGCAAATACAGACATTTTCCGATAAGCTGGAGAGGAAGTTGGGGCGGCGCCCGCAAGGTGCGTGGCTGACCGAGCGCGTGTGGGAAGCAACGGTAGTTCCGGCGTTAGCGGATTGTGGCATCCGCTACGTGATCGTGGACGATTATCATTTTCTTTGTGCTGGCAAAACAGCGGCGGAACTGGACGGTTATTTCACTACCGAAGAGGACGAGCGCAAACTCGATCTGTTTCCCATTTCCGAAGCGCTGCGTTACCGGTTGCCGTTTTCTCCGGCGGATGAAGCAATAGCGTACATAGAGTCTCTGGCTGAAAACAGTACAACCGGCCATGGCAACGCCGCCGTCTATTTTGACGATATCGAAAAATTCGGTATCTGGCCGGAAACTTATCAGTGGGTATATGAAAAAGGCTGGCTTGATACCTTTATCCAAGGGGTGCTGGCGTCACCCATAATTCGTCCCCAGCACTACCGGGACTATCATGCTGCCGAGAAAACCCGGGGTGTAGTGTATCTCCCAACCACTTCATATATGGAAATGAACGAGTGGACACTTCCTGCAGGGCCCGCCAATATTTATGCCGACCTGGTGCAGCAGGCCAAGGCAGTGGGTTGGTATGACGGCAACAAGGCGTTCCTGCGCGGTGGTATCTGGAAAAATTTTTTTTCGCGCTATCCCGAATCCAACTGGATGCACAAACGCATGCTGGGCCTTTCCCGGCGGCTGGCCTCGCTGCCGGAGCGGCAACGTAGCGTTGCCATGAAGCATAAGCTGTATGAGTCCCAGGCTAATGATGCATATTGGCATGGCTTGTTTGGAGGCTTGTATCTCCCTCATCTCAGACGCGCGGTATTTAAAGCCATCGTCGAGCTGGAAGCGATGCTTGACGCCTGCGCCCCCCGCCCGGCAAGATTTCTGGAAGATACCGATCTCGATGGGATCGAGGAAATGTATCTGCAGACCGGTAAAATCCAGGCGGTGTTGAAGATGAATGACGGAGGCATCATTTGCGAACTGGATTCCTATCTGCTGACGCATAATTTTGGCGATACGTTGCGGCGCCAGGCTGAGCATTATTATCGAAAAATCCATCAACGCGAAGATAGCCCGCATGGGCACAGCGGTGCCGGGATCGCCTCGGCGCATGAACGGCTCAGCTTCAAGAATAAGATAACTGCCGGAGATATGGTGGCCGACGACCACGCTCGTGGGTTGTTCGTGGATCGCCTGAATGGCGAATTCATAACCTATCGGCATGAGCCATCCAGTGCTGATGATTCAATTTGCCAGACGGAGGTGTATTCGCAATACGTAAAAAAAAGTATTGCACTTGCGGGCAACTGGTTGCAGGTGTCATATTTTTTCGCCGCTGAAGCGGAGGGCGTATTCTGTACCGAGATCAACCTTGCAATGCCAAGTTGCGATGGCTGGGGGGGGGCGCTATATTTACCGGGGACAAATTCCGGGTGGTTTCGGTCAACTACTCGAGTTGTCCGCCATGACCGATATAATGCTCGATGATGATGTGCTGGGAGGAAGTGTCGAGCTGAAAGTATCTGTTCCAGCCGAATTACACGCACAGCCTTATTACTCGGTATCGCAGTCGGAAGAGGGATTCGAGAAAATCATGCAGGCTGTGACACTGAAATTGCAATGGCCGGTGATAGTTGGCGCATTGGTTATCTCGTTGGCGATCAATGCAAAACAAAATGTCGTGGCGGGACACCTTCCGTAGCCGCGGCGGATAGGTCGGAATTATACAAACGCTCAAGTACAAACGTGCAAAAAGAAAAGGCGGCCGGGCCGCAGCCCATCCTGTAGGGCTATTATATACAGTGTGGCATACTCCGCTTTCAGCAGTGGTATCCCAGCTTGCTTCGCACCTTAAACCCATACTGGCAGGCTGGTCTGGGTTGTAGAGTTATAGCGGCATTCGTAAAATTTCTGGTAAAATTGCGAATTCTCAAAGAGCCCAGCAAGGATCCGTCATGACCTATGTAGTAACTGAAAGCTGTATCAAGTGCAAATACACTGATTGTGTAGATGTGTGCCCGGTGGATTGCTTTCGCGAGGGGCCTAATTTTCTGGTAATTGATCCGGATGAATGTATTGATTGCACCCTGTGTGTAGCTGAATGTCCAGTGGATGCAATTTATGCCGAGGATGACGTGCCGACGGATCAGCAGCATTTCACCGCACTCAACGCTGAGTTATCGAAAGCATGGAAACCCATCATCGAGAAAAAAGATTCTCCCCCCGATGCCGATGACTGGGCAAAGGTAACCGGGAAACTGGACAAGCTGGAACGCTGATCCGGCAGCGGTCGTTTTCTGCCGCATGTCCTCCATTCTGAATTTTCCCCAAGTTCTTCTGACGGAAATTTTTGCGAGCCGTGACGTCGGCCTAGTAGATGGCGTCACGATCGTCACGCCTAATCGGCGACTCGCAGCCGCGCTGAAACACGAGTTCGATGGAGCGCGGTCAGCCGAAGGCATTTCTGCCTGGGATTCGGCGGATATCCTGCCGATCTCCACATTCATCGAACGTATCTACGAGGACGCGCTTTACTTCGCGCAAGCCTCTCATCTGCCCGCGTTGCTCAGGCCCGCTCAGGAGCAGGTTCTATGGGAAGATGCCATTGCCCGTTCGGATACGGGCACGGTTTTGCTTGCCGTCGCGGAGGCCGCACGGCTTGCTCGTGAGGCGTGGCAGCTCGCCCATGCATGGCACTTTATCCCGCGGCTCGGGAATTTCCCGCTGAACGAAGATGGCAAGGCATTTCGGGATTGGTCGCGATACTACGAGGAAACAACCCGCCGCGCACGGCAGACCGATCGCGCACGGCTTTGCGATCTCGTAGCCGGGCTGTGCCTGCGGCCTGAAATCAATAAGCCGAAGCGCTTGATCTGCTATGGTTTCGATATCATTACACCGCAACAGGCAGCCTTGTTGGTCAAGCTTGAGGATGCGGGCTGTGAAGTAATGCTGGCGCAACCGCAGCCGCAACAGTCGCCGCAAAATCCCGGTTCGCGACGTGTGCAATACGACGACGCCGGTGAGGAGATTTATTGCGCGGCGGCTTGGGCACGGGCACGAATCGAAGCAAATGGCTCCGCTCGCATTGGCGTTGTCGTTCCGACCTTTTCAGAGCATCGAAGTGCCATCCTGCGCATCTTCAGTTCGCTGATGGAGCCCGATGTCCAGCGATCACTACCGGGTGCGGCCAAGCGCGTATTGCCGTTTAATGCATCGCTTGGCAAGGCTCTGGTTTCGTATCCTCTGATAAACGCCGCTTTCCTGATACTCGAACTCGGCGAGGGAGAAATCGGATTCGAGCGCGCGAGCCTCTTGCTCCGATCGCCCTTTCTCAGCGGCGGCGAAACTGAAATGGCGCAGCGCGCAAGCCTCGATGCTCAACTGCGCAATCGTACCGAGTCTACAATTACACTTGAACGGCTGCTTGCTCTTATCGAGCGCGAATATGGCGGTGAAAGCTGCCCGGTTCTAGTGGAGGTTCTGTCGGCCTATGCCGAGCTCCGCAAAGTAAAGCTGCGCGGTTCGCAAGCGCCCTCAGCGCTGGCCAGGGTTATTTCCGAGGTTTTGAGGATCGCCGGTTTTCCTGGCGAACGCGCTCTGGATTCAGCGGAATATCAGACATTGAAGAAATGGCATGAGGTTCTCGCCGACTTCGCCGCCCTCGGCAGCGTCATGCCGTACGCCAGCTACGGCAAAGCACTATCGCGTTTGCGCCATATGGCTGCCGAGGTGTCGTTCCAGCCTGAGACGCCGAATGTTCCCATCCAGATACTCGGCGTTCTCGAAGCCGCCGGCATGACGTTCGATCATCTTTGGGTAATGGGCTTGTCTGACGAAGCCTGGCCGCCGCAACCACGTCCCAATCCTTTTCTGCCGATCGAACTTCAGCAAGCCGCCGGATTGCCGCGAGGTTCAGCCGGCGCTTCCCTGGCGCTTGCGTCCCGGTTTACCGATGCATGGTTGTCGGCAGCGAACGAAGTCATCCTGAGTCATCCACGGCATGGCAACGGCCGCGATGGGCGGGCACTCGCGCCCAGCCCGCTGATAGCGGATATTGCCGTTTGTGAGCTTGAGCTACCCGATTATGCAAGTCACCGCGACCTGATCCATCGCGCAAGCCGGCTTGAATGCATAAAAAATGACAAAGCACCGGCAATAGGTGCAGGCAATGGCGCTAACGGTATGGCCAGTGGCGGCATGGCGGTGATAAAAGATCAGGCCGCCTGCCCATTCCGGGCATTCGCTGTCCATCGATTGGGCGCATCCGGAACGAAATTGCCGGGCACCGGGCTGGATGCAATACAGCGCGGCATACTGGTGCATCATGTGCTCGCACAGGTTTGGAGCCAGCTCAAAACCAAAAATGTGCTTGATGCCATGAGTGATGACGATCTGGAAGCGATGCTCATGCAGGCCGCGAAAGATGCGATCGCGCATATCCATCGCGACCGTCCAGCTATGCTTTCAGGGCGTTTTGCAGTGATCGAGCAGCGGCGCCTGGTGCGGTTGGCACAAGAATGGCTCAACGAAGACAGGAAGCGGAATGACTTTGCGGTCATTGCTATCGAAGACAAGCGCAGCATCGAAATCGGCGGGCTTGAACTGACGACGCGGCTCGATCGTGTAGACGAGCTCAGCGACGGACGCCGTATCATCATCGATTATAAAACGCGGGCGCCATCGGTAAGCGCCATGCTTGGCGAGCGTCCGGAAGAACCGCAACTGCCCCTGTATCTCGTCACTGCCGAACCCGCTGCGGTTGCGGTCGCATTTGCGCAGGTTAAAACGGGAGAGATGCGGTTCACGGCACTTGCGCGTGATGGCAATCTGCTGCCGGGTGGAAAAGCGCTGGGTGAATCACGCCAGGCTGATCAGTACGGATCGTGGGAAGACCTGGTTGCGGCCTGGCACGCCGATCTTGCCCGTATCGCGGCCGATTTCATCGACGGAGATGCCAAAATCGATCCCAAGATCTATCCGCACACTTGCCGCTACTGTGACGTGCGATCCGTTTGCCGTATTCATGAACGTGCAGGAAAGGAGTTTACCGAGCAGGAAGAGGAAGGATGAGCAGCACATCGCCTATGTTCTCTATGCCGGAACTCGCGCCTCGCCAGGGACTCGGCTTGGCGCCGGACTTTGCCGAGCGCCGCCGTGCGCTTGATCCGACCCATTCCTTTATCGTTCAGGCACCGGCCGGATCAGGCAAAACCGGACTTCTGATACAGCGCTATCTCAAGTTGTTGACGCTTGTGGATGAGCCGGAAGAAATCGTTGCGATTACATTCACGCGAAAAGCGGCTGCAGAGATGCGTGAACGCTTGATGGCGGCGCTTGTGCAGGCACGCGATACGTCCTCTTATCCGTCTGAAACGTTTCAAACCGAGTACGAAAGGCTGACGCGAGAGCTGGCTGGCGCTGTTTTGCAGCGGGACGCCGGCGCTGGCTGGCATATTCTCGATAATCCGGCGCGATTGCGTGTCCGGACATTCGATTCGCTGTGCGCATCGTTGACACGGCAGATGCCTGTGCTGTCGGAGTTTGGTTCTCAGCCGGAAACCATCGAGGACGCGTCAGATTTATATGCCGAAGCAGCGCGTGCCACCGTTGGTCTTGTCGAGAACAATGATGCCGTGGCGCAGGATGTCGAGCATTTGCTGGAGCATCTCGACAATGATGTGGCACGCGTCGAGATATTGCTCATCGGAATGCTGGCTCGACGCGATCACTGGCTGCGGCATATTCACGGCAAGGACCGCGATGAGCTGGAAGAGGCGTTGAAGAACGCACGCCGTGATGCGCTTCGGCGCTTGTGTTCACTGTTTCCTGTCTCTAGCCGGGACGAACTGGTTGAGCTGATGCGCTACGCTGCGCGCAATCTGGCGGATAGCGGCAGGGATTCGCTTATAGTCGACTACGCGCAACTTTGCGAACTCAGCACGTTTCCTGGCGATGACGAGGGGGATGTTCCCTGCTGGCATGCCATTGCCGAGCTGTTGCTGACAAAAGTAAAAGAAGGCGCCTGGCGCAAGCAACACACGGTGAAAGAGGGTTTTCCTCCCGAGCCCAAGGCCAGGAAAGGCATGGCGGACTCATGGAAGGACAGGGCGCGGGCATTGGTTTCGCATCTGGCTGAGCAAGACGACGGCGCGCTTCGCCAGGCGTTATATGACATTCGTGAAAAGCTTCCGCCTCCTGCTTACACCGAACGGCAATGGCAAGTGCTCAGCTCGATAATGCGGCTGCTCCCACGTGCGGTGGCGCAGCTCAGGCTCGTGTTTCAAATCCATAACAAGGTGGACTTTACCGAAGTCGCGCAAGGTGCCCTGCGAGCGCTCGGCGAACCCGAAATGCCTACCGATCTTGCACTCGCGCTCGACTATCGCATTCGGCACTTATTGATAGATGAGTTCCAGGATACATCGATCAGCCAGTATGATCTGGTCGTGAAATTGACCGCCGGATGGGAACCGGGGGATGGCCGCAGCGTGCTGGCGGTCGGCGACCCCATGCAATCCATCTATCGATTCCGCGAGGCTGAGGTTGGGTTATTCCTCCGAGCCCGTGCAGAGGGGATAGGCAATGTAGCATTACAGCCGAGCGCTCTTTCCGCTAATTTCAGATCGCAGCGCGGCATCGTCGATTGGGTCAACGCCACGTTCTCGCAGGTGATGCCGGAACGGGAGAATATCGCCCTTGGCGCGGTATCCTACGCACAATCCATCGCAACGCGCAGCTTGCTGGAGGGCACAGGGGTCGGCGTACATCCGTTTTTCAATGATGACCACGCAGCCGAGGCAGTAAAAGTGGTGGAGATTGTCGCGCAAGCGCAGCGCGATGATCCCGGCTCCACTACGGCAATCCTGGTGCGCAACCGTAGCCATCTCGGTGAAATCATACCTCGGCTGAAGAAAGCCGGCATTCGTTTTCGCGCGATAGAAATTGAAGGGCTGGCACGCATGCCCATCGTTCAGGATCTGCTGGCGTTGACCCGCGCACTGGCGCATCCCGCCGATCGAATGGCGTGGCTCGCTTTGCTGCGCGCTCCTTGGTGCGGCCTCACGCTCGCGGACATGCACACGCTCGTATCGGTGCGTTCCGAACCCGCTTCTGGCGATGTTACTGATGTGGTCGCTGGCGATGCCCAGGCAGACAGAAGAGATGGCGGAGCGAAGCCACCTGATCGTACAGTGTGGGAATTGATCAACGACGACGCCCGCATGGCGTCGGTTTCCGCCGATGGCTATGTCCGGCTTCTACGCGTGCGGGAAGTGTTGGCGGAATGCATGGCTAATCGTTGCCGCCAATCGCTGCGGAACACTGTTGAGGCAGCATGGCTTGCGCTGGGAGGCCCCGCCTGTATTGAAGATGCGACAGACTTTGAAGATGCCGCGGCCTACCTCGATTACCTCGAAGCAAACGAAAACGAAGGTAGCGTTCTCACCGTCGCTGCCTTGGAGGAAGGGCTCGTCAGGCTTTTCGCGCTACCTGACGTAAAAGCCGACGATACCCTGCAAATCATGACGATTCACAAGGCCAAGGGCCTGGAATTCGATCATGTGATCGTACCCGGTCTTGGCCGCTCATCGCGCGGCAACGATAAGAAGCTATTCATGTGGATGGAGTATTTACGACCTGCGCTCGCTACGGAAGAGCCAGGCGAAGGTAACGACCTGTTGCTCGCGCCGATTCAGGAAACGGGTGGGGAGGCCGACCGCATTTATTCATGGCTGGAGAAACTCGAGGGTGAGAAGGAATGCCTGGAGGATGGGCGTTTGCTCTACGTGGCTGCGACACGTGCCAGGCAGCGCCTGCATCTGCTGGGCAGCGCGGGTATTCGCGAAGGGGAAGACTCTTCTGAACCTTTTGAGCTGAAGCCGCCAGCGGGAAAAACACTGCTGAGTAAAATCTGGCCAATGGTGGAGCATATTTATGCAGAAGCTGCAGCACAAGCGCTGTCCTCAGGCGGGTTATTTGCCGTTGATGATAAAGAGCAGCGCGCGGCGGGCGAATACGCTATCGATCAGTCTTTGCGGCGCCTTGTCTCAGGGTGGACACTGCCGGTCGCGCCGCTCTCGGTACAGTGGAAGGCTCAGCAGCAGGGATCGACGATTCAGGGCGAGATCGAATATTCATGGGCAGGGGAAACGGCACGCACTATCGGAAACATCGTACACCGCTGGCTGCAGCGCATCGCCGAAGATGGCGTGGGGAACTGGAATGCGCCGAAAATTTCCGGGTTACGGGATATCTTCAAGCATCAGCTCGCCGCATGCGGCATGGCCGGCAATGAGGGCGATACCGATGCGGCTGTCAAACGGGTAATAACCGTGCTTACCCAAGCGGTGAGTGATCGGCGTGGACAATGGCTGCTCGGCCCGCAGCGGGATGCTCGCAACGAATTGCGCATGACAACGATAGCCGAAGGCGAGTATATCGATCTCGTCATCGATCGTACCTTTCGTGATGAGAGCGGCCAGCGGTGGGTGGTGGACTACAAGACCAGCAGTCATGAAGGCTCGGACCTGGAAGGCTTTCTCGACAGCGAGCAGGAGCGCTATCGCGCCCAGCTCGACCGTTACGCGGCGTTGATGCGCTCAGTCGATGGCCAGCCGGTGAGGCGAGGGCTTTATTTTCCGATGCTGAAGGGATGGCGGGAGTGGGGCGATACGCGGTAAAGTATTTTTCCGGCAAGCCATCCTGCAAGCCGCCGTTGCGTCCCTGCGAAGAAGAGAGTTAATTCAGCGTTTTTTGAAAAGCGATGAGTTTGCTGAAGAGAATGAAGCCGATCGAGAATTATCGATCGTGTGTATCAATAGTGAAAAGATAAACAGCTTTCTGTACCTGCAAATTAGGGAGAATTCATGCGACTGTTACTCTATGCCTTCGGATTTCTGACGCTCGCTGGGTGTGCGGCGGGTACGACCGGCGCAACCGCGGCAGCGCCACCACTGCGGCCGGAGCTCAAAACGTTCATCGACCAGATGGTGGAGCGGCATGGATTCGCCCAGGCTGAACTTGAAAGTATTTTCCGTTTGGTCCAGTTTCAGCCTTCCATCGTCAATGCAATTTCGCGCCCGGCGACTTCCAAACCATGGTACGAATTCCGCCCAATGCTTGTTACCCCCCAGCGTGTCACCGATGGCGTTGTCTTCTGGAACAGCCATGCCTCGACCCTGGAGCGGGCGCGCAAAGAGTTTGGTGTTCCTGAAGAAATCATTACTGCCATAATCGGTGTCGAAACAAACTATGGCGTACAAACCGGCAAGCATCGCGTGCTGGATGCATTGACTACGCTGGCGTTCGATTATCCGAAGCGTGCCGCTTTTTTTCGCGACGAACTGGAACATTACTTGCTGCTGGGGCGGGAACAGCGTTCAGACCTGTTGAACATCAAAGGCTCGTATGCGGGGGCTATCGGCATCCCGCAATTCATGCCCAGCAGCTATCGGCGATATGCCGTGGATTTCGATAACGATGGCAAGGTCGATTTGTCCCGCAGCACCGTGGATGCGATTGGCAGCGTCGCCAATTATCTGAAGGGCTACGGCTGGGAAACAGAGCAAGCGATAGTCGCATCCGCGCTCGTCAACGGCGAGAGTTACCGTGAGGCAATATACGCAGGGGAAAGACCGGCATATACCGTGGAGAGAATGAGAAAATTGGGCATTGCGCCGCAAGTCGCTCTACCGGTTGACCGCCAGGCTACGCTGATCGAACTGGAAAATAAAACCGGAAACGAACATTGGCTGGGTTTCAATAATTTCTACGTCATCACACGCTATAACCGCAGCGTGAATTACGCCATGAGCGTGCTGCAATTGGCTGACGAGATTCGTGCGGCAAGAAATTCCAATTGAAGTCGCTTGTGCAAGATTTTGACTCTCCCTCCATATCGGTAGTTATCCCGGCATTCCGCTCGGGGAAAATGCTGCCTGAATTATGTAATCGATTAGGGAAGATACTTCAACATATAAACGCCGAGTATGAGGTTATTATCGTTGAGGATGGCGGTGGAGACCAGACTTGGCAGGTCATTCAGACTCTAGCCGCGGGTGATAACCGGATTCGTGGCCTGCTTCACAGCCGTAACTACGGCCAACACAACGCTATTCTAAGCGGGATTCGAGTGGCACGTTATGAGGTCATCATTACGATGGATGACGACCTCCAAAATCCCCCGGAAGAGATTCCGGCTTTATTAGCCAAGCTGGCTGCGGGATTTGATGTTGTCTACGGAACACCCATGCAACAGAAGCATGGTGTTCTCAGGGATGTCGCTTCACAGGTTACCAAGCGCATGCTTGAAAGCGCAATGGGTGCCGAGGTCTCCCGTCATATCAGCGCCTTTCGTGTATTCAGAACGCATCTTCGCGGCGCATTCACGGATTACCGCAATCCTTTTGTCTCAATCGATGTTCTGCTAACCTGGGGAACTACTCGCTTTGCCGCGATCCCGGTCCGGCATGATTCGCGTACTGTTGGTACTTCTGGCTATACGTTGTCCAAGCTGGTTAGACACACGTTGAATATGGTAACAGGCTACAGCGTTTTCCCACTTCAACTCGCGAGCTGGATTGGTTTTCTGTTCACTTTGTTCGGCATGGGCTTGCTTGTGTATGTTGTTGGAGGCTATTTTTTTTATGGCAGCAGCGTGGCAGGGTTTCCGTTTCTTGCCTCCATAATCGCAATTTTTGCCGGAGCACAGATGTTTGCACTTGGGATCATGGGCGAATACCTGGCTCGCATGCACGTCAATAGCATGGGTCGGCCATTGGCAGTGGTAAAGGAAGAAACCTTTCCGTTACACAATTCGGTTAATAGGGAGATGTTATGAATTATATAGAGGTAAGCTTAATTTGTAGCCCAGGTTCAATCAGTTAGCAAACGCTTGGCTAAAAATCAGCCAAAACGGAACTCATTAACAGCCTGAAGCTTGATATCGGACTTAAACCATTTATGAAACGTATACTCATACTTTATGGGAAAAAATCCTTGCGTTATCCACACCCTCTGAACGGTTAAATTGATTATTTGCGTCGAGGTAAAAACTCTTTTAAACCCGGCGGCGATTGCATATTCTATTCCCTGCCGAATCATGCGGCGATAAACGCCTCGTCCCTCAACTCGCTTCGCCACACCGCTCAAGACTAATTCGAGTTGCCTATCATCATGCACTTTCATAGTAAGAAATCCACAGATGCCGATAACATCTTCGGCAATAATTATCTTGTTCACTTCTCCCCTGTTTTGGATGGTGGCCTCGCACCATGAAACATAGGTCGCATCGCAATCGCGCCTGTCAAGCCGCGAATCCGAATGGTAATGGCCGTAGTATCCCGAAAAGGCGGTGCGAGCAATATGAATAACTGCCTCCTGATCTCGCGCCGTCATTTCCCGCAACTGGAATGTTTCGTCATCCTTATCAATTGCACGTACTGAATTTTTTGCGTGATGACAACGCAGTTCATAATAAATAAGTGTATCGCATAAAATTCCACCTGATGCTTCAACCCACTGAACTGCTTCAAGTCTGCTGGCATCCAGCCTCGCAATGAGTAATTCAGCGTTATTGTTGTTGCTGAAGGAAATACATTCATTTACATCTTCAATCGATTTGAGTCCTTCTGCTTTCACGGTAACGAAACCGAAGCGGTCGAGATCGAGCTTTGACACGTACTTGTTCATTTCACACTTCTCTTGGATTATTACATCGATTAACAGCCGTCAATTTATCCATTCATCATGAAGCTAATGAAAGGGGCAGGTCAAATCGAAGCTGGCGCGTGGAAGAAACATGCCGTTGAGCTGATTATTCCATCCCACCCGCTGAGAGTTGCTATTGCCGAGGATGGGCCAGAAAAACGGGTTCATCCATCTTGCCGAATTTAGAAGGCGTTGCCCATTGGACCGAAGTACACCTTGAGTAGATACCGCAGAAAGTAAGAGAGGATTGATGCAGGTGCTGAAGAAAAAATACGATACGGGCAGATCGATATGGGGAAAGCGCCGAAGTCTCTCCTCTACCCTGCTGGTACCAATGCTAAGCAGGTAAGCTTTGCTATTAGACGCGTTCCATGGCGGCGATTTATCTAAAATACATGGATTTCACACGAGGCTTAATTAAATGAGAGGCGATAGAAAAGCCGCTCGTTTCGCTATCTATGCGGTGCCAGAAGGAAGATGCTTTCCTGTAACCGGTTCAAGCCGCGTTCCTCAAAGCGTGGTTCTTGCGCAAGCACGTCCAATTGCGACAGTAGCCGTATCGTGAACCGCTCGTGGTAGAGCGCTTCGACTTCGTTCGCAGAAACTGCAAATGGTGGGCCCGCCATTTCCTGTTGGGGATAGTCCAGAGTGATCAGCAGGATTTGCGCTGCAGGCGGCAGGATGCTCAACAGGTGACCTGCATAACGTTCGCGCATTTCCGGCGGCAGCGCGATTAGTGATGCGCGATCGTATACTGCGTTTGTTTTTGCCAGGTCGTGTTTGCTCAGGTCAAAAAAATCCCCGCACAGGATTCGGACGCCGCTTGCATCGTAGCGGTCGAAGCTTTCGCCGCTTGTTTGATTCGGGATGTAGCCGTTCTCTTTGAAGAATGCTTGCACGGCGACGGCGCTGGTTTCCACCCCTAGCACCGCATATCCCTGTTCACTTAGCCATAACATGTCGCGGCTTTTGCCGCACAGCGGCACGAATACCTCGCTGTCGGCGGCAAGATGCAACGCCTGCCAGTATTGGCACAAATACGGATTAACCTCGTTTTGATGAAAACCGGTTTCTTCCCGCTTCCAGCGCTCCAGCCAATAATCTTTTTCCATTTTTATATCCCGACCACTCGTACGGCGCAATACTACGCTTATTGCTGTCTTACACATTATGTCGATTAAAAGTAACTTTAATCTGCGAGTTACTTTCCTGAATATGCAGAATATTCACGCTGCGATTATGATTGTGCAATCATGGTGCAGGTTGACCGAATGCCACGACCGATCCGCCTCCGACATGATACCGATTTTTTTGCCTATCGCGTGATTATGATAATTGGGTATCGGCGGCAGCGCCGTGCCACCGCTGGGCCGGTGCTGGACGCACGCACATGATGTCGGTGACGTGGAAAGTCTTTTGCAGACGAGGCTTGAAGGAGCCTGGCGTCATCATGCGCGATGTCATCCGCGCGCATGAGTACATTTTCGGGATTCCCCACGCGGTATAGCGATGGACTCACCTGAAGCGTATGACTGATATAAACTAAGCGGAATATTCAAGTTCATTTCATGGACGGGCGAAACGGTAGATTGAATTGATCGAATGATGAAAGCCTTTAATGACCAGCCAGGATAAAAGACACGTGGATGCGGCCCAGCATCCCATTGATGAGCATGCAAATGCAGGTCAGGCGCTGCGCGAGCGTCTGAAAGAAATTACCTGTCTCTACGAAATTCGCCGTGGTATGGGGCCGGAACTATCGGTGGATAATGTCTGCCAGCAGATTTTTGAGCACCTGATACCCGCCATGCAATTCCCGGAAATCGCTACCGCCGTGATCGAACTCGATGGCAGGCGCTTCGCTTCTGATAATCACGGCCCGGGCCGTAAGCACGAACTGCACTCGAAGATTAACGCCAACAACGAGCTCTGCGGCCAACTGCGTGTTTTCTATCCGGAAGACACGCGATTCCTGGTGCCGGAGGAGCAGCGGCTCATCGACGCGGTCGCGACTGATCTGGAGAGGTGGTTTGAGCGGAAACAGATCGATGAGGCGCTGAGCGAGCGCCTGAAGGAAATCACCTGTCTCTATGAGATTCGCCGAGGTATGGGGCTGGAATTATCGGTAGATAACGTCTGCCAGCAGATTTTCGAGCACCTGATACCCGCCATGCAATTCCCGGAAATCGCTACCGCCATGATCGAACTCGATGGCAGGCGCTTCACTTCTGACAATCACGGCCAGGGCGGTAAGCACGCACTGCATTCGGAGATTAACGCCAACAACGAGCTCTGCGGCCAGTTGCGTGTTTTCTATCCGGAAGACAAGCCATTCCTGGTGCCGGAAGAGCAGCGGCTCATCGATGCGGTCGCGACTGATCTGGAGAGATGGCTTGAGCGCAAACGTCTGGAACAGACACTGGTTTCCATAGCGGAAGAACATCAGCGTTCGATCGGACAGGAATTGCACGACAATCTTGGGCAGCAGATTGCGGCGATTGGTTATCAAGCCAAGGCATTGGAGAAAAGAATATCCGCGTCGGGAAGTGGGGATGCGGCGACGATTGCTGCCTCCATTGCCACCCAAGCGCAGGTTGCCGTAATGCAATGCAAGCAGCTTGCACAGGGATTGCTTCCATTTGAACTGGAGACAAATGGCCTCATGGGCGCATTGCGGGCATTTGCATCGAGAATCGCAATTACCTATAAGATTACATGTGATTTCGTATGCAAAAGTGAAGTCGTTATCGAGGATAAGAATTTTGCACTTAATCTTTACCGGATTGCCCAGGAAGCCACCAATAATGCGATACGGCACGGCTGCGCGCGGCAAGTGACAATTTTGCTGTTTTCAGAGGAGGGAATGCTCCACCTGTCGATCCGCGATGACGGCAGTGGTTTTGCCGATTCCAAAAAAAAATACGGCGCAACCCCGGGAATGGGCATTAAAATTATGCAATATCGTGCCCGGCAGCTTGGCGCGAGGTTGGAATTCCTGTCGCACCCGGAAGGAGGAATGGAAGTGCGGCTCGCAATGCGAATGGTGTAGGAGTTTCCTGATATGTCAGCCTTGAAAGCACGAGTAATGCTGGTGGACGATCACGCCATGTTGCGGCATGGCATGGCAATGCTCATCAATCTCGAGCCGGACATGGAGGTATCGGGTGAAGCGGGCGACGGCGAAGAAGCGCTTGCCGCCCTCAAAGCGGGGCATCACGTCGATATCGTTTTAATGGATGTATCTCTCAAGACCCTCTCCGGTTTTGAGGTCATAAAAAGCATACATATTTCGATGCCGACATTGCCCGTACTCGTCGTCTCCATGCACGACGAAGGCGTGTATGCGGAACGCGCTTTGCGGGCAGGCGCGCGTGGCTACGTGATGAAGCAGGAGCCGGGTGAAGTGCTGATAACTGCTATCCGCGAGGTGTTAAAGGGAAATATTTATCTGAGCAAGCCCATGTATGCCAGGCTGTTGAATCGGGTGGTGACCGGAAATTCGGAGTCTGAACCGTTGGTCAACAGTCTGACCCCGAGCGAGTTTGAGGTGCTGCACTTGATCGGATCCGGGCATAGCAGTCAGGAAATTGCCCGGTTGCTTAGCCGCAGTATTAAAACTATCGAAACGCATCGCTTCCACATCCGTACCAAATTAAACTTGAAAGACGGCGCGGATTTGATACGTTATGCCACCCACTGGATTTCCGAACCGCAATAGCAGGCATTGCCCTCAAGTTTTACGTCAGATTGTCCGGATGTTTTTCGTCCGGTCTTCTTTAGAACTGCATCGTACTATCAACATTTATATCAGCCACTTCCGCCATATAAAGTTGCATAAAGGTTTCCCTTAGAAAAAAAACAGGGTTTCCCCAATATATTCAGTAGCGTGAACCGAGTTAGCATGAAGCCACTTTCATCCTACCCGGGTCCCATCGTGAAAACAAAATCAGGAACATTCGTTGCGATCTTGTCTGCCCTTGGTTTGTTGGCCTCCTGCGCGCAAATGAGTCCTCTCGAAGCGCAGAATGACAATATCAACAGGGCTGGAAAGAGTGCGAAAACTTATGCTGATCACGAAAAACTGGCAAAGCAATATCAAAATACCGCCAAAGAGATGCTGAGAAAAGCGGAGGAGCAAAAGAAACTGCTTCAGCATTATGAAGAAAAAAGCTACCTTTATGGCAGGCAGGCACAAGATAAGCAATCGCATACTTCGGCTTTGCTGCACAAATATGAGCGAACCGCCGAGGAAGACATAAAGCTGGCTGCTTTTCACCGGCAAATGGCGTCAGAACTTGCCCCGCGCGATCACGCCACCCCGGCGGAAAAACGGCAGGAGCGAAACCACGAGAATAACGCCAAGGTCGAATCTGATCCCAATGAGCAGATTTGAAGTTTCGGCAATTCCTTATAAGAAGGTGGGGTACACGCTGAATCAGGGAATATATGATGCGCGTTTCGCTTGAGTGCTGCAGGAACCGGTAAGTGATTGACGCGAGTGCGTTGAGGCTTCAGCTGGATGCAGATTGGCTGAATGCCACAACGTGATCCGCCTCCAGTTTGATACCGATTTTTTCGCCTATTGCATGGTTATGGTGGCTCGGTACCAGTGATAGGGCGATGCCACCGCCGGGCAGGCGCAGCGTATACATGATGTCGGCGCCACGGAAAGCCTTGTGCATCACGGCGGCTTGAAGGGGGCTTGCGTCATCGTGCACAATATCATCCGGTCGTATGAGCACATCCACGGGATTTCCCTCGCGGCATAGTTGGCAGTCCGGCATGCATTGATGCGGCACCTCTCCTGCCAGAGTCCCCAGCTCGATTTCCACGTGATGTGGATCCAGTATTTTGCCGGGGAGAAAAACACCCTGGCCGATGAAATTTGCAACGAACCGGTTGGCGGGCCTGTGATAGAGGTTGTAGCCGGTATCCCATTGCTGGATTTCGCCCTGGTGCATGACGCCGATTTCATCCGCTATGGCAAAAGCCTCGTCCTGGTCATGCGTTACCAAAATGGCGGTAGCATTCTGGCTCTTGAGAATGTCGCGCACCTCCAGGCTCAAGCGGCCACGCAGCGTCACATCCAGATTGGAGAAAGGCTCATCCAGCAACAGTAAGTCAGGCTTTGGCGCAAGTGCTCTCGCCAGGGCGACGCGTTGCTGCTGGCCGCCCGAAAGCTGGTGTGGATACTTGTCCGCCACATCAGCAAGACCTACGGTTTTGAGCATTTCAGCGGTACGTGCCGCACGCTCCGTTTTTTGCATGCGGTGCAGGCCAAAACCAACATTGGCCTGAACGGTCAGGTGAGGAAATAATGCATAATCCTGAAACACCATGCCGATGTGTCGCCGTTCCGGCGGCAAGCTAAAATCCGCGTTACTTATCACTACGCCATTGAGTGTAATCTCGCCGGCCGAGATGGACTCAAACCCGGCGATACATCGCAATACCGTTGTCTTGCCGCACCCGCTCGGTCCCAGCAGGCAGCCGATTGCACCTTTTTTTAGCGCGAGCGATAAGTCGTTCACCACTGTTTGCCGGCCATAGGCATGCCGGATATTTTTGAGCTCAAGCAGCGTATTCATGGCAGTCGCTCAAATCAACTTTCGGTTTGCCGCATAAAAAATATCAGGGGAAGCAGGCCCGCCAATACCAGCGTCACGGCAGGTAACGCGGCCTGCTCCCATTGGCCTTCCGTCGTCATTTCGAAAATCCGCACCGAGAGGGTATCCCAGCCGAAAGGCCGGGTCATCAACGTGATGGGCATCTCTTTCATGACATCCACGAATACCAGCGCAGCGGCGGTGAATATGCCACCCTTCAGAATGGGCAAGTGTACGCGGCAAAGTGTCGCCCATCCGCTTAAACCAAGCCCCATGGCGGCCTCATCGATGCTGCCGGTTACACGCTGCATGGCACTGTCTATGGGGCTGTGGCTGACCGCGAGAAAACGCGTCATATAGGCAATCAGCATCGTGACGAGGGTGCCCTGGATGAGCAAGCCGGTTTCTATATGAAATAGCTGCATGGCCATTTCGCTCAGCCAGCCATCCAGCCAGGCTATGGGGATGAAAATTCCAACCGCGAGAACGGCGCCGGGCAGAGCATATCCAATAGTGGAAATGTGCACTGCGCCACGAGTGGCGGAGTCCGGGCAGCGTCGTGCAGCGTAGACCATGAGCAGCGCAACGGTGCAGGTGAGCAGGGCGGCAAAAGCGGATAATAGCAGCGAGTGCCAGAGAAATTCCAGGTAACGCTGGTCGAAATCACGTTCGACAACGGCCACTGCCCAAATGCCCAGTTGCATGACGGGTAACAGGAACGCAAAAAAAAGCGTGCCTGACGCAAATCCTGAGATCAGCCATGCGCGCCAGCCGGTAAGCGGGATGGGGATCGCCTTCGCACTTTGCCTGGTTTCGGCATAGCGCATGCGTGAACGAAATTGCTGCTCCACGATTATCACGGCAAAAACGATAACGATCAGCAGGGAGGCGAGTTGAGAAGCCGCGGTCAGGGAAAACATGGCAAACCAGGCTTTATAAATAGCAGTGGTGAAGGTGTCGTAATTGAAGACCGCTACCGTACCGAAATCGGCAAGCGTTTCCATCAGCGCCAGCATTGTTCCGCCTGCAATCCACGGGCGCGCCATCGGCAACGCCAATTTGAAAAATCCTTGTGTGCGATTAAAGCCTAACGACTGGGCAACCTCCAGCGAGCGTTTCCCTTGAGTAAGAAACGCATTTCGCGCCAGCAAATAGACGTAAGGATAAAACGCCAGAACCATGACAATGATAACGCCCAGCCTGCTGCGTATATCCGGAAACCAGAATAGATCGGGCCCCAGCCAGGTGCGTAGCGCCGTTTGCACCGGGCCGATGTAATCGAACAGGCCCAAAGCCACGAACGCGGTAACATATGCGGGAATGGCAAGCGGCAGCAATAATGCCCACGAAAAGAATTTACGGCCGGGGAACTCGCACACCGCAGTAAACCAGGCCAGGCTTACTCCCAATAGCGCGGAACCTGCGGCCACGCCCACTGCGAGCCAGAACGTATTGACCAGCAAGCCGGCCAGTGTCGTTTCTACCAGATGTTGCCAGACATCGCCCGCCGGCACGAACAAGGACGAGATGACCGTACCAACTGGCACGAGCACCACTGCAGCTACCAGAAAGGGGATTAGACGCCAGCCGTTTGAGGTCCGGTAGGCGGAGCTTGAGGCGCTTAAAAACCCATTTTTCGTGCCTGAATCAGCCTCCGCTGAGCTAAGCGTTTCATCTCTCACATCCTTGACGCCTTATCGATAGCCCGCGCGATCCATCAGTTTTACCGCCTCTGCCTGCAATTCCCCGGCTGTGGTTACGTTTATCGTATTCTGCTTGAAGGTGCCCCAGGCGGCGACAGCCGGGTCGGGTTTTACCCTGGGATTGACCGGGTATTCCATATTCACGTCGGCAAAGAGATTCTGGGCTTCTTCGGATGACAGAAATTCGAGCAATCTGGTTGCAGCCGGTACGTTATGCGCGTATTTTGTAATCCCTGCCCCCGAGATATTGACGTGAACGCCGCTGCCTTCCTGGTTAGGCCAGAAAATCGCAAGTGGCAATGCCGGATTTTTTTGCATCAGGCGGCCATAGTAATAGCTGTTGGCTATTGTGACATCGCATCGCCCTGCGGCGACGAATTCCATTGCCTTGGTTTCGTCGGATAGAGGGTCGATAGCGAGATTGGCGACCCAGCCTTTGATAATTTCTTCGGTCCTGGCCGCGCCATGCTCAGCGATCATCATCGCGACCAGCGACTGGTTGTATACTTTCTTGGAAGTGCGCAGGCACAACCGTCCTTTCCATTGAGGTTCAGCCAGCGCTTCGTAGGTAGAAAGATCCGAAGGCTTTACTTTCTGTGTGTTATATATGATAGTGCGTGCCCGCACGGATAGGCCGAACCACTGATTCCGGGGATCATGGAGGTAGGCGGGAACATTTGCCTGGAGCGTTTTTGACTCGACGGGCCTCAACAGTCCTTCCTGGGCGGCCTCCCACAAATTGCCCGCATCCGAGGTGATCAGCATGTCGGCAGGTGTGTTTTTCCCTTCCGCCTTGAGGCGCGCCAGCAACGGGCCTTCTTTGTCAGTGACGAATTTTACATTGATGCCGGTATCTTTAGTGAAAGCGTCGAACATTGGTTTGATGAGCTGTTCGATCCGAGCGGAATAGACTACTACCTGCTCCGCGTGAGATGCGCTGGGGCCAAAGAAAATGGCAAAGCAAAATATTGCAGTAATATATTGATTGAAGACTCGCGGAATAAGCCTCCGAGTTTCCCCACCAAGGCGCGACGGCGACCTATAATGTATTGTGTCGGGAAAAGCGGGCGCTCCCTGCATTGTGATTTCCGGCCGTGGCATCGTCGTACAAGCGTATGTTGCGGGCCTTGTCGTCTTCCCGATTCTTCCGGTAGAGTTACCAGCCAAGCGCTGCATGCGAGTCTTGTTCAGATATTTTTTTAACCAGGTATTTAACATTATTATTTACTCCGGATATCAACAGTGAGATCAACCAAATACCATTATAAATGATAATAATTATCAGTAGAGCATCGCATTAAATATACTATGGATAAACTACAGCCGAGTCCGCCTAATATTCGCCTGCAAGAGCTTCTTGCTATTCCGGAAAGACAACGTACCGAAGCTGAATGGGATGAGATCAACGAGCTTGAGATTACGCTTACTCCTGCCAATCGCGCTATGACTTCCGAGCGGGGCACCTCGGAGCGGCACAACGCAGAGCGAAACGCTTCGGAACGAAACGCCTCGGAGCGCAACTCTTCGGCTGAGCGAAACGTGCGGCGCAAGGGGATGCCGACACCCGATCAGTTCAAGTCCCGTGACGGTACGCAAGGAAAGCGCCCTCTGAAGAAGCTTCGTAAAAGACCCAAACCTGCTGCGCCGCAGTAACAGTGCCTTGCCATGGATAAGCGGTACAGGTAGCCCGCTATGGCTTGTTACTTATTTTATTGAAGAACGTCAATGGGAGGCTTATGCAACTTACCACTACCCCGAGCATTGAGGGAAAGCGCATTACGAAATACTGCGGAGTCATCGCCGGCGAAGCGATCCTCGGCGCCAATTTGTTTAAAGACCTTTTTGCCGGAATCCGTGACCTCGTGGGAGGACGCTCCGCAACCTATGAAAAAGAATTGCAGCGCGCGAGGGAAATCGCGCTTGACGAGCTACAGCGGCGAGCACAGGACCTCGGTGCAAACGCGGTAATCGGCATCGATATCGATTACGAGATAATGGGCAAGGAAAATGGAATGCTGATGGTTTCGGCTAGCGGGACGGCGGTAGTCGTAGAATAAGGGCTGCTAAAGCGCACTCTCCGAATTGATCAAGCCGCTATCGACGAGAGTCGGAGGCGGGCTCACGAGCCAACATCCGGACCGACAAGATCATATCGAATGGCAGCGGCTGCTGCTGCGGAGAGCGAGCACTTACCACGGAATCGGCTTGCCATCATAGGCGATGAATTTACCTGAATCCGTCAACGTGAGGCCGCTGATGACATGCCGCATGCCGGACACGCTTTTTGCCGTGGATATGAGCGCATTCTTGCCGCCCATATCGGTCTGCACCCATCCGGGATGCAATACCACTGCAATGATTCCCACTGTTTTCAGGTCGATGGCAAGGCTTTTGATAACCATATTTACGGCTGCCTTGCTGGACCGGTACAGGTAGCTGCCGCCGCTGTCGTTCTCCGCAATGCTGCCCATCTTGCTGCTGATGGTCACGATCATTTTTTGACTGCTTCCGGCAACATGCGAGTTGAATGCCTGGGCCATCTTGAGCGTTGCCATGGTATTGACACGAAATTCATGGGCCCAGGCCTCATAATCGATACTATCGAAAGCGCCTGCATGAGGGCCCGTATAAATTCCCGCGTTGTTGAGAAGCAGATCGATCGGCTCGCCAGCTAACGATTGCGCCAATCCCTCGATTTGCGCATGATCAGCAACATCGAGCGTATGTACGGTAACCTGCCCAGGATAGCCGGCGGCCAGCGTATCAAGCGCATCTGATTTTTCCGGATGACGAGTGCAAGCTAAAATGCGCCAGTTCTCTGCGGCATACTGCCTGCAAAATTCCAATCCGATCCCGCGGTTGGCCCCTGTGATTAATGCAGTTTTCATATTTCTCTCCTCATGCGCCTGCCGGTCTAACGGAAATATACCGCGCTGCCCGGTGCTATAAAGAAATATCGGTGAGCGAATATCCCAGATAACGAGATACCGCCGTTTGATTTGCGTACTCGCTCATTATGTATAAAAAACGAAACGAATGGCAATATAAAAGGAGCGACGACATGACTCAGCGGATCGCATTGGTAACGGGTGCATCCAGCGGTATTGGAAGGGCTGCGGCCGAGCTTCTTGCTCAAAATGGTTATTATGTATTTGCCGTGGCGCGGCGCTTGTACAGGCTGGAAGAGATTCGTTCTGATCGCATTGAGCCGATAGAACTGGATGTGACCAATGAAGAAGGCATTAACTGTGCAGTGAATCACATTATATCGACCAAGGGGCGTATCGATGTGCTGGTCAACAACGCGGCACTCTGTCAGTTGGGCGCTATCGAATGTGTTTCGATGGAGGCTGCCCATCGGCAGTTCGAAGTTAATGTTTTCGGCTATGCACGGTTTATGCAAGCAGTCCTCCCCCATATGCGGGAGCAGAAATCGGGATCGATAGTCAATATTGTTTCGGCACTGAGCAGAATATCGGTGCCCGGTTTTGGTTGGTATGCGGCTACCAAGTATGCCATTGAAGCGCTAACCGATGCTCTGCGTGGCGAGGTGATGGGATTCGGGATCAAAGTTGTGCTCATTGCGCCTGGCTTGATAAAGACGGAGTTTGTTCCCAACCAGCTAAGGTTATTAAAGACCGTTGCGCATCCGCCAGCCTACAAGAAACTTCTCGACGGCGTGCATAACCTTCTGGTTGGCGAACCCAGGGCGCCCGGTCCGGAAATTATCGCTAAGGCGGTGCTCGATGCCGTCACGTCTTCGGTTCCACCGGTAAGACATGCACTCCCCTTCGATTCCAGAATCTCGGTAATAGCCAGGTGGCTGCTGGGTGGTCGCATCTTTGCCTGGACGGTCCGGCTACAGATGAGATTCTCCAGGCGGTAACGGCCTGGGCGATTCGAAGACCGGAACTATCGACTCATTCGATCGCTAGCTTCCTTACCTGCGCGTTTTAACAGGACGGCTTGCTGTCGGCCAGTTCGCGCCGTCAGTCCGTCGGTGCTTCTTTCGATGAAGAAAAGAGATCCCACGCCGCGATGAAGAGGGCTGCAATTACCGGTCCGATAACGAAGCCGTTAAGACCGAAAAGGACCATGCCTCCCAGCGTCGAGATAAGAATCACATAATCGGGTATTTTGGTATCCCTGCCGACGAGTATGGGGCGCAAGATGTTATCCACGAGCCCGATCACGAGCACACCGAAAGCGATGAGGGTGACGCCCTGCCAAACAGCTCCGGTAAACAGAAAATAGATCGCTACCGGCATCCAGATCAGCCCGGCCCCGACTGCGGGCAACAGGGAAAGGAAGGCCATCACAAAACCCCATAGCAAGGCCCCTTGAATGCCGAGGAACGAAAACATTATTCCCCCCAGCGTGCCTTGCGCCGCGGCGACAACAACGTTGCCCTTTACGGTGGCGCGAATAACCGTAGTGAACTTGCTGAACAGATGCCGCTTGTGCTCCATGCTGAGGGGCATTGCATGTTTGATCCTGATGGAGAGGGCGGCGCCGTCGCGCAGCAGGAAAAACAGCAGATACAGCATAATGCCAAAGCTGATGACGAATTCGAAGGCATTCTGACCGATACTGAGAGCGTGCATTGCGATAAATTGACTACCCTGCAAAGCGCCGGTCGATAGCATATCCTGCAGCTCGGAAATATTGGTGAGCCCAAGCCGATCCAGCAAGTGGATGACCCACGGTGGCATGGCCCCCATGATCTGCTGAAAATAAGCGCCGAAATTAAGCTGTCCAGACCGGATTCCTTGGTAGACGAGCGCTCCTTCCTGCAGCAGCGAAATCGTCATTATCGTAACCGGAAGAATCACTATGATCAGGCAGAGCAGGAGGGTGGTGAGCGCGGCAAGATTCTGCCGCTGGTTCATGACGGCCAGCAATCGGCGATGAAACGGTGTAAAGATGATGGCAAGAACCGAGCCCCAAAATACTGCGCCATAGAAAGGCAAGAGAATCCACCCGAATGCCACGGTGACAAAAACCAGTAGGAGCAGGAAAGTTTTTTGTTGGAGCTCCACAGTATTCATATAATCCAGATGGTCAGGTAAAGAATATATTTGCAGGCCGAATCGTATCTTAACTCAGCTCCGGGATAGATAGTGATGTTGAAAAAATGAGACCAGGTTTATGCAGTCGACCTGTGCTCAGGGCACGGCTATGGCCATGTTGGTGGCTTCGTCGGGAAGTGCCCTGAAGAGCGTTTCGGGCATACAGATGTGCGTGGGAATGTTTGGCTAAATACCTGTCCGGTAACAAGGACTGAAGCGCTCATAACAGGCGTGGAATGTACTCATGACAGCGTCTTCCGTTTGAATTGACCATGAGGTGGACAGGTGACGGTTTAATATCGGGCTACCGAGTTCGACGATCAACATATCAGCTTTTTAGCATTGCATTCAATCCCGCCTGTGCAATTTGTGCATCCTCATGAGATCTCACACCGCTCACTCCTATTGCGCCGATGAACTGGCCATCCACTATGATGGGTAAGCCACCTTCGATCGGCAGGGTTCCAGGCAGGCCGAGATAACGCAGGCGTCCGTCAGTGACGTGTTCTTCCCACACTTTGGTGGGACGTCGAAATGCAATCGCAGCGCAGGCCTTCTGAATTGCGACATCAACGCTGCCGAACTGGGTGTTGTCGAGGCGCAGCAGGTAAACCAGGTGAGCCCCATCATCAACGATTGCGATCACCACCGGCCAGTTATTGCGTCTGGCCTCCGCTTCCGATGCGGCGGCAATGATTTTGGCGTCATCGAGCGTGAGGGCGATCTTATTATTCATGATTATTAATCCGGTAGGTAAGTAATTGTGTGAATGTGTCATTGCCGGCCTGGATCGGGCTCCGGGTCAAGCTTGAAGTGACGAAGTTCATGATATTCCTCGCAGAATATATAACATCCGAGAATCTGGAAAGTTTGAAAGAGCAGTATGTGAGCTTTGGTGCACAAAAAAAAGCACGCCATAGTTTCTCGGCGTGCCTTGTCTGCGAATAAAAGGCTCATAACAGCGGGACAATCAATAAGGCAACAATGTTCATGATCTTGATGAGCGGGTTGATCGCGGGCCCTGCGGTGTCTTTGTAAGGGTCGCCTACAGTATCGCCGGTCACGGCCGCTTTATGCGCTTCCGAACCCTTGCCGCCAAAGTGGCCGTCCTCAATGTATTTTTTGGCGTTATCCCAGGCTCCGCCACCGGCAGTCATGGAAATCGCTACAAAAATACCCGTGATAATGGCGCCAATCAGCACACCACCCAAGGCGACGGGACCAAGCAGGAGGCCGACGAGCAGGGGCACCGCCACGGGCAGCAACGAGGGGATAATCATTTCCTTGATGGCAGCCTTCGTTACCATGTCTACTGCTCTGGAATAGTCCGGCTTCGCGGTACCTTCCATGATCCCGGGAATTTCCCTGAACTGGCGGCGCACTTCCACCACCACCGAACCGGCAGCCCGTCCAACAGCCTCCATCGCCATGGCGCCGAACAGGTATGGCACCATGCCGCCAAGGAACAAGCCGATGATTACCATGTGATCGGATAAATCAAAACTCACGAGCTTGCCGCCGGTGGAAAGTGCGTGAGTGTAATCGGCGAACAATACCAGCGCGGCCAAACCGGCAGAGCCGATGGCGTAGCCTTTCGTTACCGCCTTGGTAGTGTTTCCTACCGCATCCAGCGGGTCGGTGATGTCGCGTATCTCCGATGGCAAACCAGCCATTTCCGCAATTCCGCCGGCATTGTCGGTAATCGGCCCGTATGCGTCGAGCGCCACGATGATGCCCGCCATCGACAGCATGGAGGTGGCGGCGATGGCGATGCCATAAAGCCCCGCCAGCTCCTGGGCGCACCAGATGGAGACGCAGACGGCAAGTACCGGAGCGGCGGTCGATTTCATGGACACACCCAGCCCGGCGATTACGTTGGTTCCGTGGCCGGTGCTGGAGGCTTCCGCGATATGCTGTACCGGCCCATATTCGGTAGAGGTGTAGTACTCGGTGATCCACACCATGGCGGCAGTCAGCACCAGACCTACAAGCCCGGCAAGATATAGATTCATTGATGAAACCAGCTTGCCGTCAATCATCACTCCGTCGCCCAGCATCGTCGTCGTGATGGGATAAAAGGCGACCGCCGCCAGCACACCGGCAACCGAGAGGCCGCGATAAAGCGCGTTCATGATCTTTCCGCCCTCGCGTGCCTTGACGAAGTAACAACCGATGATGGAAGCGATAATGGAAAATCCGCCCAGTACCAGCGGGTAGAGAACCGCATTGGGACCGGCATCCGTGATCACCAACCCACCCAACAGCATGGTGGCGATAATGGTCACGGCGTATGTCTCGAACAGATCGGCTGCCATCCCCGCGCAGTCGCCGACATTGTCGCCCACGTTGTCGGCAATGACTGCCGGGTTGCGTGGATCGTCCTCGGGAATGCCGGCTTCGACCTTGCCCACCAGATCGGCGCCTACGTCGGCGCCTTTAGTGAAAATACCGCCGCCGAGACGGGCGAAGATGGAGATCAGCGAGCTACCGAAAGCCAGACCTACCAAAGCGTGAGTCGCATCCGATGCATTGGTGCCCAAGCCGGCGGTAAGGAAGGCATAGTAGCCGGCCACGCCCATCAAGCCCAGACCCACCACGAGCATGCCGGTTATCGCGCCGCCTCTGAACGCCACGTTCAGCGCCGCATTGAGTCCCTCCCTTGCAGCTTCTGCGGTACGGACATTGGCTCGCACCGAAACGTTCATGCCGATATAGCCTGTCAGACCCGACAAAAAAGCACCGATGAAAAACCCGACTGCGGTTTTCCAGCCCAATGCCAGAAAAATGGCTACCAGTAGAATCACCCCAACGATACTTATGGTCGTGTATTGCCGATTCAGGTATGCGGAAGCGCCCTCTTGAATGGCAGTGGCAATCTCCCGCATGCGTTCGTTACCTGTCGGCAACGCGACAATCCACTTTATCGAAACCACTCCGTATAGTAGCGCAGCCATCGCACAAGCAATCGCGATGATTAAACCAGTAGCCATTTAAATCTCCAGTTAAAGTCGGACTGCTTGAAAACACTCAGCGTTCTCAATCCCCCGTTAAACTTGAAGGATTTAGATCGTAAAGTCACCCAGTTTTTTTGCAACTGCTACATTCTTCAGTCGTACGTAGTCCGGTAGGCCATCCTTATAAGGGGGGTAATCCTCTCCCTGGATAAGGGGCACCAGATATTCTCTGCATTTGTCGGTGATGCCGAAGCCATCCTCGCTGATGAAATCCTCGGGCATCATTTTCTCGACGTTGGCAACTTCGGAGAGTTGCGCCATGCCCACCTTCCACTCATAGGGCTGGTTGGAAACACGCTCTATGGTAGGCATTACGGCGTTATGTCCATTGACGGCGAATTCCACCGCTGCCTTGCCCATCGCGTAAGCCTGCTCTACATCGGTTTTCGAGGCGATATGACGTGCGGCACGTTGCAGATAATCCGCTACTGCCCAATGGTATTTAAGGCCGAGCTCCTCTCTGACAATATTTGCCACAACAGGGGCAACGCCGCCCAGTTGAGCGTGACCGAAAGCGTCACGTATGCCCTGGTCGGAAAGGAATTTGCCGTCTTCCCCTTTTACGCCCTCGGATACCACTACCGAGCAGTAGCCGAATTTTTTGACATTGCTATCCACCTTGGCGATAAATTTTGCTTTATCGAAGGGAATCTCGGGAAAGAGAATGACAACCGGGATTTCACGGTCGACACTGGATGCCAGGCCGCCCGCCGCCGCGATCCATCCGGCATGGCGTCCCATCACTTCCAGCACGAATACCTTCGTCGATGTCTTTGACATGCTGGCGACATCAAAGCTGGCCTCGAGCGTGGATACGGCGATATATTTTGCCACCGAGCCGTAGCCGGGGCAGCAGTCTGTAATGGGAAGGTCGTTATCCACCGTTTTCGGTACATGAATAGCCTGGATGGGATAGCCCAGGGTATCGGCGAGTTGCGAGACCTTGAGGCAGGTGTCGGCGGAATCACCGCCGCCATTATAAAAAAAGTAGCCAATGTCATGTGCCTTGAACACCTCGATCAATCGTTCATACTCACGCCGGTTTTGTTCGAGGCTCTTCAATTTGTAACGGCAAGAGCCGAATGCTCCCGAGGGGGTGTGGCGCAGGGCGCTGATTGCCGAAGCGGAATCCTTGCTGGTATCGATCAGATCTTCAGTCAGGGCACCGATGATGCCGTTACGGCCCGCATAAACCGTGCCTATCTTCTCTTGTTGCTGGCGGGCGGCTTCGATAAGGCCAGCGGCCGAGGCGTTGATGACAGCGGTGACACCGCCGGATTGAGCATAAAAAGCATTTTTTGCAACCATGATTTTCCCCTGATTATTCTAAAATTTTTTCTGCTGCGCATTGCGCCGATGCGTTTGCTGCCTTGGCAGCCTGTCTGACTTGAAGGAAATCGGCTGCAAAAGCGCTTGGCGGTTCATATTTCGCTGATTTTTCGACCAATAGAATATTGATCTTCAAAATCCGCCCCCACCTAGTCACTTTTTTTCGCTACGATTCTTCAAGTCCAACAGGCTGCTGGTGCTACCGTCCTGGCCGCGCAACGATGCATCAGGCTGCAGCTTGTTAAGGCTGCTGCTGTGTTGTTGTTCACGGATTAAACGGCGGTGATATCATAAAGCTCAAGTCCGCCAAGAGTCTTGATCGAGGTTTATTTCAGTGAAGCAAAAATGGCATCGCGGATATTTTCCACCGATCCTACCCCCGCTATCTTGACGTACTTGGGGGCACCTCTTCCGCCGCTGACTGACCATTTGGCATAGTATTCCACCAATGGCTCGGTCTGGGCATGATAGGTTTCCAGCCGCTTTCTCACGGTGCACTCTTTATCGTCGTCGCGCTGTATCAGCGGTTCGCCGGTTACATCGTCTCTCTCATCCCTGGCGGGTGGATTGAATATCACGTGATAAATACGGCCCGAGGCGGGATGCATGCGCCGGCCCGACAAGCGCCTGATGATCTCTTCGTCAGGCACGTAAATTTCGATCACAAAATTGATGGGTACGCCGGCGGCCTTCATTGCATCCGCTTGGGGAATGGTGCGGGGAAAACCGTCGAAGAGGAAACCTTTTACGCAATCGGGCTGTGCGATGCGCGCTTTGACCAGACCGATAATAATGTCATCGGAAACCAGCCCACCCTCATCCATGATTTTCTTGGCCATGGTACCCAGTTCGGTACCCGCCCTGACTGCCGCGCGGAGCATGTCGCCCGTGGATATCTGGGGAATGCCGAAATGTTCCTTGATGTAATTGGCCTGCGTCCCTTTTCCCGCGCCGGGGCCGCCTAATAGAACAATTATGATTATTTCCCCTTATCTCTTTCCATGATCTCCACCTTATAAGGCGGAGCTAGAGGTATTTCTTCATTATTTCCGGTAAGTATAGCGCAGCCGAGCATGAGGCTCGAACTTTTTGCTTCAATTTTATGAATCGAGAAGCTTCAATATATTCTTCCTGCTTCATCGGGCGTGCCGCCGGCAAAATCTGAAATCCATTCACGGGGTCGGCAAGCTATCCAGCTTCAGCAACTGCTCTTTCAGCTTCACCAGCGTTGCGCAAAAATTGCCAAGCCTGTTTTTTTCCTGCTCTACCACCTTGGCGGGGGCACGCTCGATGAAGCTGTTATTGGCCAGTTTGCTCTCCGCCTTGGCGACTTCCCCTTCGATGCGGCCAATTTCCCGAGCCAGCCGTTCGCGCTCGGCCACTATATCCACTTCGATTTTAAGCATCAATCGAAATTCGCCCACGATTGCAACCGGCGCATCGGCGTGGGGCAAGTCGCCGCGCACGATTTCGACGCTTGAGAGTTTAGCCAGCGCCATCAGGTAAGGAACAAATTCAGCGAGCGTTTGCTCATCTCCTGCAGCCAGCAGGGGAACCCTCGATGCTGGAGACAGATTCATTTCGCCGCGTAAAGTCCGGCAGGCGTTGATCATTTCCTTGAGTGCGGCTATCCGGCCGATTGCATCTTCGCTGATCTTCCCGGGGTCGGCTTTCGGATAGGGCTGCAGCATGATGCTCGCGCCTTGCTTGCCGGTCAGCGGCGCGATGTTCTGCCACAACTCTTCGGTAATAAAGGGAATAATGGGATGTGCCAACCGTAATATTGTCTCCAATACGCGCGCCAGCGTGCGGCGGGTGGCGCGCTGTGCAGCAGCGCTGCCGTCATTCAACTGTACCTTGGCAAACTCCAGATACCAGTCACAATACTCATCCCAGACCAATTCATAGATTTCCCGTGCCGCCATGTCGAAGCGGTAATCGCGATAAGCCTGAGTGACCGCGATTTCCGCCAGTTGCAAACGGCTGATGATCCACCTGTCGGCATCGGAATATGCCAATGCCGGCACTTCATCGAGCGCTGAAGTCAAACCAGCCGTTAAACCCGTATCTTTTCCCTCGCAATTCATTAAAACGTAGCGGCTGGCGTTCCACAGCTTGTTACAAAAATTCCGGTAGCCCTCGCAGCGCTGCATATCGAACTTTATATCACGGCCATGAGACGCGAGACTGGCAAACGTAAAGCGCAGTGCATCGGTACCGAACGCGGGAATGCCTGCAGGGAAATGCTTGCGCGTGATTTTTTCGATGGATTCCGCCTGTGCGGGGTTCATGAGACCCGTGGTGCGTTTTGAGATCAGGTCCGGTAGCGCGATGCCGTCGATGAGATCCAGCGGGTCCAGCACGTTGCCCTTGGACTTGCTCATCTTATGACCTTCCGCATCGCGTATCAGCCCGGTTATATACACCTCCCGGAACGGCACTTTACCGGTGAAATACAGCGACATCATCACCATGCGCGCCACCCAGAAAAAAATGATGTCGAAACCCGTGATCAGAACCGACGTCGGCAGAAAAGTCTGGAGTTCGGGTGTTTCTGCAGGCCAGCCCAAGGTGGAGAATGGCCATAGCGCCGATGAAAACCAGGTATCGAGCACATCCTCGTCCTGGGTGAGCTTGCGTTCGCCAGCCAGCCGCCGTGCTTCCTCCAGGCTGTGCGCGACAAAGATGTTGTTATCCTCGTCATACCAGGCCGGAATTCGGTGTCCCCACCACAATTGACGCGAAATACACCAGTCCTGGATGTTTTCAAGCCATTGGTTGTATACATGACTCCAGTTTTCCGGAATAAAACCGATCTCACCGCTCGCTACCACTTTCAGCCCGGCTTTGGCCAGATTATCCATCGCCACATACCATTGGTCGGTGAGCATTGGCTCGATGACCGCGTGGGTTCGGTCTCCGCGGGGCACCATCAGTTTGTGCGGCTTGGTCTCGATCAGAAAACCTTGTTCTTCCAGATCGGAAATGATTTTTTTGCGAGCATCCGAACGGTCCATGCCCTGATACTGCGCAGGCGCCAATTCATTGATTTTTCCGTCCAGCGTGAGGATACCGAGCGGAACGAGCTTGTGCCGCTTCCCGACCTGGTAGTCATTGAAATCATGTGCGGGGGTAATTTTCAAGCAGCCGGTACCAAATTCCGGATCGACATACGTGTCGGCGATGATGGGAATGCTTCGCTCACATAATGGAAGGCGCACGTGGCGACCGATCAGGTGGCGATAACGGAGGTCGTCCGGATGCACGGCGACCGCCATATCGCCCAGCATGGTTTCGGGACGTGTCGTGGCGACAATGATTCTTGCCGGCTCTGTGTCGTCCAGAGCTATTTCCCCGTCCTTTTCGAGTGGATAGAGAATATGCCAGAGAGATCCTTCCTCCTCTACGGATATCACTTCCAGATCGGAAACCGCGGTCTGCAGCACCGGATCCCAATTTACCAGCCTTTTGCCCCGATAGATGAGGCCATCGCGATAAAGCCGGACGAAAGCTTCAGTAACGGCTCGGGATAATCCTGTGTCCATGGTGAAGCGTTCGCGCGACCAGTCGCAGGAGGCACCCAGCCGCCGCATTTGGCGACCGATGGTGGAGCCGGATTCCGTTTTCCATTGCCATACGCGCTCGATGAATTCTTCCCGCCCCAGGTCGCGGCGATTGATATTCTGCTGGTCCAGTTGGCGTTCCACCACAATTTGCGTTGCAATCCCGGCGTGATCCGTGCCCGGCTGCCATAGCGTGTTTTCCCCGCACATGCGGTGATAACGTGAAAGCGCATCCATCAAGGTATGCTGGAAAGCGTGGCCCATGTGCAGTGTGCCGGTTACGTTGGGCGGGGGCAGCATAATACAGTAGGCGGAAATCGCCCCTGCCCCGGCAGGCGTTCCATCGGACATGGATTTGAAATAGCCGGCGGATTCCCATTGCGAGTACCAGCGGTTTTCGATGGTACGGGGATTGAAGCTTTTTTCGAGTTCCATGGATGTTGACGGGGAGGCGGGAAACCGGGAATTATAACGGAAGGTGCGGACGCAAACAGCGACGCTTATC
The DNA here is from genome assembly GCF_000619905.2 of Nitrosospira briensis C-128. Taxonomy (NCBI): domain Bacteria; kingdom Pseudomonadati; phylum Pseudomonadota; class Betaproteobacteria; order Nitrosomonadales; family Nitrosomonadaceae; genus Nitrosospira; species Nitrosospira briensis. The sequence continues at coordinate 967,921 of NZ_CP012371.1, read as the reverse complement.
GTCGGGTGATGTTTATCCTGAAGCGGTGGCCGGCCAGAATGAGGCTAAGCGGATGCGCGGGTGGGGCCAGAAGCCGAAAGCCGCTCAAAGTCCGAATAAGCGGGATTCCAGCGACTGAACCAATATTTTTCTCGCATCGGCATGCAGGTCGACCTTCGCATCCCCGAGCGCGGCATCCAGAATTTGCTCCAGCAGCGATGTAATATCAGGCTGAGGCGACAGTGTTTCAGGTGCCAGATATACTATTTCAGTAAGTGTTGGTATCTCGTCTACCGCTATCAACGGTCTCTGCTCTAATGCAGTTCCGTGAGCAGCACTATGAAAAGCCTCGGCTTTGCCATCCGTTTCAACCGAGGCTGAAGCCGATGGGTTGCCCTGGTGCTTGCGCAGCAACGCTTCGAGCTTGCTCAGAATTTCGTTGTAATCAGCTTCTGGCGTCGTTTCATCGCTGCTGTCTGTCATGGAAGTGCCGGCATTCGTGAATAGGTGGAATGGTGGGAAATAGGAGTATCCGCGAGAGGGAAGGATGCAGGATATATTCGCAACTCTACCTAGTTTAACTATACCGCTCCAAGCTTATGATGGCGAATTTCATATCCCCGATCCTGGTAGAAGCGATAGCGTTTTCGCGCCGCTTGCGTATCTTCCGGCGCGGTGCCGGCGATTTCGATCAAACGCCGGAAGCGGCTGAAGAACGAAGGATTTTCAACATCCAGGTTGAGCAGGACATCATCGTGTGGAAGATTCGCGGCGTAGCCAAGTATGACCGGTGTGACATCGGCCAGCTTGTCGTCAGCACGGCAGTGAGGAATAAAATCGATTGAAGAAAAAGTCCATAGAAGTTTATCCAGCCGCTCGATCATTGTTGTATCGGTCGTATAAATCATTACCTTGAAGCCTTTCTGCAACGCTTTGGCGACGAGACGGCAAGCGGTATGAAGTTTATCCTCGCTGCCGGAGTAGAAGTCGATCTCGGTCATGCCAGTCTATTTCGATTTATGCTCAGCAGGCCCTTTTTTCGCCGCTCGCCCGATCAGGAATTGTGTCAGCAGGGGCACAGGTCGGCCTGTGGCTCCTTTTTCCTTGCCGGATTTCCAGGCAGTACCCGCTATGTCCAGGTGAGCCCATCGATATTTCTTCGTGAAACGCGACAGGAAGCAGGCTGCGGTAATGGTTCCGGCGGCGCGGCCACCAATGTTGGCGATATCGGCAAAATTACTTTTCAGTTGCTCCTGGTACTCGTCCCATAACGGCAGCCGCCAAGCGGGATCCGCCGCTTTCCCGGAAGCGTGCAGCAATTCCTCCGCCAGTTCTTCATCCGCGCTGAGCAATCCCGACGCAACATGGCCGAGCGCGATGACACAAGCACCGGTAAGGGTGGCAATATCTATTACGGTCTCGGGTTCATAGCGCTCGGCATAAGTCAGTGCATCGCACAGGATCAGACGTCCTTCAGCATCAGTATTGAGAATTTCCACGGTTTGCCCGGACATGCTGGTAACGACGTCGGCGGGCTTGGTGGCATTGCCACCCGGCATATTTTCGGTGGTGGGGATGATGCCGATCACATTGACGGGAAGCCGCATTTTCGCCACCGCTGTAATGGTACCGAGCACGCTGGCCGCGCCGCACATGTCGTACTTCATTTCATCCATTTCCGCTGCGGGCTTCAAGGAAATGCCGCCGGTATCAAAAGTGACGCCCTTGCCCACCAGCACGACCGGTTTTTCCTTCTTCGTCCGTCCCCAGTATTCCAGCGCGATCAGCTTGGCGGGTTGATGGCTGCCACGGGCAACAGCCAGCAATGCGCCCATGCCGAGCTTCTCCATGTCCTTCTGCTCCAGAATGGTAACCTTGAGCTTATAAGCCTTGGCCACGTCGATGGCCTGTTCCGCAAGGTAGGTCGGGGTACAGATGTTGGGCGCAAGATTGCCTAAATCCTTGGCCAGATTCATACCATCGGCAATGGCAAGGCCCTGCTGCAGGGCTTCCTCGCTGGCGGCAAGTTCTACGCGGCTGCCCTCGTCCATGGTGCAAAGCGTGACTTTACGAAGAGGCGGTTTGGTTTCTTCAACCTGGCTCTTGAGCCGATCGAAGCGATACCTGCTTTCCATCGCGATAATGGCGGTTTGTGTAACTTTCCATGCGGTTTCACGATTTTTGACCGGCACCTCATTCAAAAACAGGGCGGCGTCGGTAGCGCCTGTGCCATGCAGCGCCTTGAATGCGCCGCGCACCACATCGCAGTACGCTTTATCGCTGAGCGCTTGTTCCTTGCCGAGTCCCACCAGCAGTATTCGATCGCACAAGGTGTTGGGCACATTGTGCAGCACCAATGCAGAGCCTGCCTTACCCTCCATATCGCCGCTGCGCAATAGGCCGCCGATATAGCCATCGGCGATCTTGTCCATGGCTTCCGCCGCTGCGGTCAATTTGCGCGGCTCGAATACGCCCACCACCACACATGCACTGCGCTGCTTCTCCGGGTTTCCGCTTTTTATATTAAATTTCACCACTTGCTCCTCGATCAGGGGTCTTGTCGACAGATTACTCAAGCCGGATAATGGTTGATTATCGCCGGACTGTCCGCATAAAGTCAAAGCAGACAGTATACTGTTTTCAAAAGCCTCTTTGACTGAATTCTCTGTCCCAGGCAGCATGGTAAGTACGATGAATAAGCGATCCACAACATTGTCATGATGAAGCCTAAGGTTGCTCATAAAGAAAAATCAGCAGATGACTATCAAGCAAAGCTCGCTGCCCCATTTGCCGTACTCGGTCTTCGCATCGAGGAAGACTGGCTGACCGATATAGCATACCTGCCCACCGACACGCCGTTACTTGCGCCGCGCACTGCTTTGGCCAAGGAAGTCTGCCAGCAGCTGCAGGCGTATCTGGCTGATCCGAGCTTTATATTCGATCTGTCGATGCACATTGGCGGCACGGTTCACCAGCGCAGGGTATGGCGTGCCATCCAGGACATCTCCAGCGGGACTACACGTAGTTATGGCGATATTGCTGCACAACTGCATTCAGCCCCGCGTGCCGTGGGGCAGGCATGCGGAGCCAACCGCCTTCCGATAATTATTCCCTGTCATCGCGTTATTGCTAAGAACGGCGGGCTGGGCGGGTTTATGAATGCGAGCGACGGCGTCCCGCTTACTATCAAACGCTGGCTGTTGCACCATGAAGGGGCCTGAGCTTGACTCTGACTCATGCTTGCTGGACGAATTCTCGGATGCCTTGTGGCTGGAAGATGGTTTGTCGCGTAATACGCTGGAAAGCTACCGCAGCGACCTGCAGCAATTCAGTCAATGGCTGGCTAAACAGAGCGAGCGAAAACAGAATGATAGCTTGCTGGTAGCGGCGACTCATCCCGATCTGTTGGAGTTTCTTGCCTATAAGGTTTCCGCCAGGGTGAAGGCGAGCACTACCAGCCGCGAACTGTCGAGTTTAAAGCGGTTCTACCGTTTCCTGTTGCGCCAGGGAAAGATTCAGGCTGATCCAAGTCTCAACATTGATACGCCCAAGCTGCCCCGTAATTTGCCGGCAAGCCTCACCGAGGCGGATGTGGAAGCCTTGCTTGATGCGCCCGATGTCAAGGTTCCATTGGGATTGCGTGATCGCACCATGCTTGAAGTGCTATACGCAAGCGGACTCCGCGTATCTGAACTGATCAGCCTGGAAAGCCAGCAAATCAGCCTGAACATGGGTATCGTACGAGTAATCGGCAAGGGCGGAAAAGAGCGGTTGACACCATTGGGCGAAGACGCGCTGGAGTGGGTCGCTCGCTACACTAGAGAGACCAGACCGGAGTTGCTGAAGGGGAAATCGAGTAACGCACTGTTCATTACCACTCGTGGCTCGGCCATGACACGCCAGGCTTTCTGGTATCTGATCAAACGTTATGCGCGCCAGACAGGGATCGCCAAGCCGTTGTCGCCACACACGTTGCGACATGCTTTTGCTACGCATCTGCTCAATCATGGTGCTGATTTACGCGTTGTGCAATTGCTGCTGGGCCATGCAGATATTTCCACCACGCAAATCTATACTCACGTGGCGCGCGAACGGTTGAAGCGCATTCATGCCCTGCATCATCCACGAGGGTGATTGATAGCTTTTTTCACCCATCACGATCCTGAGGAAGAGATACAAATAGAATAGCCGCACTTCTACCGGTAAAAAAATTCGTTTTCGTCCATCCTCTGCTAGAGTTAGCTTAAGCGAGCTGATGATGTGAAGAAATAATCGCCGCTCCACATAACTTTACCGACAAATAAGGAGAAAATCATGCGTAACCAATTATCAATTATTTCCATCGCGATAGTCTTGGCAATGGGTGGCTGTGCCAGTACGCCTGAAACGCAAAATAACAGAACTCGAGACACGGCTATAGGCGCCGGGATCGGTGCAGGTACAGGCGCAATAATTGGCGCTCTTGCAGGTAAAGGGACAGGTGCGGCGATTGGTGCCGCTGCGGGTGCCGGCCTTGGGGCCATTGCCGGGAATGTGTGGTCCAGAAGAATGGAACAGCAAAAAAAGGAAATGGAACAAGCTACCTCAGGTACGGGTGTACAAGTCGTCAAGACATCGGATAACCGCCTGAAGCTGGATATCCCCAGCGATATTTCATTTGATACCGGCCGCGCGGAGATCAAAAATGATTTCAAACCAGTGCTGGATAGTTTTGCGACGAGCCTGAGCAATAACACTGCTTCCCAGGTAACGATCATTGGACATACCGACAACTCGGGTAGCGATGCAATCAATAATCCCTTGTCCATAAACCGTGCGGCCAGTACGCGGGACTATCTGGTGAGCCGGGGCATTTCCCCAAATCGCATCAGTATCGATGGTCGTGGTTCCCGCGAGCCTCTCGTCGCAA